>NZ_JBYTEN010000001.1:0-491002 GCF_058790595.1 Sphingomonas sp. EU05-FHT14C10 | reverse complement strand
TTGCTTCACCTGCGCTGATGCGCGACAACAATGATCGGTCTCTGGTTGCCGCTGGATGAAAGCCGGGGGTCACGTCAGTCGCTGTCGCTCCCGTTACAGATGTAAGCGAGCTGGCTGAGCAATATCGCTATTCCTCGCAATTCATGCTGGTCCAGAATTTTCTGTACGCCAATGGCAATGCGGGAGCCGGGTCGCCGGCGCAGAATGTTGCTGCGATCACCGCCCCGATCATGCTCTTCCACGGGGACATGGACCAGAATGTCTATATCGAACACTCGCAGCTTATGGCCGGTAAGCTCAAGGGCGCCGGCAAAAACTATCTCTATGTCGAATATCCGGGGCTTGCGCACTCGCTGGAATCCAATATCGCCCGTGCTGATATGCTGAGGCGCAGCGACGCTTTCCTGCGCGAACAGATGGGCATCAAGTAAAACGAGAAAGGGCGGCCATCGCTGGCCGCCCTTCCATGTTTCGCAGGTTCCGTCGGATCAGCGCGAGTAGAACTCGACGACCAGATTCGGTTCCATCTTCACCGGGTAAGGCACTTCGTCCAGCGTCGGCACGCGGGTGAAGGTGATCTTGGCGGCGCCGTCGGGGGCGACATAGTCGGGAATGTCGCGCTCGGCGAGGCTCTGCGCTTCGAGCACCAGCGCCATTTCCTGCGCTTTCTTGCCCAGCGTCACTTCGTCGCCCGGCTTCACTAGGCGCGAGGCGATGTTGCACTTCACGCCGTTGACGTGGATGTGGCCGTGGCTGACCAGCTGGCGCGCGGCGAAGATCGTCGGCGCGAACTTGGCGCGATAGACGATCGCGTCGAGGCGGCGCTCGAGCAGGCCGATCAGGTTCTGCGAGGTATCGCCCTTCATGCGGCTCGCCTCGACATAGGCCTTCTTGAACTGCTTCTCGGTCACGTCGCCATAATAGCCCTTCAGCTTCTGCTTGGCGCGGAGCTGGAGACCGAAGTCCGAGACCTTGCCCTTGCGACGCTGGCCGTGCTGGCCGGGGCCATATTCACGTTTGTTCACCGGGGACTTCGGGCGGCCCCAGATGTTCTCGCCCATGCGGCGATCGAGCTTGTACTTGGCGCTACTGCGCTTCGACATGTGTAATTCCTTAGCAATTGCCAACAACATTGACCGCCGCCACAGGTGACGAGCGATCGGTCCCGGTCATCGCGCTGCTTGTCCGTAGATCGGGAGGCAGGGCCGCCGCTTCACCGGGGTGCGGAGCCGTTTGCGAAGGCGCGCGGTTAGCGGGACACGGGCTTCGAGTCAACCTTGGACAAGTCAGCCATGGACAGGGCGGGGCGCATGGCTAGAAGGCGGCCATGCACGACGATAATTTCCTGCCCCCCGAATCCTGCACGACAATGACCGATGTACGCGCCGGCGTCGATAGCATCGACCGTCAGCTGGTGGCGCTGCTTGGCGTCCGGATGCGCTTCATGGATGCGGCCGCGCGGATCAAGCCTGATCGCAATCTGGTACGCGATGAGGCACGCAAGGCGCAGGTGATCGCCAATGTGAAGAGCCATGCCGCCGAAAAGGGCGTGCCGGCCAGTCTCGCGGGCGATTTGTGGGAAGCGCTCGTGGAAGCCTCGATCGCCTATGAACTCGAGGCGTTCGACAGGCGGACCTGAGCGGCAAGCGCCCGGCGAAAATCGATCAGTGCGGCATTTCCATGCGTCCGTTCTCGGACTGCATGCGCATCGCGCTGTTGCTGGCGCTTTCGGCGGCAAGGCGCCACTGCTTCTCGGTCAGGCAAATCTTCTTGCCCTTCACGAGCGATCCGGTCTCGATCGATTTCTTGCAGATGACTTTTTCGGCAGGGGCCGGGGACGGCGCAGGCGCGGGCTGTTCGCCCGTGGTCGGCGCTAGAAGCAGAAGAGCGGTCACCATCAGCATCGCATCATTCTCCTGAAACGCGTCGTTGAGCCGTCAGTCTGCGATTTGCGGGCGGAGGGCTCTTAATAAGGCCCGATCCGCCCGTTCAAACCGTCTCGGATCAGTTGGTGCCTTCGAGGCGGCCATTTTCCGACTGCATACGCATCGCAGTGTTGCTCGCGCTCTCGGAGGCGAGGCGCCACTGCTTCGCGGTCAGGCAGATTTTACGGCCCTTCACCAGCGATCCGGTTTCGATCGATTTTTTGCAGATGACCTTCTCGGCAGGTGCCGGGGTCGGCGCGGCGGCCGGCGTTTCGGCGGTGGCGGGCGCAAGAAGCAACAAGGCAGTCGCAAGCAGCATCACATAATTCCCGTCAAAGAGATTCAACCTCGCCGGTCGAAGCGTCCCATCGGATAACGGGCACTTCGAGTGCGGTCGTGACGCAAGATCGCGACCGCCGTATCGCCGACTCATCACTATATATATCTCACCATGTTGCGCTGCGATAGATTTATTACCTCCGTCGTGGACGCATCAGCGTGTTGATCACGCCGCGCATTGTCCGCACGTCGAGCGAAGACCAGCCGGCCTTGGTGAGCACGGTGCGAAGCGTCCGGCGCGTCGCGGGCGCGCGGGCCGGCGGGAAGAAATATCCGGCCTCGTCGAGTTTCGCGGTCAGGTCCTGGATCAGGTCCTCCAGCTCTTCCTGCGGCGCGGGCGGTTCGAGGTCGACGACAGGCGGGCTCGCCAGCGTTTCGCCCTTCGACCATTCGTAAGCGACGAGGATGACGGCTTGCGCGAGGTTGAGCGATCCGAATTCGGGGTTGATCGGCACCGTCAATATCTCGCGCGCCAACGCCACGTCGTCGGTCTCGAGGCCCGATCTCTCCGGGCCGAAGAGGATGGCGGTCCGCTCGGGCGAGGTGCGGATGGCGCGCGCGGCCTGCTCGGGCGTGACGACCGGCTTGGTGACGCCGCGCTTGCGCACCGTCGTCGCATAGACATGCGCGCAATCCGCAACCGCTTCGGCAACGCTGTCGAAGACGCGCGCCTCGGCCAGCACAATGTCGGCGCCGCTCGCGGCAGGGCCAGCGGACGGATTAGGCCAGCCATCGCGCGGGGCGACGAGGCGCATTTCGGTCAGCCCGAAATTGAGCATCGCACGCGCCGCCTTGCCGATATTTTCGCCCAGCTGCGGGCGGACGAGGACGATGACGGGCGGCGGCGCGGACGGGGTCCCGCTCATTCCTTGGCGGGACCCTGCGCGACGGTGCCGGCGAAATCCTCGAAATCGCGCGCTTCGGTGAAATCCTTGTAGACGCTGGCGAAGCGAATATAGGCGACGTGATCGATACCGCGCAGTCCCTCCATCACCAGCTCGCCGATCTGCTTCGCGGGCACTTCGCTGTCCCCCGTGGTCTCCAGCTGGCGCTGGATCCCGGAAATCAGGCGCTCGATCCGCACCGGGTCTACGGGGCGCTTTCGACAGGCGATCGCGATCGATCGCGCCAGCTTTTCACGGTCGAAGGGTTCGCGCCGGTCCTCGCTCTTCACCACGGTCAGGTCGCGGATCTGCACGCGCTCGAACGTCGTGAAGCGCGCACCACAACCTTCGCACTGCCGCCGCCGCCGGATCGCCGCCCCATCCTCGGTGGGGCGGCTGTCCTTCACCTGGCTGTCCTCATGCGCGCAGAACGGGCAGCGCATTTACTGCTCCTCGCGGGGGAGCGGGCCGGTGCCGTAACCGCGCGAGCGGATCATCACGCCTCCGGATAGATGGGGAAGCGCGCGCACAGGGCGCGGACGCGATCGTTGACCGCGTTCTCGACCGCCGGGTCGCCATGCTCGCCCTTGGCGGCGAGCGCGTCGAGCACGTCGGCGATCATGTCGCCGATCTCGCGGAACTCGGCGGGGCCGAAGCCGCGCGTGGTGCCGGCGGGTGACCCCACGCGGATGCCGCTGGTCTTGACCGGGGGCAGCGGATCGAACGGGATGCCGTTCTTGTTGCAGGTGATGCCCGACCGCTCGAGCGCTTCGTCGGCGTCACGGCCGGTCACGCCCAGCGGGCGGAGGTCGACGAGCGCGAGATGCGTGTCGGTGCCGCCGGCGACCAGATCGGCGCCGCGCTCCTTGAGGCGGCTGGCGAGCACCTTCGCATTCTCCAGCACCGCCGCGATGTAGCTCTTGTAGTTGGGCTGCAGCGCCTCGCCGAACGCCACGGCCTTGGCGGCGATGACGTGCATCAGCGGGCCGCCCTGCAGGCCGGGGAACACCGCCGAGTTGATCTTCTTGGCGATCGCCTCGTCATCGGTCAGTACCATGCCGCCACGCGGGCCGCGCAGCGTCTTGTGCGTGGTCGTGGTCACGACATGCGCATGGCCGAAGGGCGAGGGATGCAACCCCGCCGCGACGATGCCCGCGAAGTGCGCCATGTCGACCATGAACAGCGCGCCGACTTCATCGGCGATCGCGCGGAAGCGCGCGAAATCGATGTGGCGCGGATAGGCTGAGCCGCCGGCGATGATCAGCGTCGGCTTATGTTCCTTGGCGAGCCGCTCGACCTGATCGAAGTCGATCAGATGGTCGTCCTCGCGCACGCCATATTGCACGGCATTGAACCATTTGCCCGACATCGCCGCCTTGGCGCCGTGGGTCAGGTGGCCGCCGGCATCGAGCGACATGCCGAGGATGGTGTCGCCCGGCTTGGTGAGCGCAAGCATCACCGCGCCGTTCGCCTGCGCGCCCGAATGCGGCTGGACGTTGGCGAAGCCGCAGCCGAACAGCTGCTTGGCGCGCTCGATCGCCAGCGTCTCGACCTCGTCCGAAGGTGCGCAGCCCTGATAGTAGCGCTTGCCCGGATAACCCTCGGCATATTTGTTGGTGAAGACCGATCCCTGCGCCTGAAGCACGGCGCGCGAGACGATGTTTTCCGATGCGATCAGCTCGATCTGGTTCTGCTCGCGCGCCAGTTCGTGGCCGATGCCGGCGAACACCGCCGGGTCGGCGTCGGCGAGGCCGCGCGTGAAGAAGCCGTCGGGCTGGACGTCGTGCAGCGTGCGGGGGTTGGTGCTCATGCGGGCTCCTTCGCGAAGGCTGGGGTGGAGAGTTTGGCGACGCGGCCGGCGTGGCGGCCGCCTTCGAATGGGGTGGAAAGGAATGCGTCGATGCACGCCTTTGCCATATCGATGCCCGTCAGCCGCGCGCCGATCGCAACGACGTTGGCATCGTTGTGCTGGCGGGCGAGCGCGGCCGAGAGCGGCTCGGAAACGAGCGCGCAGCGGCAGGCCGGGTTGCGGTTGACGGCGATCGAGATGCCGATCCCCGAACCGCACAGCGCGATGCCGCGCACGGCCTGGCCTTCCTCGATCGCGCCGGCGAGCTTGTAGCCATAATCGGGATAGTCGACCGAGCTTTCGTCGGCCGGGCCAAGGTCGATCACCTGATGGCCGCCGTCGCGCAGCCATGCGACGAGCGTGGCCTTCAAGGCGACGGCTGCGTGATCGGATGCGATCGCGATCGGTTCGGACATGGCCCGCGTCTTTCCAAAGATGAGTCGGATGGCGGCTCTCTACGGTCTTGCGCGCCGAAGCGCTACCTTTGGATGACGGGATGGTGACATGGGCGGAGCCCGGTCGCCGGCGAGGGGGTTGGAGGAACGAAGGCCAGCCGCTAGCCTCCATGGCTCGGGGGCAAAGGAGACTCGCATGCGCCGCACGATTGGGACGCTCGGCACCGGCTTTGCGCTGGCGCTCGCACTGGCCGCCTGTTCGGGACAGAAGGGCGCGGACAATGCGCAGACCGCCGAGCAGACGGCGGATGGCATGCCCCCGGGCAACGCGTTGCCGCCGCCCGAATATGAAGTCGTCCCGCCCGATGAATCGGCCAACCCCACCGATGCGTGGATCGGCAAGTGGATCGGCGTCGAAGGCCTCGTCCTCGATATCGAGCCGGGGCATGAGGCAGGCAAATATGCGCTGACCATCACCCTGCTCGACGGCACGAACAAATATGTCGGCACCGCGAACGGCGAGACGATCAGCTTCGCGCGCGGCGGCAAGACCGAGACGATTCGCGCGGGCACCGGCGCGGATACGGGCCTCAAATATCTCGCCGGCAAGGATGATTGCCTGATCATCCAGTCCGGCGAAGGCTTCTGTCGCGACTGACCTTGCGCGCATGATCGAAACAGCGCGCCTGATCCTGCGCCCGCATGGTCGGGAGGATTTTGAAAGCCTGCTCGCACTGTGGAGCGACCGCGCCGTCGTCCGCTTCGTGGGCGGCGAGCCGCAGACGCCCGAGCAGGTGTGGAGCAGGCTGCTCCGCTATGCCGGCCACTGGTCACTCAACGGCCACGGCTTCTGGGCCGTGATCGACCGCGCCGAGGGCCGCCATGTCGGCGATGTCGGCCTGTTCGAAGGCCGCCGCGAACTCGATCCGCGCTTCGATGGCGCACCCGAGGCAGGCTGGGCTTTCGATCCTTCGGTCCATGGCCGCGGCTACGCGGCCGAGGCGATGGAGGCTGCCCTGCGCTGGGGAGCGGAGATGAAAGGCTTCACCCGCGCCGTGTGCATGATCGAGGATGGCAACTACGCCTCGGTCCGCCTCGCCGAACGCCTCGGCTTCCGTTCCTATGGCGAGGCCCAATATGCCGGCGCCAAGGCGCTGCTGTTCGAGCGGGTTTAGCATGTCGGAAACTAGGGTTGGTTAGACTTGCAACATGCGCATTCTGTTCGGGCCCCAACTGCTTTTCCTCGGCGCTGGAGCCGCGTTGATCGCAACTCCGGCGCATGCGCAGGTCATCGACGCCGCGTTCGATGCGCACCGTGTCGCGACCTTCAAATCCGGCATGTGGCGTGCCGATACCGCCTTTTTCGAATCCGATTATGAGTCCGGGCCGCAATATGCCTGTCGGATGACGACACCGGGCGTCGTGCTGTTTCAGGTCAGACCCCCGGAAAGCGACCAGATGGTCGCGCGGTGGCTTTTTCCCGGACGCGCCGAAGCGCCGTCCGGACAGTTGCAGGTCGACGCGATCAGCGTAGCCGGCAAGAGCTATCAGGTCGCGTCGCTGCCGTGGCGGTTGGCGCGGCCTCCGGAAAAAGGCGGCGTCCTGTTGTCCTTCGACATCGCGACGCTGGTTTTCCGAGCCTCTCCGGAAGACGAATGGCTGCCGCTCGCCTATCTGACGAAGGACATGTTCGGCGCCTCGAGCTTCGCAATCGGTTATCGCGACCCGGATAATGAGGAAAAGACGCCAAGGCGGCACAAGCGATTCAGCCTGAAAGGTTTTAGCGCGGCTGCGCGGTGGTGTGGTCGACAATTGCTGAGCGACCGCAAGGATGATCCGCGCCTCAAGGCATTGCTTCGCTGACTTGAAGCGACGGACCAGCATGACGATGGCATCCGATGGCTGAGGCGTTGCAGGACGGCGCCTCAGCCATCGGGGTTCAATTGGTTCTTTGACCGTCGGCAGCGACGAGCGCAGCGATCGCTTCGTTCAGGCTGACTCGCCCCCTGAGCAAGCGGGGGTTGTCCTGGGCAAAATCGATCCAGCCTTCGTTGAAGCCGTCGATCATCCGCATGCGCGGCAAGGGATTTCGGGCGCCCTGCGCGCGGAACAACGCTTCCCATGCGTCGCGCGGAATCGCCTCTGCCCGCACTGGGCGGCCGAGCGCCGTTGCGAAGGCTGCCGCGAGGTCGTCGGGCGACACGCGCTCCGGCCCTTCCAGTTCGACGATGCGCACGCCGGTCCAGCGTTCGCGGATCAACGCGGCCGCTATGCGACCGATATCGGCGACTGCCACCATCGCGATGCGGCGGTCGAGCGGCGCGAGAAAGCTGCGGATGACGCCTTCGTCGCGCGCGGAGCCGACATCCCAGGCGGCATTTTCGATGAACCAGCCGGGACGCAGAAAAGTGACGGGGATGGAGAGCGTGGACAGCGCTTGCTCCATCAGGGTGCGCTGGGTCAGCAGGTTATCCTGCTGCGCGTCGGCGCCGATCGTCGAGAGGCAGACGATGCGCCGCGGGCGCGCATCGTCGAGCGCGCGGCGGACAGCGGCGATCACGCGCTTTGCTTCCGGATAGCCGGGCTCCGGATCGAAATCGGACGGCGGCAGGATGAACACCCCTTCCGCGCCCCGGAAGGCATCGGCGAGGGCGGCCGCGTCGGCCATGTCGGCCCGGGCGATCTCGCAGCCACGCGTCGCCCATATGGCGGCCTTCACAGGATCGCGCGCGATGGCGCGCACGGGGAGGCCTGCATCGAGCAGCGCGCCGGCGAGCGCACCGCCGACCTGGCCGGTGATTCCGGTAATGGCGAACATCTCAAAGCTCCTTCGTTCAGCGCGATGCCTGATCGCGTCGCATGCTATTTAGGATGGCGCGCGAGATGATTTGAGCGCATAAATATCATCGCTTCTGTGATCAGAAGTCATGCGGGGCGCCGATGAATTTCGACACCAGGATATTGAATGGCGTGGGGGTGCTGGCCGCGATCGTCGAGGCGGGCAATTTCGCCCGCGCCGGAGAAACGCTGGGTTTGACGGCGTCGGGCGTGAGCCGCGCGGTCGCCCGGCTGGAAGCGCGCGTCGGGGTTCGCCTGTTCGACCGGACGCCTCGCAACGCGACGCTGACCGAGGAGGGGCGGCTTTTCTATGCGCGGGTGATGCCGCTGATCGCGGGCATTGAGGAGGCGGCAACCGAGCCGGCAGGGGCCGCCTCAATCGCCAGCGGCCGGTTGCGCGCCAATGTCGACCCCTGGTTTGCACGGATGGTCCTTGCCCCCAATTTGCGGCGCTTCCTTGATCGTTTTCCGATGCTGTCGCTCGACCTCCTCGTCAGCAATCATCGCGAGGAGATGATGGCGGGCGTCGACGTGGCGGTGCGCTTTGGCCCGGCCGACGGCGCGTCGCTCGTCGCGCGGCGGATATTGGAAACGCCGGTCCTGACCTGCGCCGCGCCTTCCTACCTCGATCGACGCGGCGTGCCGGCGACTCCGCGCGATCTGGTCGACCACGAGGCCATCCTGTTCCGCGATCCGCAGACGGGCCGGCCCTTCGCGTGGGAGTTCGGGCGCGGCGGTGATCTGTTTGAAGCGGATGTGCGCGGCCGGATGACGACCGATGACCCATCGGCGGCGCTTGCCGCATGCGTCGCGGGGCAGGGCATTTTCCAGAGCCTAGGGCTCGGCCTCAAGCCCTGGCTCGACAGCGGGGCGCTGGTGTCGATTCTCGCCGACTGGTCGACCGAGACCTGGCCGCTTTACGCCTATCACCCGTCGCGCCATCTGCCGCCGGCCAAGGTGCGGGCGTTTCTCGACTTCGTTCAGGAGATCGGTCGCGAGCCGGCAGGCTCTGGACAAGCCGACCCGGCGGCTTATGCGACCTGATTGTGACAATCGGTCCCCGAACCGTCGCGGGGCTGTAACATCACGGCCTTAAATCCCCCGAAACGCGGCTTCCACAGGACATTGCGATGATCAGCCATTCGACCCTTTCCACTGGCAGGGCGGTGCGCGGCGCCATGCAGCGCGCCGAGACGCTCACCAGACAGGGTCTGCTCGAACGCGCCTTCGCCTTCGCCTTTCGGGGCCTGGTCTACGCCCAAATCTGGGAAGACCCCGAAGTCGACATGGAGGCGCTGGCGATCACGCCCGACAGTCATGTCGTGACGATCGCGTCGGGCGGCTGCAACGTGCTGAGCTATCTCACCGCCAATCCGGCCAGCGTCACCGCCGTCGATCTCAACACCGCGCATATCGCGCTCAACCGGTTGAAGCTGGCCGCCGCGCGCCACCTGCCCGATCATGCCGCCTTCCTCCGTTTCTTCGGCGGCGCTGCGTCGCGCGAGAATATCGAAGCCTATAAGCGCCATGTCGCGCCGCATCTGGACGAGACATCGCGCCGCTACTGGGAAGGGCGCGATCTTTCAGGCCGGCGTCGCATCGGCGGGTTCAAGACCGGCATCTACCGGCGCGGCCTGCTCGGCACCTTTATCGGCACCGCGCACCTGCTCGCCAGGCTCTATGGCATCGATCCGCGCGAGATCCTCGCCGCCGGTAGCATTGAGGAGCAACGTGCGATCTTCGACCGTCGTTTCGCCCCGATCTTCGACAAGAAGTTCATTCGCTGGCTGACCGACCAGCCCGCCTCGCTCTTCGGCCTCGGCATCCCGCCCGCGCAATATGACGCGCTGGCCGGCGACGATCCCGAAGGTATGGCGAGCGTGCTGCGCCAGCGGCTCGAGAAGCTGGCCTGCGACTTCGACATTCGCGGCAATTATTTCGCCTGGCAGGCCTTCGGTCGCGGCTATCAGGCGGCGCCCGACGCCTCGCTGCCGCCTTATCTGCAGGCGCGCCATCATGACGCCGTGGTCTCGCGCGTCGACCGGGTGACCGTACGCCACGTCAATTTCGGCGATCATCTGCGCAGCCGCGATGCCGCAAGCGTCGATCGCTATATCCTGCTCGACGCGCAGGACTGGATGACCAACGAGCAACTGACGACGCTGTGGAGCGAAATCTTGCGCACCGCCAGGCCCGGCGCGCGCGTGCTTTTCCGCACCGCTGCCGAGCCGAGCCTGCTGCCGGGCCGCGTGCCCGACGCCATCCTCGACCGCTTCCGCTATGAGGAAGAGGCGTCGCGCGACTATACGCGCCGCGACCGATCGTCCATCTATGGCGGCGTGCATCTCTACGTGCTGAAGGACGCATGACCGCGACGGCGACCGATGCCGGCAAGGCGATGGATGCCATCTATCGCCGCCAGCGCCACATCTACGATCTGACGCGCAAATATTATCTGCTCGGCCGCGACCGGGCGATCCGCGCGCTGGCGCCGCCGCCGGGCGGGACCGTGCTTGAGGTCGGCTGCGGCACCGGGCGCAACCTGATCGTCGCGGCGCGGGCCTGGCCCCAGGCGCGCTGCCACGGCTTCGATATTTCGGCGGTGATGCTGGAGACGGCGGCTGCGAGCATCGCGCGGGCGGGGCAGGGCGGTCGTATCGCGCTGGCGCGCGGCGATGCCGCCGGGTTCGACGCGCAGGCAATGTTCGGCGTGCCCGCCTTCGACCGCATCCTGATGTCCTACACGCTGTCGATGATCCCGCCCTGGCGTCAGGCGATTGTGGCGGCGGCCGATGCGCTGGCGCCGGGCGGCGAGCTCCACATCGTCGATTTCGGGCAGCAGGAGCGGCTTCCGCGCTGGTTCCGGCGCGGGCTTCATGCATGGCTGGCGAAGTTCGACGTGACGCCGCGCGCCGACCTGGAAGCGGCGCTGCGCAATCTGGCCGCCGATCGCGGCCTGACGCTCAGCTTCCGCCCGCTCTATCGGGGCTATGCGTGGGAAGCCGCGCTGCGGCGGCCCGATCAGCCTTCGGCAACCGTGTAGATATCGAGATCGGGCTTGCCCGCGACGAGATCGCGTGTCGCGGCGAGGAACGTCGCAGTGCCGGCGGTCTCGAAGTGTGCGTCGAGATGCGCGCGGCTTTCCCAGCGTTCGAAGAAGAAGAGCCGCAGCGGATTTTCGGTATCGCGATAGACGGCGTGCGCGATGCAGCCCGGCTCGGTGCGCGATCGCCCGACATGCGCCTGCGATGCTTCCAGCAGCGCATCGAACGCGCCGTCCCTGGCAATGACCGATCCGGTGACGATCAGCATCGCCGGCGCCCCGATCAGGCGGCCTTGCGCATTTCGAGGCGGTCCCAGATTTCGACCAGCGCCTCGACGAGCTCGCGCATCATCTCTTCATTGTGCGCCGGGCCGGGGGTGAAGCGCAGCCGCTCCGTACCGCGCGGCACCGTGGGGTAATTGATCGGCTGCACATAGACGCCATATTCGGCGAGCAATATATCGCTGATCTTTTTGGCTTTTACCGGATCGCCGACCATCAGCGGCACGATGTGCGTGGTCGAGTTCATCACCGGCAGCCCAGCATCGCGCATCATCGCCTTGAGCCGGGCCGCGGCGGCCTGCTGGCCCTCGCGCTCGACGCTCGACGATTTCAGGTGGCGCACACTCGCCAGCACGCCGGCGACAAGCACCGGCGACAGCGAGGTGGTGAAGATGAAGCCCGGCGCATAGCTGCGGATCACGTCGATGATCTGCCGGTCGGCCGCGACATAGCCGCCCATCACGCCGAACGCCTTGCCCAGCGTCCCTTCGATGATGGTCAGCCGGTGCGCCACGGCGTCGCGATCGGAAATGCCGCCGCCGCGCGGGCCGTACATGCCGACCGCGTGCACCTCGTCCAGATAGGTGAGGGCGTTATATTTGTCGGCGAGGTCGCATATCTCGGCGATCGGCGCGATGTCCCCGTCCATCGAATAGACGCTTTCGAACGCGATCAGCTTGGCGACGCCCTTGGGCGCCTCGGCCAGAAGCTCTTCGAGATGTTCGAGATCATTGTGGCGGAAGACGCGCTTCTCGCAGCCCGAATTGCGGATGCCCGCGATCATCGAGGCGTGGTTGAGCTCGTCGGAGAAGATGATGCAGCCCGGCAGCAGCTTGGCGAGCGTCGAGAGCGTCGCCTCGTTCGAGACATAGCCCGAGGTGAAGAGCAGCGCGCCTTCCTTGCCGTGGAGGTCGGCCAGCTCTTCTTCGAGATCGACATGATAGTGGGTGTTGCCGCCGATGTTGCGCGTGCCGCCCGATCCCGCGCCCACATCGTGGAGCGCTTCCTCCATCGCTGCGATCACCTTGGGATGCTGGCCCATCGCCAGATAGTCGTTCGAGCACCAGACGGTGATCGGCTTCGGCCCGTTATGCCCGGCGAAGCAGCGCGCATTGGGGAACATGCCCTTGTTGCGCAAAATATCGATGAAGACCCGGTAGCGCCCTTCGGCGTGCAGGCGGTCGATGGCCTGGGAGAAGACGTGGTTATAGTCGACTGCCCGCTCTTCGGATGTCTGCGTCATCACGATCGTCGCGATACTCCCGAAAAATCTGCAATGCCAGTGATAACGCCTCGCAAATTGTCGATCATAGTGATCGTTGGTTTAGGTCGTCTAAAGCACGTTCGAGATCGGCGCCGGTGCCGCAAAATGCGCCTTCAGCGCATTTTCGAACAAACTCTAAAGCGCCTCGATGCGCGTCAGGCCGAAGTCCGCGAGCGCGGGGGCGAGCGCCTGTTCGTGTGGGCCGAGCGCGGTGAACAAGGCCACGCCCTCGCCCGGATCGTCAGACCAGTCCTGCGCCTCGGTCAGATAATCGATCCGCCGTGCGATCCCGTCGGCGCCGTCGACCAGCGCCACGCCGGGCGACGCGCGCGCCAATTCTGCATCGACTAGGCGGAAATGGGTGCAGGCGAGCACCACCGCGTCCATCCGGTCGCCCCCCGGCTGGTCGGTCAACCCGCGCATGATCGCCTCATACTCGGCCGGATCGGCGTGGTGACCGCGCAGCTTGGCCTCGGCCAGTTCGACGAGGCGCGCCGATCCGTGGCGCAGCACAATGCAGTCGGCGGCGAATTCGGCTGCGAGCCGATCGACATAGGGCTGGCGGACCGTCGCGTCGGTGCCGAGCACCCCGATGACGCGATTGCGCGAGGCGAGCGCGGCCGGCTTGATCGCGGGAACGGTGCCGACGACGGGCAGGTCGAGCGCCGCGCGCACCGCAGGCAGCGCGATCGTCGATGCGGTGTTGCAGGCGATGACGACAAGGCGCGGGCGATAGCGCTCGACCAGCCTGCCGAGCAGCGCGGGAACGCGCGCGGCAATCTCCGCCTCGGTCTTCAGCCCATAAGGAAATCCGGCCGAATCAGCAGCATAGACTACCGGCGCGTTGGGCAGAAGCGCCCGCGTGGGGCCAAGGACAGAAAGCCCGCCAACCCCCGAATCGAAGAAGAGGAGGGGGCGGCTATCGGTCGTCACCGCCTTAATGTAAGTTGTTGCGCAGGGGGATCAAACCCCTATTGTCGCGCGGAAAGCTGTTGGGGGGCGTCTGATGTCTGGCATGTTGTGGGTCGGCCCCGCGATCGCGCTCGTCCTGGGTTATCTGCTCGGGTCCATCCCCTTCGGCCTGCTCATCACCCGCATCGCCGGCATGGGCGACATCCGCAACATCGGATCGGGCAATATCGGCGCCACCAACGTACTGCGCACCGGGCGCAAGTCGCTTGCGGCGCTGACCTTGATCCTCGATGGTGCGAAGGGCGCGGCGGCCGTGCTGCTCGGCGCCTATGTCCATCCCGAGGGCGGGGCGGTGCTGGGCGCGGCGGGCGCCTTCTTCGGCCATCTCTATCCCGTCTGGCTCGGCTTCAAGGGCGGCAAGGGCGTCGCGACGCTGCTCGGCATCTGTCTTGCGCTCTACTGGCCGATCGGGCTGGTGTTCGCGGCCGTCTGGCTCGGGATGCTCGCCTTGCTGCGCTATTCGTCGGTGGGCGGGATGAGCGCCGCAGTCTCCGCGCCCGTCGCCGCCGCGATCTTCGGCCGGTTCGAACTGGTGCTGCTGCTCGTCGCCTTCGCGCTGATGGTGCTGTGGAAGCATCGCGGCAATATCGAGCGGCTGCTCGACGGCACCGAGCCGCGCGTGGGCTCCAGCAAGGCGTGAACGCGGCAGACGCGCCCCGGCGCGCCAAGCTCCGCCTCATCCGATCAGCCAATGTCGGCCCGGTTACCTATGCAGCATTGCTCCGTCGCTTCGGCAGCGCGGAGGCCGCGCTCGACGCGGTTCCGATGCTCGCGGCACGTGGTGGGGGCAGGGCGGTCGAACTTGCCGATCCGCGCGCGGTGGAAGCCGAGTTCGGCCGTGTCGCGGCGCTCGGCGCGCGCCATATCTTCATCGATGAGCCCGATTATCCGCCCTTGCTGCGGGAGATCGAAAGCGCGCCGCCCGCGATCGTCGTGCGCGGCGACACGGGGCTTGCCGCGCGCAGCGTCGTCGCCATGGTCGGCGCGCGGAACGCATCGGCGGCGGCATGCCGCTTCGCGCGGGGGCTGGCGCAGGATCTGGCGCGCGAGGGCATCGTCGTCGCCTCGGGGCTGGCGCGCGGGATCGACAGCGCGGCTCATGCCGGATCGCTCGATGGCGGCACGATCGGCGTGATCGCCGGTGGCATCGATGTGGTCTTCCCGCCCGAAAATGCCGCGCTTCAGGATGCGGTGGCGATACAGGGACTGCTGATCGCCGAACAGCCGCCGGGCGTCGAGCCGCGCGCGCGTCACTTCCCCTGGCGCAACCGGATCATCGCGGGCGTCGCGGCGGGGACGGTCGTGGTCGAGGCCGCACCCAAATCGGGATCGCTGATCACCGCGCGGCTGGCGGGCGAAGCCGGGCGCGAGGTGATGGCAGTGCCCGGATCGCCGCTCGATCCGCGCGCGCAGGGTTGCAACCTGCTGATCCGCGAAGGCGCGACGCTGATCCAGTCCGCCGCCGACATCATCGAGGCGATCCGCCCGATCGACGCGCGTGTGCTGCGCGATCCGGGCGCGGGCTTCGATAGCGGGCCGCTTTCGTCCGATGCGTCGGACCACGAGCGCGGGACGATCGTCGATCTGCTCGGGCCAGTGCCCGTGCCGGTGGACGAACTGATCCGGCTGTCGGGATCGGCGCCCGCCGTCATACAGACGGTGCTGCTTGAGCTTGAACTGGCGGGGCGCCTCGATCGCCATGCGGGCGGGAAGGTCAGCCTGGTGGGCTGAATATATCGACCTGCGGCCTCCGTCATTGCGAGGCCGCAGGCCGAAGCAATCCAGAACGACGCCGGATATCGAAGCTGGATTGCTTCGTCGGCTTCGCCTCCTCGCAATGACGCGGGCCGCAAGGCTGTCCGCCACCCGCCAATCGGTGCATAGTGCCGCCGAGAGAACAGGGAGGTTGGCGATGAAGCATCTGGCGATCCTCACCATGGGCGCGCTGACTCTCGCCGCGCCGGCATCGGCGCGCGACCGCAGCTATGAGCGCAACCGCGCGCTCGTCCAGCCGGCGGCGGGCACGCTGCGGCTCTATTCGGGGCCGGGGCTGACCGGACGCGTCACGACGCTCAACGAGACGATCGGCGATCTTTCAGCCTATCGCTTCGCGCGGCGGGCGAGCAGCCTCTATGCCGTGGGCAACTGGCAAGTCTGTACCGAGCCGGCCTTCAAAGGCCAGTGCCAGACCTACACCGGCCGCGTCGACTCGCTCATCTATCTCGGCACCAGCAACGGGGTCATGTCGGTGCGCTATCTGGGCGGGCGATAGGGCTGGCTGCTATTTGGCCCCCGCCGTCAGTGCGAGCGCAGCGAAGCAATCCAGGGTGATGTTCGGCCCTCTGGATTGCTTCGCTGCGCTCGCAATGACAGCGACGGGGGCGACGATCATCGGAAATCCGGCCCTCTTACTGATCCTGGCAGATCGCCTTGGGGCTGTTGGGCACGCAGATCGTCAGCCCCGAAAGCAGCGCATCGGCCCAGCCTATGTCGTCGCCCGTCGCCTTCCGCCTGATCGCGATGCGCGCGACATAGAGCGTGTCGCCGCTGCGCGTCGCGGCGGCGAAGAGGCTTTCGGGGCGGCCGGTCTGCGTGTTGAGCGGGCAATCGCCGCTGATCCGCGCGACGGGGCCGGGATCGCCGCCGGGATCGCCGGGTGTGCTGGTGATCGCGCTCAGCGTTGAGCCGGGGCAGGTGGAGCGCCACATCGCGCCGATCTGGCCCAGGGCGTCGACCGCGTCGGTCTGGCCCGCGCCGGCGAAGCTCTGCTCCATGATCATTCGCGACCAGGACTGGAGCGTCTCGCCGCGCCGGATCCGCTGGATCATCTTCGCGCCGCCGCGATCCTCGCCCCAGGCGATCGTGAAATCGTCGGCGGGCGGCAGCGCCAGCCACTGGGACGCCGATCCGACATGCGGCGCGGCGGCGGCAAGCGCGGCGACGAGCAGCAGGCTCATGCCGTTGCCGCCCTGCCGGGGTTGAACGGCGCGGGGGTGTCCACAGATTCAATCTTTGGATCGTGCGTCACGCCACCCCCTTGACTGGACCCGTCCGGTCTTTCCACCCTACGCGTACACACGAGGGGCATCGAACAGGTCAATGCAGCTAGTCATCGTCGAATCGCCTGCCAAGGCGAAAACCATCGAGAAATATCTGGGCGGGGATTATCGTGTTCTCGCGTCCTATGGCCATATCCGCGATTTGCCGCCCAAGGACGGATCGGTCGATCCCGACGACGGCTTTGCGATGGAGTGGGAGGCTTATGCCGACAAGGGTAAGCAGCTCCGCGCGATCACCGACGAGGCGAAGAAGGCCGACCGACTGATCCTCGCCACCGACCCCGATCGCGAAGGCGAGGCGATTTCCTGGCACGTGCAGGAAGTGCTGAGGGCGAAGAAGGCGCTGCCCAAGTCAGTCGAGCGCGTGACCTTCAACGCGATCACCAAGGCGGCGGTGACCGAGGCGATGGCGAAGCCGCGCGAGCTCGATACCGACCTGATCGACGCTTATCGGGCGCGGCGTGCGCTCGATTATCTGGTGGGCTTCACCCTCTCGCCGGTGCTGTGGCGCAAGCTGCCCGGCGCGAAGTCGGCGGGGCGCGTCCAGTCGGTCGCGCTGCGCCTGATCGTCGATCGCGAGCGCGAGATCGAGGCTTTCATCGCGCAGGAATATTGGTCGGTATTTGCCGATATGGAACATGATGGACAGGCTTTTATTGCCCGTCTGGTTCGTTTGCGCGGCGAGAAGATCGATCGTCTAACGCTAGGCAATGCCGGCGATGCCGAGGCGGCGAAGACCGCCGTCGAGGCCGGTCGTTTCACTGTCGCATCGGTTGAGACCAAGCCTGCGACGCGCAATCCGCCGCCGCCTTTCACCACGTCGACGCTGCAACAGGAAGCCGCCCGCAAACTCGGCTTTTCCGCCAGCCACACGATGCGCGTCGCGCAGGGACTCTATGAGTCCGGCCTGATAACCTACATGCGAACCGACGGCGTGCAGATGGACGGCAGCGCCATCTCCGCTGCGCGCAAGGCGATCGCCGATCGCTACGACGCATCCTACGTGCCCGACAAGCCGCGCCAATATACGGCGAAGGCCAAGAATGCGCAGGAAGCGCACGAGGCGATCCGCCCGACCGATTTCTCCAAGGATCGCGCCGCTGCGGGCGACGATGCGCGGCTCTACGACCTGATCTTCAAGCGCGCGCTGGCGAGTCAGATGGCCTCGGCGCGGATGGAGCGGACCACCGTGGAGCTGGAGGAAGCGACGGGTCAGACGGCGCTGCGTGCGACCGGGCAGGTCGTGCTCTTCCCGGGCTATCTCGCGCTTTACGAGGAAGGCCGCGACGATGTCGGCAAGAACGGCGATGCCGAGGGCGACGAGGATTCGCGCCGCCTGCCGCGCCTCGCCGCCGGCGACGCACCCGCGAAGAAGGCAGTTCACGCCGAACAGCATTTCACCCAGCCGCCGCCACGCTTCTCCGAGGCGAGCCTCGTCAAGCGGCTGGAGGAACTGGGGATCGGGCGCCCTTCGACCTACGCCTCGATCATCCAGGTGCTCAAGGACCGCTCTTATGTGCGCACCGAAAAGAACCGCTTCTTCGCCGAGGAGAGCGGGCGGCTGGTGACGGCGTTCCTCGAACGCTTCTTCGAGCGCTACGTCTCCTATGATTTCACCGCCGGGCTCGAGGATGAACTCGACGATATCTCGGGCGGACGCGCGCAGTGGCAGGCCGTGCTCGAGGCCTTCTGGCGCGACTTCAAGCCCAAGACCCAGCAGGTGATGGAGCAGAAGCCGTCGGACATCACGGCGGCGCTCGACCAGTTTCTCGAACCCTATCTTTTTCCCGCGCGTGCCGACGGATCGGATCCGCGGCTCTGCCCCAATTGCGGGGAGGGGAGGCTGGCGCTGCGTGGCGGGCGTTTCGGCGCGTTCGTCGCCTGCTCAAACTATCCCGAATGCAAATATACGCGCCGTTTCGCTCAACCGGGCGGCAATGGCGGCGAGGATAGCGGACCCGAAGCGCTGGGCACCGATCCCGCGACCGGGCTGGAAGTGTCGAAGCGCAGCGGGCGCTTCGGCCCCTATCTGCAGCTGGGCGACGGCCAGGAGGCCAAGCGCGCGTCGATCCCCAAGGATCTGCCCGGCGACGGGCTGGATCTCGAATGGGCGCTGAAACTGCTGTCGCTGCCGCGCGAGATCGGCGCGCATCCCGAGACGGGCAAGATGATCACCGCTTCGATCGGGCGCTATGGCCCCTATCTGGCGCATGACGGCAAATATGCGCGGCTGGGCTCGACGGCCGAGGTGTTCGAGACGGGCATGAACGCCGCCGTCGTCAAGCTGGCCGAGGCAGCCGCCAATGGCGGGCGCCCGGCGCGCGGCGCCGCCGCCGCGCCTCTCCGTGTGCTCGGCGCGCATCCGCGCACCGAGGCGGAGGTCAGGCTGATGGCCGGGCGTTATGGCCCGTATGTGACCGATGGCGCGACCAACGCTACGCTGCCCAAGGGCGTCGAGCCGGAGGCGTTGACGCTGGAGGAAGCGGCCCAGCTGATCGACGCGCGCGCGGCCGCAGCGCCCAAGGGCAAGAAGAAGGCAGCGGCCAAGAAGGCACCGGCGAAGAAGGCGCCTGCCAAGACGGCGAAAAAGGCTCCGGCCAAGAAGGCTGCGACGAAAACCGCCAAGGCCTGAGCGCCGGGCGGGCGTCGCGGTTTCGCATTGCGTGCGTCTGGGCTATAGTCGGCCCGACGCACGCAGTGGAGGATCGCGTATCAGGCCGGGGCTGACCAGAGGCTGGATGGGAGCGCAAGGCGCGCGCTGGGCCTTCATGGCCGCCGCGACCATGGCGCTGCTGATCGCGCTGGTCTGTGCGCTCATGCCGCTTCGCGCCTTGCCGGTCCGTTCGATCGGATCGGCCTTCGATCCGACCACCAGCGTCGTTACCCTCCGCCCGGTATCGCAGCGCCTGCAGGCCGGGCAGGGCGTTGCCCGCCCGCGCGACGGGTCGTCCGAGGCCGGGCTTCTTCCTGTTCTTGTCCCGCTTGCGGCGGTGATCGTCGTCGCGTGCATCGTCATCGCTTTCAGCGAAGAGCCGCTGGTACGCGATCCCGTAATTCTGCGTTCCGCCAGAGCGGGTGCGCTTGGAGCGCGAGCGCCGCCGCGCGCCTGATCCGCACGACGGGGCCGCTGATGCGGCACCCCGGTTTCGGATTCAGCATCGCGAGGTAACGATGGAAAAGAACAGGAAGCGGCCGCCCTGGTGGTTCCTCACCACCATCTGGGCAGGCATTGCCGGCACCGCCGGGCTGCTCGCCGCCATCATCCGATCGACCGCCGATTGATTGCGTGCCGCAGGCGCCGAGCCGCCTGCGGCGCGGCACGGAGTTTTACATGACGCATCACACGCCGCTGATCGCCACGATCGTTGCCGGCCTTGTCTTCGCCTTCTTCATGGGCGCGCTTGCGCAGCGCCTGAAAGTTTCGCCCATCGCGGGCTATCTGGTAGCCGGCGTGCTGGTAGGCCCCTTTACGCCCGGCTTCGTCGCCAACGCCGAACTGGCGAACGAACTCGCCGAACTGGGCGTCATCCTGCTGATGTTCGGCGTCGGACTGCATTTTTCGCTCAAGGACCTGCTGTCGGTCCGCAACATCGCCATTCCCGGCGCGGTCGTGCAGATCGGCGTTGCGACCTTGCTGGGGATGGCGCTGGGCTGGCTGCTTGGCTGGAACATGCTTGGCGGCTTCGTCTTCGGTCTCGCGCTTTCGGTCGCGAGCACGGTGGTTTTGCTCCGTGCACTCCAGACGCGCGACCTGATCGATACCGAGCGCGGCAGGATCGCGGTCGGCTGGCTGATCGTCGAGGATCTGGTGATGGTGCTGGCGCTCGTGCTGCTGCCGGTGCTGCCGCAGGTGATGGCGAGCGAGGGCGGCTGGAGCGCGCTTGCGCAGCCATTATTGACGACGTTCCTCAAAGTCGCGGGTTTTATCGCGCTGATGTTGATCGTCGGCCGGCGGCTGATCCCCGCCGTGCTGCACTGGGTGGTGCATACGGGCTCGCGCGAGCTGTTCCGGCTGGCGGTGCTGGCGATCGCGCTGGGCGTCGCCTTCGGCGCGGCGATCGCCTTCGACGTCTCCTTCGCGCTGGGGGCCTTCTTCGCGGGCATGATCCTTGGCGAAACGCCGCTCAGCCGCCGCGCGACCGAGGAGACACTGCCACTGCGCGACGCCTTCGCCGTGTTGTTCTTCGTGTCGGTGGGGATGCTCTTCGATCCCAAGGTAGTGATCGAGCAGCCCTTGCCCGTGCTCGCAACGGTCGCGACGATCGTCGTCGGCAAATCGGTCGCGGCCTTCCTGATCGTCCGCATGTTCGGCTATCGCAACGGCACCGCGCTGACGGTCGCGGCGAGCCTGGCGCAGATCGGCGAATTCTCGTTCATTCTCGCGACGCTGGGTACCCAGCTCGGCATCCTGCCGGCGGAGGCGCGCGATCTGATCCTCGCCGGCGCGATCATCTCGATCTTCCTCAATCCCTTCATCTTTTCGCTGATCATCGGGACGCACGGCCGGTGCGATCCGGGCGAGGATGAGGCCGGGCCCGCCGCGCAGGGCGAGGGGCATGTGATTGTCGTCGGCTATGGCCGGGTCGGCAAGCGTGTCGCCAAAATGCTGGGCGAAAGCGGCCGGGCCTTCCTGATCGTCGAGGACCAGGCCGACGTCGCCCGCCAGGTGGAGGCCGATGGCCACGGCGTCGTGCGCGGCAACGCTGCCGAGCGGAGCACGCTGGAAGCGGCAGGCATCGACAAGGCGGCGACGCTGCTGATCGCCATCCCCGAGGGCTTCGAAGCGGGCGCGGTGTTCGAACGCGCGCGCAAGCTCAACGCCTCGATCCCGGTCATCGCGCGCGCGCATTCGGACGCGGAGGTCGACCATCTCGAACGGCTGGGCGTGCAGCATGTCGTGATGGGCGAGCAGGAAATCGCGGTACGGATGAGTGCGATCGCCGGCGCGGCGTGAGGGGAAGCGGAGCCGGTCAGCCGTCTGCGACGATCGCGTGGATCGCGTGGCAGTGGCGTTCGAGATGCTCCTGCGACTGGACATAATGCCGCAGGGGCGTGTCGATCGGGTAGAAGAGGATATTGGCAATGAAGCCGTAAAGGCTGGCGTCGACGCTGGTCGGCTGGTCGCCGAACATGAAGCCCTGGCGCGGCAGGAGCATTGCGAGCGCGGCGAGATCGTCGAGCCCGCGGCGATAGGCCTCGTCGGGAGGATAGCGGCCGATCCCCTGATAACGATAGCGCTCGAAATTATAGGCGCGCGCGGCGTTCAGATCGGCTTCGGCGAGATTTTCATGCTCGTCGAGCAGGGCATCGCGAAAGGACGGCCAGAAGCGATCGTCCTTCCAGCGCGAATAGGACATTGGCCAGTAAAGGTCGTCGAGGACGCGGCCGATGCAGAAGGCCTGCGTCCGCTGGACATCGTCGAGGCGCGCGTCGATCGACAGGCTGTGCGCGCTCGTCAGATGTGCGAGAATCGCTGCGCTGTCGCCGATCAGCGTTCCGTCGTCGTCGAGATAGGGAAGCTGGCCGTGCGGCGCGGCCGAGGTGTCGAGAATATGTTCGTGGCGAAAGGGCAGGCCGGCCAGCTTGAGCAGCGCGAAGATCTTGAGACCGAAGGGGTTGTTGTCGGCGAGGCCGAACAGCCCCGGATAGGAGTAGAGGGTGATCATCGCCGGCATGCCCCGATCGTGAAATGATGGCGGCAGTTGCCGTGTTGGCGGCTAGACGGTCAAGAGCCTGTCGTCGTCGAGCGCGGCCAACAATGAGACGAGACCGCCCGCCGCAATGCGTCCATTCAGCGTCGAGAGATCGATGCCCGCGGAAGCAAGCCCGGTCTGGCAGGCGATGATGGCGACATCGAGCGCCAGTGCATCGGACAGATCGGTATCCGCAAGCCGCGCCACCGCGCCGTCGTGCAGATAGAGCCGCGTGCGTCCGCCGAGCGCTGCTGATGCGCTTGCGATCGCGACGGCAGCGGCGAAGCGATCGGCATCGCCGGTCGCGACGATGATCGTCAGCCCGCGCACGAGCAGCCGGGATCCTTGGGTAGTGCAATGGTACGGAAGCGGAAGGCGAGCGCGTCGAGGATCAGGAGCTGGCCGGCGCTGTCCGTGCCGAAAGGCACGATCTGGCGGATCGCCTCGATCGCAGCGAGGCCGCCGATGCTCTGGGTGAGCGCGCCGAGTACGCCCTGATCGGCGCAGCTCACATCGGGGCGATCGGGGTCGTTACCGACGAGGCAGCGATAGCAGGGCTTGCCCGCCTCCCACCCGCGATAAACCGCAAGCTGGCCTTCGAACTGCCCGACGGCGGCCGAGACCAGCGGGATTTGAAGCGCCTGGGCAGCATCGGCCCCGATCAGGCGGGTGGCGAAATTGTCGCAGCCGTCGAGGACCACGTCGGCACCGGCAAGAAGGCTCCGGGCATTGTCGATGCCGAGGCGGATGGGGTGGCGCTCGATCGCGACATCGGGCGTCAGCCGCGCGACCGCGTCGGCGGCAGCATCGACCTTGGCGCGCCCGACGTCGGCGGTTGAAAACAGGGTCTGGCGCTGGAGGTTGGACAACGCAACCTCGTCGTCGTCGATCAGGCGGAGGCGGCCTACGCCGGTCGCCGCCAGCGCCTCGATCGCCGGGCAGCCGATCCCGCCGACGCCGATGACCGCGACGGTCGCGCCGAGCAGGCGCTTCTGGCCTTCGCCGCCAATCTCCTTGAGGATGATGTGGCGGGCGTAACGATCGATCTGTGCGTCGCTGAGTAAGGTCACACGCCCGTCGAGCCGAAGCCGCCCGCGCCGCGCGCCGTCTCGTCCAGTTCGTCGACTTCGGCGAAGGCGGCAAGTGTGACGGCGGCGGGAACGAGCTGGGCGATGCGATCGCCGCGCGCGATGGCGAAGGGATCGCTGCCGAGATTGGCGAGGATGACCTTCACTTCGCCGCGATAGTCGGCGTCGATCGTACCCGGCGTGTTGAGGCAGGTGACGCCGTGCTTGAGCGCCAGTCCCGAACGGGGGCGGACCTGGACTTCATAGCCTTCGGGAATGGCGATCGCGAAGCCGGTTGCAACGGCGTGGCGCGCGCCGGGGGCGAGCGTCAGATCCTCGGCGGCGACGACATCCATGCCTGCCGCATGCGCGGTGGCGTAGGCGGGCAGGGGCAGGCCTTCGCCATGCGGCAGGCGCTTTATGCGGATGGCGATAGGCGCAGTCATGCGGAAACTCCCAGCGCATCGGCGATGCGTTCGGCCAGCCGCTCGGCGACTTGCTCCTTCGTACCTTGCGGCCAATCCTCGACGCCCGACGCGGTGACGAGGTGGACGCGATTTTCGGCGCCGCCCATCACGTCGCCCGAGACGTCATTGGCGACGATCCAGTCGGCGCCCTTGCGCGCGCGCTTGGCGACGGCATTTTCGACGACGTTCTGCGTTTCGGCCGCGAAACCGACGACAAGCGCCGGACGGCGCGTATCGTGCGCCAGCTCGGCAAGGATATCGGGATTTTCCGACAGGCCGAGCGTCGGCGGAGCGCCGTCGGCGCGTTTCTTGATCTTCTGATCGGTGGGCTCGACGCGCCAGTCGGCCACGGCGGCCACCATCACGGCTGCGTCGGCAGGAAGCGCGCGGCCGACCTCGCTCGCCATCTGCCGCGCAGTCTCGACATCGACGCGGGTGACGCCCGGAGGCGTCGGGAGCGACACCGGCCCGGCGACCAGCGTTACCTGCGCGCCGCGTGCGGCCAGCGCGCCCGCAATGGCGAAACCCTGCTTCCCCGAGGATCGGTTGGCGATGTAGCGCACCGGATCGATCGGCTCATGCGTGGGGCCGGCGGTGACGATGATATGGCGGCTGGCGAGCCGCGCGTCGCGCGCGATCCACGCAGGTCCGCCTTCGGGTGGCGGCAGCTTGGCGGGAGCCTTGGCGACCCCGGTGGAGAGCAGCGCTCGGATGCGATCGAGGATCACCGGCGGCTCGGGCAGGCGACCGGGGCCATATTCGTTGCACGCCATCACGCCTTCGTCGGGCTCCATGACCGTTAGCCCGTCGGCCCGGAGCGTCGCGACGTTGCGGCGCGTCGCGGGGTGGAGCCACATGCGCACGTTCATCGCCGGCGCGACGAGCACGGGCGTATCGGTGGCGAGCAGCAGCGTGGTCGCAAGGCTGTCTGAAATGCCGTTCGCCATCTTGGCGATGAGATCGGCGGTGCCGGGGCAGACGACGACCAGATCGGCGTCGCGGCTGAGCTGGATGTGGCCCATCTCGGCCTCGTCCTTCAGGTCCCACAGGCTGGTGAAGACCTGATCCTCGGAGAGTGCGGCAAGCGTCATCGGCGTCACGAAATGCGCGCCGCCATCGGTCAGCACGCAGCGTACCGACATGCCGTCCTTGCGGATCAGGCGGATCAGCTCGCACGCCTTGTAGGCGGCGATCCCGCCGCCGACGATCAGGAGGATTCGGAGGGAAGCCATGCGCGCCTCAATGCCTTGCCCGCTCGATCAAGTCGAGGGGGCGGTGCGCCACAGCCGGGGGAGGAAAGCCAGACCGGCGGGCAGGACAGGCGCGATCAGCGCCGACCAGTAGAAATTGTCGGGCCGGGCGAAGAAGATCAGCATCGCCCCATAGCCGGCCAGAATCAGGCTAACGCGCCGCCCCAGCGCATCGCCGCGCGCTATCCAGCCGAGCAGTGCGAGCGGGGTCAGGATCGCCGTCGCGATCGCCGGGGCGGGGAGCAGCCCGAACAGGCTGGTCTGGCGAAGCATGGCGAGCAGCAACGGCCATCCGCCCCCCCCGTTCCAGCCCTGCGACACAGGGTCGCCGGCAAGCGTCAGCGCGCCGACCGCATGGGCATGAAGCGCCAGCGCCAGACCGGCCGCAAGCAGCGCAGCCGCCCACCAGAACGCCTCGCGCGCGCGCCTGTCGATCAAAGCCATCACGCCCATGGCAAGCAGGAAGGGAATCGCCAGTTCGCGAACGAGCGCCGCCGCGAGCCCGGCGAGCATAGCGGGCCACGCCCGATCGGGGCGCCACAGCCCGAGCGCAAGCATCAACAGCAATGCGGCCCAGATGTCGTGCCACATCACCAGCGCAGGCTGGCCGAGCAGAAACGCCCCCAAGGCAGCCAGGCCGGCGGCAGGCAACCATTCGGCGATGCCGTTGGAAGTGGCGCGCAGCGCCAGCGCGAAGGCCAGGCTGGCCGCGATCGCGAGCGCGAGCAGCAGCGCGCCCGTTTTCGGCCAGCCGACTCTGGCGATCAGACAGGCCAGTGCGGGGGGGCGGACCGTGACAAAGGGTTTGACAGGGTAATTATGCGCCCGCTGCTCGGCGATGGCCGCAGCATGATAATCCTCGCCCGTGCGAACGCGCTCGACGATGCGCCGATAAAGGCCCGCGTCGGTTCCGGTAGAAATATCGGTCGCCATCCGACCGCCCTGACCGGGTGGCAAGACGAGACCGAGAAGGATCAGCGCGAGCGCTGCGACGATCGAGGCAAGCCTGATCGCGCGCGGCATCTCAGCCGATCAGCAGCCAGCTGAGCCCGGCGCCAGCCAATGCAGCGGCCAGCGCGACGACGGCATAGCGCCAGCCCGTGCCGACGCGCACGACCTCCACATCGCGGAGCGGCGGCGGGGGCGGGGCTCCACCCGGCGGCGGATAACGCGCCTCGATCGCGCGGATGAGATCGGGAAGACGCGCGAGGGTGCGGACGTCCTTGACCAGCCGGTCGGCAAGATGCGCCTCTGGGCCAAGCTCGGTGCGCATCCATTCCTTCACGAACGGCCCCGACGTCTCCCACATGTTGAGGTCGGGATCGAGCGCGGTCGCCACGCCTTCGACCATCACCATCGTCTTCTGGAGAAGCAGCAGGTGCGGCTGGGTCGGCATGTCGAAATCGCGGGTGATCGCGAACAGCCCGTCGAGCATGTTGCCGATCGAGATGTCCTTGACCGGCAATCCGCGGATCGGCTCGCCGACGGCGCGCAGCGCGGTGGTGAACTCGCCGAGATTATGGTGCGGCGGCACATAGCCCGCCTCGAAATGAATCTCGGCCACGCGCTTATAATCGCCGGTCAGCAGGCCGTAGAGGATCTCCGCCAGCCAGGTGCGCGCGCGCCGGTCGATGCGGCCCATGATGCCGAAATCGATCGCGACGATGCTGCCGTCGCCGCGCACCAGCAGATTGCCCTGATGCATGTCGGCATGGAAGAAGCCTTCGGAAATCGCCTGACGCAGGAAAGCGCGGACGAGGCGGGCGGCCAGCGCCTTCACATCATACCCGGCGGCGATCAGTTCGTCGCGGCGGGACAGCTTGATCCCATCGATCCATTCGAGCGTCATTACGCGGCGCGCGGTGCGCTGCCAGTCGATCGCTGGGATTTCGTATCCCGGTTCGGCGACCATCGCCTCAGCCAGCTCGGACGCGGAGGCTGCCTCGCGACGCAGGTCCAGCTCGCGCGCCGTCCACTGGCGGAAGGTGGCGATGACGAGGCGGGGGCGCAGCCGCGCAATCTCGCCGCCGAAGGACTCGGCCTGCGCCGCCGCCCATTCATATGTCTCGATCGCCTTGGTGAATTCCTCCTCGACGCCGGGGCGCAGCACCTTGACCGCGACCTTGCGCCCGTCGGTCGTGACGGCGCGGTGGACCTGCGCGATCGACGCGGCGCCGACCGGATCCTCCTCGATCGAGGCGAACAGCTCGTCGATCGGCTTGCCCAGCGCCTGTTCGATCGACGCGCGTATCTCGGCGAAGGGAACGGGAGGCAGGGCATCCTGCAGGCGAAGCAGATCGGCGGCGGCTTCCTCGCCGACCAGGTCGGGGCGCGTCGCCAGCGCCTGGCCGAGCTTGACGGCCGCCGGACCGATCGTCTGGAACGCATCGGCATAGGCAGGCTTGTGAGGCACGCGCGCGCCGAAGCGCGCGACGCGGACGAGCCTGCGCACAGCAGGCGGCGTCAGCGGATCGCGCTCGATCCCCTTGAGCGCGCCGTGACGTGCCAGCGTGCGGCCCCACTTCAGCAGGCGTGCCAGATGGACGATCGGCTGCGTCATGCCGGGGTCAGCGAAAAAAAAGGCAAGATCAGATCTTCCAGCCGCTGTGGATCGCGACGAGGCCGCCGAGCAGCGGCTCGACATGCGTGCGGGCGAAGCCGGCCTTGGCGATCATGCCCTCGAAGGTCGGCATGTCGGGAAAACGGCGGATCGATTCGATGAGGTAGCGATAGCTTTCCTCGTCGCCGGCCAGCGCCTTGCCGAGCTTGGGCACCAGATGGTGCGAATAGGCGTCATAGACTTCGCCGAAGCCCGGCCATTCGGTGGTCGAGAATTCGAGGCAGAAGAAACGGCCCCCGCGCTTCAGCACGCGATGCGCCTCGTTTAGCGCCCGCTGGATGCGCGTGACGTTCCGGATGCCGAAGGCGATCGTGTAGGCATCGAAGCTGCGATCCGGGAAAGTCAGCGTCTCGGCATTGGCCTCGGTCCATACCAGCCCGTCGATCCCGCGCTTGGCGGCGCGACCGATGCCGACCTCCAGCATCTCGGGATTGATGTCGGCGACCGTCACGTGCGCGCCCGATGCGGCGAGGCGGAACGCGATGTCCCCGGTGCCGCCGGCCATGTCGAGGATATATTCATCCGCGCGCGGCTTCACGCGGCGGACGAAGCGATCCTTCCACAAACGGTGCAGCCCGCCCGACATGGCGTCGTTCATCAGATCGTAGCGCGCGGCGACGTTGGAGAAGACGCCGCGCACGAGGCGCGTCTTTTCCTCGGGGGCGACATCGGTATAGCCGAAGGAGACGGTTTCGCTCATGCCGCGACCCGTAGCCGTTCCGGGGTGGGCTTGTGAAGCGCGGGTGAGCCCTTAGCTGTATTTCGTTGTTTTGGCGGCACCGGCTCGCCAACCATTTGAACAGGACCCCGATGCCCGAACTGCCCGAAGTCGAGACGACGGTGAACGGCCTGCGCCCGGTGCTGGAGGGCCGCGTGATCGCGGCGATCGAGACGCGGCGCCCCGATCTTCGCCACGCATTCCCGCCCGACCTGCGCCAGCGGCTGACCGGCGCGCGCATCACCGGGCTTGGCCGGCGCGCCAAATATGGGCTGATCGACACCGATCGCGGCGACCGGATGATCTTCCATCTCGGCATGTCGGGGCGCTGGCGGCTCGATCCGGGCGAAGTGCTGCCGCATGACCATCTGCTGATCGAGACGGACGAGGGGCGGCGACTGGCGCTCAACGATGCGCGCCGCTTCGGCTTCGTCGATCTGGTGGGGGCGGGGGAGGATTATCCGCCCTTCGCCGCTATGGGGCCCGAGCCATTGGGTGAGGGGTTGAGCGTCGATCATCTGCTGGCAGCGTTCGCGGGCCGCGCCGCGCCGATCAAGGCGATGCTGCTCGATCAGCGCATCGTTGCGGGGCTTGGCAATATCTACGTCTGCGAAGCGCTTCATATCGCCGGCATCGCCCCGCGCCGGGCGGCGGGGAAGGTTTCGCGCAAGCGGATCGAGCTACTGGTGCCGGCGATTCGCGCGGTTCTGACGGCGGCGATCGCGGCGGGAGGGTCAACACTGCGCGACTATGCGCGGCCCGATGGCGAGTTGGGCTATTTCGCGAAGGACTGGCGCGTCTATGGGCGCGAAGGCGCGGATTGCCCGGCCTGCGGGGCAGCGGTGGAACGCATGGTCGATTCGGGCCGGTCGACATTCTGGTGCGCGGCGTGCCAGCATTGATATCGGCCCCGAATCCCCAGACTCCTGTTGACCCGCAGGCGTCGCGAGGTTAAGGGGGCCGCCTTTCCGGGCGCGGAGACGATTCCGCGGCCCTTTTCATTTTGATCGAGGTTTCGAGAGCATGGCGAACACGCCGCAGGCAAAGAAGCGGATTCGGCGCAACGAGCGTCGCGCGGAGATCAACGGCAACCGCATCGGTCGCATCCGCACCTTCGTGAAGAAGGTCGAGGCCGCGCTGGCCGCCGGCGACAAGAAGGCCGCTGACGAAGCCATCGCGGCTGTGCAGCCTGAGCTGGCGCGCGGCGTCGCCAAGGGCGTGCTCCACAAGAACACTGCGGCGCGCAAGTTCTCGCGCCTGACCAAGCGAGTCGCGTCGCTCGGCTAACCGAGTCGCACAGCTGTCAAAGTTCGGAAGGCCCGCAAGCTATGCTTGCGGGCCTTTTAATGTTTCAAAATGGTGACGTGTCGATGACGGAGAATCCGCGATTCGTCGTGTAAACTGTGCCGACACTTCCGATTTTTCGCCCTGTTCCAGGTGGTTATTTTGAGACGCGCGAAAAGCTAGGGAATCCCTCGTCAACTTCTTTATTTCTGATTTTTGACAGGTCGCACCCTTGCTCGACTCGTATCGGCGTCCTTAGAACTTGTCCTCCCGGCGCGCGATCGCGTGGCCGGGTCAGTCTGAGAGCGTGTTCAATGGTGCCGGAAGTGATTCCGGCATGGGGGCAGGTTTGCGTCGTCGTGGGCGCGTCGGCGCAGCGTGAAGGGCATTGCAAGCAGTGGTATCGGGGAAGATCGAACGGATGGAGCATGTTGACGCGACCGGGGATGCCTACAAGGCGGCCTGGGCGTCGATCCGGGAGGGGCTGCGTCGCGATTGCGGCGCGCGGGTGTTTGACCATTGGTTGAAGCCGGCGGCGCTTGCCGGCGTTGAGGAAGGCGGCGCGATCGTCAACCTCACACTGCCGTCCGAGTTCATGGCGAACTGGGTCAGCGCGCATTATGCCGATCGTATCCGGCTGGCATGGCGTGCGCTGCTGCCCGCCGTGCGCGACGTGCGCATCGGCGCTGCCGCAGCCGAGGAAACGCTGCCGGTCTACGCCGCCGAACCAAATCCGGCCGTCACGCCGATTGCGCATCCGGCGCTGGCGAACGGCTTCGATCCGCGCTTCACCTTCGACAGCTTCGTCGTCGGCGAGGAGAATCGAGTCGCGTTCAACGCGGCGAAGGGACTCGCGTCGGGCGCACTCGCGCTCAGCCCGCTGTTCATCCATTCGGCTACCGGGCAAGGTAAGACGCACCTTCTTCACGCCATCGGACATGTCTATCGCCAGCGCGTCCCCGGCGCGTCGGTGCTGTTCATGTCGGCCGAGAAGTTCATGGTCGATTTCGTCGCCGCGATGCGCGACCGCGATACGCTGAGCTTCAAGCAGCGGCTGCGCTCGGCCGACCTGCTGATGATCGACGACATCCAGTTCATCGCCGGCAAGGGTTCGACACAGGAGGAATTCCTCCACACGCTCAACGAACTGATGCATTCGGGCAAGCGCGTCGTGATCAGCGCCGATCGCAGCCCGCAGGCGCTGGAAGGCATGGAAGGCCGCATCCAGTCGCGCCTCGCCAGCGGCCTCGTCGTCGACATCAAGCCTGCCGGTCAGGCGCTGCGCCTCGCCATCCTGCGCGCGAAGCTGGCCGCGACGCCCGAAGTCGCGATTCCCGACGACGTACTCGCCCTGCTCGCAGATCGCATCCAGAGCAGCGTCCGCGAACTGGAAGGTGCGCTCAACCGCCTCTCGGCCTATGCGATGCTCAACGATCGCACGATCGACCTCGCCTTCGCGCAGGAAGTACTTGGCGAGATGCTGAGCGCCGGATCGCGCCGCGTGACGATCGACGAGATCCAGAAAGCGGTTTCGGCGCATTATGGCATGCGCCAGGCCGAGATGGTCTCGGCGCGTCGCGCGCGCTCGGTCGCCCGGCCGCGTCAGATCGCCATGTATCTCGCCAAGCGGCTGACGCCGCGCTCGCTGCCCGAGATCGGCCGTCGCTTCGGCGGGCGCGATCACACGACGGTGATCTACGCGGTCAAGACGATCGAGAAGATGCGCGCCGAGGATGCGGACATGGACGCCGACGTCCGCGCGCTGATCCGCCAGCTCGGCGGTTGAGCCTCGTTCGGCAAGCTCCGGCCCGCGCCGGACCGTCGCCCAAATGAAAAGCCCCCGGCCTTGCGGTCGGGGGCTTTTCCGTTCTGGCCGGCGGCCGCGCCGATCAGCCCTTGGCCTTGGGCGGAGGCGGCACAGTGATCTTCACCGTCTCGCCCGAATTGCCCGGGAAGCCGGTGAACATGGCCTCGATCAGGTTTGGGACGAGATAGGGCAGGTCGTTGCTGCGCGAGATCGCCTGCGCCTTGCCTTCGAACAGGTGCGTGCCATCCGATGTGCGGACGATCATCACGTTTAGCTGGCTGGTGTAGACGGTATAGCTGCTGACGTCGGTGCCGCCCCAGCCGCCACCCCACAGGAACGGGTCGTAATAGAAGCCGGGCGCATAGGCGATACGGCCGCCACGGGTCACGATCGGGCGATAGCCGCCCCAACCACCCCAGCCACCCCAACCTCCGCCCCAGCCACCCCAGCCGCCATAGCCCCAGCCGGGGGTCGACTGGATCTTCTCGCGGCCGTGATCGACGGTGTAGGCGACGCGGACGACGAGATCGGGCTTGGCGCCCGCTTCGACCGGGCGATAGCCGACGCGCGCCAGATGTTCGCTGACCAGCGCGGCATATTGGGAGAATTCAAGTCCGCCCTGCAGGCGGGGATCACCCGGCTCGACGGCAAAAGTCTGTCCCTGCGGCACAGGCAATTGCTGGAAGCGCGAGACCTTGGCGTTGAACGGCGTCGCGCATCCGCCGAGCGCAAGCAGCGTCACGGGGAGAGCAGCGGCGAGTATCTTCTTTGCAGTCAGCATCTTGGGCGACCTTCAAATCGAGAAAGAGCATCCTCCAGGTGGCCGGAGGATGCGCTTGGCCAACTGAATAAGGGTTGAACGTGCAGCACGGCAAGTGGATGCATGCGCGCGACGAACTGTCCTCTATCGGCACAATCCCAGCGCATCGTAGGCGCGCGTAAGCGTGGGTGCGCCAATCTCGGCCGCGCGGGCGCCGCCTTCGCCAAGCAGCCGGTCGATCTCCGCCGGATCGCGGCGATACTCCTCGAAACGCGCGCGGATGGGGGCGAGCGTCTCGACGAGCAGATCTGCGAGGATCGGCTTGAACTGGCCAAAGCCCTTGCCCTCATGCTCGGCCAGCACGTCGCCGACGCTGCGATCGGTGAGCGCGGCATAGATGGCGATCAGGTTGCGCGCCTCTGGCCGCCCCTCAAGCCCTTCGGCAGTGCCGGGCAGCGGATCGGGATCGGTCTTGGCCTTGCGGATCTTCTGCGCGACCGTGTCGGCATCGTCGATCAGGTTGATCCGCGACGCATCCGACGGGTCGGACTTCGACATTTTCGCACTACCGTCGCGCAGGCTCATGATCCGCGCGGCGGCGGGCGGGATGAACGGCTCGGGCAGGGTGAACAGCTCGGTCGCATAGTCGGTGTTGAACTTGGTCGCGATGTCGCGCGCCAGCTCCAGATGCTGTTTCTGGTCCTCGCCGACGGGGACGTGCGTCGCTTGATAGAGCAGCACGTCCGCCGCCTGCAGCACCGGATAGGCATAGAGGCCGACGCTCGCGCCCTCGCGATTCTTGCCCGATTTCTCCTTGAACTGCGTCATGCGGTTCAGCCAGCCGATCCGCGCGGTGCAGAAGAGCAGCCAGGCGAGCTCGGAATGCGCGGGCACGCGCGTCTGGTTGAACAGGATCGCCTTTTTGGGATCGATCCCTGCCGCGAGCAGCGCCGCCGCCATCTCGCGCGTGTTGGCGGTCAGTTCGGCCGGGTCATTGTAGACGGTGATGGCGTGGAGATCGGCGAGGAAGAACAGCGTATCGCCGCCCTCATTATCGTCCTGCATCCGCACCCAGTTGCGGATCGCCCCCAGATAGTTGCCGAGGTGAAGGTTTCCGGTGGGCTGGATGCCCGAGACGATGCGCTTTGCCATAGCCGCCGCCTCTCGCTTCCCCGAAGCTCCGCGTCAAGCCGCAGGCGGGCGGCGGCGCAACTGCTGCTTCAGTTCGGCAAGCCCGTAGGCGCGCAGCGCGAAGGCCGCGCCGAAATAGACGATGCCGCCCGCCGCGATCATCAGCCCCACCGCGACGATGCGCTCGATCAGCCCGCGTCCGCTATGCGCGTCGACGATCGGGTTGAGGATAAGGAGCAGCGCGGTCATCGCAACCGTCGCGCCGAGCAGGCGGATCGTGCGCCGGCGCAACTGCGCATCGACCGAGAATTGCCCGCGCCGGTGGAGCGTCAGATAGAGCAGCCCGACATTGACCCAGGCCGAGATCGCGGTCGACAGCGCGAGGCCGACATGCCCCATCGGCCAGATCAGGATGAGGTTGCCGACGAGGTTGACCAGCATGGCGAGCAGCGCGATCCGCACCGGCGTCCGCGTGTCGGCGCGCGCATAGAAGCCGGGCGTCAGCACCTTGATCAAGACATAGGCGGGCAGGCCGATCGAGAAGGCGGCGAGCGCATTGGCGCTGGCGATCGTATCGGCGGCGCTGAACACGCCGTGCTGAAGCGTCGCGTGGATCAGCGGCACGGCCGAGACGATGAAGGCGGCGGTCGCAGGCAGGGTGAGGAGCAGCGAAAGCTCCATCGCGCGGTTCTGCGTGTGATTGGCCGCGGCATCATTGCCACCACCGATCTGGCGCGACAGCATCGGCAGGATCGCGGTGCCTACACCGATGCCGATCAGGCCCAGCGGAAGCTGGTTCAGCCGGTCGGCATAATAGAGATAGGATACGGCACCCTGCGGCAGGAAGCGCGCGGCGAGTGTGGTCGAAATCAGCAGGTTGAACTGCACAGCGCCAGCGCCCAGCGCCGCCGGCCAGATGATTGCCAGCAGCTTCCTGACCTGCGGCGAAAGGCTGGGCCTGCGCAGGCGCAGCGAGACGCCTGCCTGCCGGCACGAGAGCATCAGCCAGGCGAGCTGCATCACGCCCGATACGGTGACGGCGATCGCCTGCGTCCGTGCGGTATCGATCTCGCTATGCCCGCGAAAGAAGATCAGCCCGACGATCATGCAGATGTTGAGCAGGATGGGAGCGGCGGCATTCACCCAGAAACGGTGAAGCGAATTGAGGATGCCGCCGAGCAGCGAAACGAGGCTGATCAGCGCGAGATAGGGGAAGGTGATGCGCGTCAGCTGGACGGTCAGGTCGAACTTGTCGGCCCCGCCGTCGGGGAAGCCGCCGGTCATCGCCCAGACGATCGGGGCGGCGGCGAACATCATGATGATCGTGAAGACGATCAGCAGCGGCAGCAGCACCGACAGAACCTGTTCGGTGAAGTCGAGCGCGGCGCGCAGCGGGGCGGGATGACCCTTCGATTCGGCCTCGCCCATCGTGCGGTTGAACATCGGCACGAAGGCCGAGGCGAAGGCGCCTTCGGCAAACAACGCGCGGAACAGGTTGGGCAGCCGCCACGCGATCAGGAAGGCATCCGACGCCAGTCCGGCGCCGACGAAGCGCGCCATCAGCATGTCGCGCACGAAACCGAGGATGCGGCTGATCAGCGTCAGCCCGCCGATCGTCGCGGTCGCGCGGACGAGGTTCATCGGGCAGCCCAGCCGTGCATCCAGCGGTTCTTGCAAATACCCGTTCGGGCTGAGCCTGTCGAAGCCTCTTCCTTCATCCTCACGAGAAGAAGGAAGAGGGCTTCGACAGGCTCAGCCCGAACGGTGTCTTTCAATATCACCGGTGGCGGATCAGGCCTGGCCGGTCACGCCGAACCCGGCCTGCTCGGCCTGGGCCTGCGCCTGCTGGAGATAGATCGAACCGAAGTCGATCGGCTCGAGCAGCAGCGGCGGGAAGCCGCCGTCGCGCACGGCATCGGCCAGCACGCGGCGCGCGAACGGGAAGATCAGCGCCGGCGCCTGCGCCATCAGGATGAACTGGATCTGGTCTTCCGGGATGTTGCGCAGCCCGAAAAGCCCAGCGTAGGACAGCTCGACGTGGAATGCGACCTGGCCGTCGCCCTCGGCACGGACCTCGACCTTCAGCACCACTTCATACACGTCGTCGCCGACGCGGTTCGACGCGATGTTGAACTGGATGTCGATCTGCGGCTGGCTCTGCCACTGGTAAACGGCCGGCGCGTTCGGGTTCTCGAACGACAGGTCCTTCACATATTGCGAGATGAGGCCGACCTGCGGCAGCGTGTCGGCGCCGTTGGGAAGCGCATCGCCCGCGCCCGGCGCGCCAAATTCTTCGGCCATTGTCGAAAACCCTTCTTGTGCAGAAACTGATCGGCGGCGCGCCTAGCATGGCGCGGCGACCAAGGGCAATGGAACAAGATAGGGCGCGCACGCAGCGGCGGATATATTTGAATCATTCACCTCTCGCGCTTATGTAGGGATTCCGCGCGACGTTCCGCGGAACTGGAGGTCAGGTGCTCGTTATTGTCATTCTCGCCATGATCGCGGCCTTTCTGGCCCTGCGCCTCTATATGGTGCTGGGCAAGCGCAGCGGGCATGAGCAGACGATCGCGAAACCGGCCGAGGAGCGGGTGGTGACCATCCCCTCGGCGCGCTCCATTCCCGATCTCCAGCCCGAAGCGCCCGTTACTGCCGACTCAGTGATCGAGCCGGCCGCCGTCGCAGGCGTGAAGGCGATCATCGCCGTTGATTCCTCGTTCGACGCGCATCGCTTCCTCGAAGGCGCGCGTTCGGCCTACCGCATGATCCTCGAGGCTTTCTGGAAGGGCGATGAGGAGCAACTGGGCTGGCTCGCCTCGCCCGACGTGCGCGCGTCCTTCGAAGAGGCGATCGCCGCGCGCAAGGATGCGGGACAGACGCTCGACAACCGGCTGGTCTCGATCGAACAGGCCGTCATCGCGGCGGCTTCGGTCCAGAACCGCGTCGCCAGCGTCACTGTGCGTTTCGATGCCGATATCGCCGCCGTCACGCGCGACAGCGAGGGCAATGTCATCGCCGGCTCGCTCGATGATGCAGTGCCGACGCACGACGTGTGGACCTTCACCCGCACGCTGCGCGACAAGGACCCGAACTGGGTTCTTTCCGACACCGACGAAGCGGCGTGAGGCCCGCTCTTTGGGCGGCGACGGCCGCCCTGCTGCTTCTGGCCGGCTGCTCGGGGCGGATCGTCCCGGCTGGCGTGCCTTCGGATCATCGTCCGTCCACGCAGCAACCCAATCCGCCGGTTCGCCAGCCGACGCCGGCTACTCCGCTGCCACCAGCGCTGGCCCCTTCGCCGTCGCCCGACGCCGGCAGCGCGCGGGTGGCAGGCGTCGTCCCCGGGCCGCTGGTTTCGAGCCTGCCCTTCGACCGTGAACAGGCGCGCGCCGCGCTCCAGGCCTTCCGCACCAGCTGCCCCGGCCTGCTCCGCCGCACCGACGCAAGCGGGCTAACGCGCGCACAGGACTGGCAGGGCGCGTGCAGCGCGGCGGCAAGCGCTGACGGCGATCCCGTGGGCTTCTTCACGCGCTGGTTCGAAACCGCGCAGGTGGGCAGCGGCGCGACCTTCGCGACCGGCTATTACGAGCCCGAGATCATGGGATCGCGTACGCGCGGCCCCGGCTATCAGGTGCCCGTCTATCGCAAGCCAGCCGATCTGCTGCAGATCGACCTCAGCCCGTTTTCCGACAGCCTGCAGGGCAAGCGGATCAGCGGGCGCTTCGACGGCAAGACGCTGGTTCCCTATTATGATCGCACGCAGATCGAGCAGGGTGCGCTGGCGGGGCAGGGGCTGGAAATGGCCTGGGCCGCCGATCCTGTCGAATTCTTCTTCCTGCAGGTTCAGGGTTCGGGACGCCTGCGCCTGCCCGACGGCAGCGTGATGCGCATCGGCTATGACGGGCAGAATGGCCGCGACTATACCGGCATCGGCGCGCTGATGCGCCAGCGTGGGCTGATCGGCCCCGATCAGGCATCGATGCAGGGCATCGTCCAGTGGCTCCACGATCACCCCGATCAGGGCCGCGACATCATGCGCGAGAACAAGAGCTGGGTGTTCTTCCGCGAGCTGACCGGCCCGGGGCCGATCGGCGCGATGGGCGTGGCGGTGACGCCGCGCGCCACGGTTGCCGCCGATCCGCGCTATATTCCGCTCGGCGCGCCGGTCTGGCTGTCGCTCGATCGGCGCGAAGGCACGGGCGTGTGGATCGCGCAGGATACCGGCGGCGCGATCAAGGGCGCCAACCGCTTCGACACATTCTGGGGCGCGGGCGACGAAGCGCGCGCCATTGCCGGCGGCATGTCGGGCCGGGGCACCGCTTTCCTGCTGCTGCCGGTGGGAACGCTGGCGCGGCTCCAGTCGGAGTCGGCCTATGGCAGGCCGTCGGCTCGACGCTGAGGAGCGCGCGCTGTGGGCGCGCGTCGCCGCTACGGTGACTCCGCTTGCCGGCAAGGCGCGGCCTTTGGTCGCGGCGGCTGACGGCGGCGCGAAGCCGCCTCCCAAACCCATTGCCATCCGCCCGACGCTGCCCGAGCCGCCCAAGCGCTCGCCACGCGCGCAGGATGCCAACACGCTCGACGGCGGGTGGGACAAGCGCCTGACGCGCGGCGCGGTGATCCCCGATCGCGCGATCGATCTGCATGGGCATACGCTCGCATCCGCGCATGCCGCGCTCGACAGGGGGCTGGAAGACGCAATCATCGGCGGCGCGCGCGTGCTGCTGCTCGTCACCGGCAAGCCGCCGCGTGGCGAGGGAACGGGACGGGGCGCGATCCGCGCGGCGGTCGGCGACTGGCTTGCGGCCTCGCGTCATTCCGCCTCGATCGCGGCCGTCCGCAACGCGCATCCGCGCCACGGCGGTGCAGGGGCGCTCTACATCATCCTGCGTCGCCGCCGGACCTGAGCGGAGCGCTTGTCGGCGGACGCGATCGGATGCAGGCTGCGCGCAGTCGATCCGGCGAGGAGCAGGCGTATGGCGGTCAAAGGCATTGGCGGCATCTTCTTCCGCGCGAAGGATCCCGACGCGCTGAATGCCTGGTATCGCACGCACCTCAATATCGGCGCGGGCTGCGTCTCCGATCCCGACGCCAAGGTCGACGAATGGTCGTGGCAGACCGAGGGCGGGCCAGTAGTCTTTGCGCCCTTCCGCGCCGACACCGATTATTTCGCGGCCGACAAGCAATGGATGCTCAACCTGCGCGTTGGCGAGATCGATGCGCTGATCGCCTCCTTGCGCGAAGCCGGCATTGCGGTGGAAACGCGCGCCGAGTGGGACCAGCCCGAGGTCGGGCGCTTCGCCCGGCTCCATGACCCCGAGGGCAACGCGATCGAACTGTGGCAGCCGCCCGCCTGAAGCGACGGCAGTTTCAGCCGGCGGCCAGTGCGCGTTCGACGATGTCCCGATAGACCAGCGCCAGCGCACGCAAATCCTCGACCGCGACGGCTTCGTCCAGCTTGTGCATCGTCGCGTTGAGCAGGCCGAATTCGACCACCGGGCAGACGCGCGAGATGAAGCGCGCGTCGGACGTGCCGCCGGTGGTCGACAGCACCGGCTCGACGCCCAGCCTGTCACGCACCACCGCCGCGACGAGATCGGACAGCGGCCCCGGCTCGGTCAGGAAGGCCTCGCCCGAGATCAGCGCCTTCACCGTCGCGCCCGGTGCATGTCCGACGGCGATCGCCTCGATCCGCGCGACCAGATCGGAGCCCCGCTGCATGTCGTTGAACCGGATGCTCAGCCGTGCGCGCGCCGCCGCCGGAATCAGGTTGGTCGCAGGGTTGCCGACCTCCAGGTCGGTGATCTCGATGTTGGAGGGCTGGAACCAGTCATTGCCGTCGTCGAGGTGGATCGCCTCGATCGCGGACAGGATGGCGACCAGCTTCGGGATCGGATTGTCGGCGAGGTGAGGGTAGGCGACATGCCCCTGCACGCCGGGCACCTCGATCCAGATATTCACCGATCCGCGCCGGCCGATCTTCATCATGTCGCCCAGCCGATCGACCGACGTAGGTTCGCCGACGAGGCACATGTCAGGGCGGAGCCCGCGCTCGGCCATGCGATCGAGCAGCGCGCGGGTGCCGTGGATCGCCGGACCTTCCTCGTCGCCGGTGATGAGCAGGCTGATCGTGCCTTCGGACGTCTCCGCAGCGGAAAGCGCCGCGACGAAGGCGGCGATCGCGCCTTTCATGTCGACGGCGCCGCGTCCGTAAAGCAGATCGCCCCTGATCTCCGGGGCGAAGGGGGCGCTTTCCCAGCCTTGCCCCGGCGGCACGACGTCCAGATGCCCCGCGAAGGCGAAATGGCGGCCACCGCGTGCGCGGACGGCGAGCAGATTCTCGACCGGCCCGTCGGGCGCCTCGCCTTCGACGAAGCGCTCGACGGCGAAGCCCAGCGGCGCCAGCATTGCCTCCAGCGCATCGAACACGCCGCCGCGCGCGGGGGTGATGCTTTCGCAGGCGATGAGGGTCTGGGCGAGCGTGACGGGATCGAGCATGATCGGCGGTTAGCGGGACACGCCGAAATTGCATAGAGTGCGTCATGCCCAAGCTCGATCTCGATGCGATTCCGCAGACCAACGCCACCGGCTATCCGCCGCAATATGCCGACAAGGTGCAGGAGCGCTGGTATCGACGCCTTGCCCCGGCGGCGGGCCTCAGCGATTTCGGCGCGAGCCATGTCGTACTGAGGCCCGGCGCATGGTCTTCGCAGCGCCACTGGCATGAAGGCGAGGACGAACTGGTGGTGATGATCGCGGGGGAAGGGGTGCTGATCGACGATCATGGCCGCACCACGCTCCGCGCGGGCGATGTCGCTGCCTTCCCCAAGGGCGACGGCAACGGCCATGCCATCGTCAACGAAAGCGATGCGGATTGCGTGTTCGTGGCGGTGGGCAGGCCGGCCGAGACCGATTGCCACTATCCCGATATCGACATGCACCTGTTCACCGGCGTGGGCCAGAGGCGCAAGGATGGATCGGAATTCTGAACGGGCAGCGACGCAGGGAGCGTCAGCTTCTCTTGCGCGACCTGCTCGCGCGCAGCAATTCGTCCATTTCCATGATGCATTCGCGGCCCTTGATCGTATCGTCGGTCTTGTCCTCGGGATCGGCCTCGAAATGCGCGCGCATCCGGTCGGACAGCGCCATGAGGGCCGCATAGGTCTCCTCGCCCAGCTGTTTCCGAATGCACTTCAACCCCTCATTGAGCGCGAAGAAGGTCGTTTCGACGTTTTGCTCGGGGAACCAGCCGGACACATCCTTGAACGTCGGCGACCAGAGCATCATGAATCCGAGTTGATCCATGATGTCGCCATATGTTTTTGGTATATATTGAGTATATTTGGCTGGCATCGGACGCTCGTTCAATGTGATTTTCATCGATGCGGCATCGACTGTTCGGCTCAGGTTCGAAGAGCCTGAACCGTCACCGGTCCGCGCCTTACTCTGGCCCCCAGGCGCCAAGATGCTCTAGCCCGCAGAGCAAAAGCAATTACGCGTCACACAGGCGTTGTGCGCAAGACATCCGACGATCAAACTGCACCGTTTCCGAGCGAATAGTCTTGGGAATGGAAGTCGCAAAAACCGAACGGGAGAGTTCGTCATGGGTATAATCGCCCCGCTCACTCAGCGCGCGGCCTGTGCATGCGGCGGGAGCACGTTCGCTATCGATACGCCGAAGCTGGCGCGCTTCATCTGCCATTGCACCATCTGCCAGGCGTTCACCGGCAACCCCTTTTCGGACATGACGGTGATGCGGGCGAAGCATGTGACGGCGGTGCGGTTGGGCAGCGTCGCCTTCCGCAAATATCGCCTGCCGCCCAACATCAATCGCGGCACCTGCCGGTCATGCGGTAAGCCGGCGATCGAATATGGCGGGTTCGGGTCGGTCATGCTGGCCTTCATTCCCAGCGCCAGCTTCGAACATCCCGAACGCCTGCCGCCGCCCGCGATGCATATCTTCTATCACCGGCGGCAGGCCGACGCGGCGGATAGCCTGCCGCGCTACGAGGGCTATCTGCGCAGCGAGATCGCGGTTTGCGGGCTGGCGGCGCGGGTGTTCTGATCCCGCTCAGGCGTCGTTATCGCCTCGGGGCTTCCTGCGTGAATTGCTCGCGCGGAGGATCGTTTCCATCTCGAGGATACACTCACGTCCTTTGATTGTATCGTCGGTTTGGTCGTCAGGGTCCGCCTCGAAATGAGCGCGCATCCTATTGGAAAGCTCCATTAGTGTCTGAAATTTTTCGTCCCCGATTTTCTTTTTAACATTTTCGAGGCCTTCATTAAGCGCAAAGAAGGTTGTCTCGATGTTTTTTTCCGGGAACCAGCCCGATACATCCTTAAATGTTGGTGCCCAGAGCATCATAGATCCGAGCTGATCCGTGATCTCTCCGATCGTTTTGGGGATATATGGGCTGTAATTTCTGATCATTTTCGCCTTCCTGGATTTGTAATCACGTAGACACTATCATTTCCGACTTGACGCGGCCGTATTATCACAACCGTTTTGGGGTCCATGTCGCTGTTGAAGAAGCCACGTATTTGTTGAGATGAAATGGTCTTTCTCGATAAGGTTATGTCTATCATGATATCACCGATGCGCGCGTCGGGGATTCTGTAAGTCAAATCGGTCCCACTTGAATCATATTCTCGGCCGATGATCCGTATGTCTCCCATTTTTGATATGGTAATTCGGTGGTTGTTGTAGAGTTCTCTCAATTGTTGTCTGACATCTTTGTCGATAAAATTCCCAATGGCTTCTTCGCGCGATAGTTTTACAGACAATCGATCTAAATTGTAGGCTTCGACTCCGCGGTCATATGCGTCGTTTGTTCGGTTTTGGAGAAACCGAATTACCTCGACCTGAAGCGGTCTTAACTCACTGCGAGCGCGATAGAAGGCCACGGCGCGTTCCATCCGAAGGTGATTGACGAGATTGGCCTGACCTGCCGGTGTGGTTGGGAAGGCCAGAATAGCCGGCACATATTTGGGATCCAGAGCCTTGATCTGCCGAATAAGCAGCGAGACGTGCTCCTCGGTCAGCTGGGTCGTCAACTGGCGCGCGGGCCCGCTGATATCCAGGAAGTGGTCCGCCATCGCGATAATGCCGCCGGCGGGTGCGTTGGCCAGGCCCGGAAAAACCTGGTGGAGGGTCATGGGGTCTGTGATCGGCGGGCCGTTGTTACTGCCTATCCTGCCTCGCGGGCCGGGGCGGTACTGAGCAAGATGCAGCAATGCTGCCGGCGTGCCGTCGCTTTGGAATATCGCATTGCTGAGCTGGCCGGCTTGGTCGGCGGACGGCGATGATTGGCGGGCGCTCGGACCGCCATCAGTCGGAAAAGCGGTCGAAGGCGGCTTTGCACGTGAAAGCCCGCGACGGTCGGAAACGACGACCCGGCTCAGCGAGCGCGGGCCGCCCGGCGCGAAGGTGAAGCGCCCGTCGCGTGGATCGTGATAGGGGTTGAACTTGTGCTCAAGCGCGCCGGGCTGCTGCTCCGCGCGAAATCCGGTCCGTAAATATCGTTCGAAAGCGAGGCGTTCTGCCGATTTGGGCTCGGCGGATAAACGATGCTGCACGTTGGCGTCCTCCGTTCTCAAGCGAGAACATTTCAGGAACTTTCCAACAAAGCAAGAAAATAACCTATATGGTTATATGATAGCGAATGCCCCAAAAATGCATCGCGCCCGCCCTCGAATGTCGAGGGCGGGCGCGGATGTTCGGCATTCGTCCGGGCGTTACGCCGTCGCCGGCAGCAGCCTCTTTTGGCCGGCGATCTTGAGCATCGCCTTCTGCAGCTTCTCGAAGGCGCGGACCTCGATCTGGCGGACGCGTTCGCGCGACACGCCATAGACCTGGCTCAGTTCCTCGAGCGTCTTGGGCTCGTCGGCGAGGCGGCGTTCGGCAAGGATGTGCTTCTCGCGATCGTTGAGATCGTCCATCGCCTCCATCAGGAGGGCGTGGCGCACGTCCTTTTCCTCGGCGTCGGCAAGGCGTTCGTCCTGCAACGGGCCTTCGTCGGCGAGCCAGTCCTGCCACTGGCCTTCGCCATCCTCGTTCATCGAGACGTTGAGCGAGGTATCGCCGCCCATCGCCATGCGACGGTTCATCGAGGTGACCTCTTCCTCGGTCACGCCCAGATCCTTGGCGATCTTGGCGAGATGCTCGGGGCTGAGATCGCCGTCCTCGAACGCGTCGAGCTTGGACTTCATCCGGCGCAGGTTGAAGAACAGCTTCTTCTGCGCGGCGGTGGTGCCCATCTTCACGAGGCTCCACGACCGCAGGATGAATTCCTGGATCGAGGCGCGAATCCACCACATCGCATAGGTGGCGAGGCGGAAACCGCGATCGGGCTCGAACTTCTTCACGCCCTGCATCAGGCCGATATTGCCTTCGCTGATCAGCTCGGACACGGGCAGGCCATAGCCGCGATAGCCCATGGCGATCTTGGCGACGAGGCGCAGGTGCGAGGTGACGAGCTGGGCCGCCGCCTCGGTGTCGCCATGCTCCTGGAAGCGCTTGGCGAGCATATATTCCTGCTCAGGGGTCAGCAGCGGAAACTTTCTGATCTCGGCAAGATAGCGATTGAGGCTCGCCTCTCCGCCCAGCGCGGGGATGGTGGCCGGTACATTGGTGCCGTTTTCCATGATCTTCGGAAACTCCCTGGCCGGAGGTTGCGACTCCGGTCCTTTTCGAACTGCTTATACGCCAACTGCCCTGAACAGTTCCTGCATATCCATGGGTAATTGGCTATCGAACGCTAAACTGCTACTATTGATCGGATGCACGAACCCCAGATGGGCGGCGTGCAGCGCCTGACGGTGAAATCCCAATTCCTTCAATATGTTGCGGTGCGCGGGGCGCGTGCGGCCATAGACCGGATCGCCCAGCAGCGGGTGGCCGATCGAGGCCATATGGACGCGCACCTGATGCGTCCGCCCGGTTTCGAGCCGGCATTCGACCATTGCCGCTTCCCTGAGCGGCTTGACGAGCCGGTAGTGAGTCACCGCGCGCTTGCCGCGCCCTTCGCCGACGATCGCGACCTTCTTGCGGTCGTGCGGGCTGCGGGCGAGGGGGGCGTCCACCGATCCCGATCCCGGATTGGGGATGCCCGCCACGATCGCGCTATAGCGCCTGTCGATGCTGTGCGCCGCAAACTGCTTCGCCAGCCCTTCATGCGCCCGATCGGTCTTGGCGACCACCAGAAGCCCCGACGTATCCTTGTCGATCCGGTGGACGATCCCCGGCCGCGCCACCCCGCCGATGCCGGACAGGCGCCCGGCGCAGTGATGGAGCAGCGCATTGACCAGCGTGCCGTCGAGATTGCCCGCCGCCGGGTGGACGACCAGCCCCGCCGGCTTGTCGACGACGAGCAGGTGATCGTCCTCGAAGACGATCTCGAGCGCGATGTCCTGCGGCTCGTTATGCGCGGGCCTGGGCTCGGGCACGGCGACCGCGAAACTCTGGCCGGTGAGGGCCTTGGTCGCGGGATCGCGCACGATGTCGGTGTCGTCGCGGACGACCTGCCCGGACGAGATCAGCGCCTTCAGCCGCTCGCGCGACAGCGTCGGCAGGGCGCGTGCCAGCGCGCGGTCGAGGCGCCAGCCATCGGCCTCGCCATCGATCACCGCTTTGAATGTGGAAACCCCCGGAACCATTGCTAGGGATGTAGGAATGAAGACCCGGATTTCAAGATCGGTACTCGATGCGATCCTGGCCGAGGCGGCGGCCTCGCCGGCCCGCGAAGTGTGCGGGATGTTGCTCGGCGCGCCGCTGATTTCCGGGCATCGCCCGGCCGAAAATGTCGCCGCGAACCCCGCCGACAGCTTCGAGATCGATCCTGCCGCGCTGTTCGCCGCGATCCGCGCGGAGCGGGCGGGCGGGGCGCCGGTCGCCGGCTATTATCATTCGCATCCCAGCGGATCGCCGGAGCCCTCGGTGCTCGACCGGGCGATGGCGGCGGTCGACGGGCGGCTGTGGATCATTGTCGGCGGCGGCGTGGCGAAAGGCTGGCGCGCGACGGACGGGGGCTTCGCGCCGGTCGAGCTGCTGGTCGAGGACTAGCTTTTCCGCCACTTCGCCTTGCACATCGCGCCTCGCTCCGCCAAATGGGGGCCATATGGTGGGACGGGCGCATGATGAAGATTGATCCGGTTGATTATGCGGGGCTGCTTTGCTCGCGCTTGTGCCACGACCTGCTGAGCCCGGTCGGCGCGCTCAACAACGGCATCGAACTGCTCGCTGACGAGCATGATCCCGAGATGCGCCAGCGCTGCCTCGAACTTCTTGCCGAAAGCGCGCGGGCATCGGCCAACAAGCTGAAATTCTTCCGTCTCGCTTTCGGCGCCGCCGGCGGTTTCGCCGACATGGTCGACACGCGCGAGGCGCGCACCGCGATTGAGGGGCTGTTCGGCGGCGGTCGGATCGAGATCGGGTGGATGGTTTCCGAACCGACCCTCAGCAAGACCGCGATCAAAATCCTCCTCAACCTCGCGCTGATCGCCGGCGACGCGCTAGTGCGTGGCGGCCGGCTCGACATCGGGGCCGAGAATGGCGCGGAAGGCACCGAGATCGTGATCCGTGCCGAAGGGCCGCGTCTCGTGCTCGATTCAGAGCTGCGCGTCGCCCTGCAGGGCGAGCTGAGCGAAGCGGCGCTGACCCCGCGCGCGGCGGCGGCCTGGCTCGTCCACCGCCTCGCGACCGCGAGTGGCGGCGGCATCCAGGTTTCGCCGCCCGAGGAGCCCGCGCTGCTTTTTGGCGCGCTGCTGATCAACGAGGCTCCGGTCGCCGGCTAAAAGCGTTTGTTCCTGGCGGGAGCGGGCCGGTGCCGCGAAATGCGCCAAAGGCGCATTTCGCGGCAAACCCCAAATCAATTCTGAAAGACTGTAAACTCGACTTTAACGCATTGTCTTCAAACAGGCTTCCGTCCCCGGGGGAATGGAGCCAATGGACGATCTTCTTGCCGAGTTTATCGCGGAAACCCGCGATACGCTGGAAGCGCTTTCGGGTGAGATCATCGCCTGGGAAGCCAATCCGGACGATCGTGCGCGGCTCGATTCGATTTTCCGTTTCGTCCACACCGTCAAGGGAAGCTGCGGTTTCCTCGATCTGCCGCGCTTCGAGCGACTGAGCCACGCTGCTGAGGACGTGCTGGCCGAAGTTCGCGGGGGCGTGCGTCAGCCCGACGCCCGCATGGTCAGCGCTGTGCTCGCCGTCATCGACCGCATTGGTGAGTTGACCGAAGCGCTCGACGCCGGCGAGAGCATTGCCGACACCGACGATGCGATGTTGATCGCCGCACTTTCCGCCGAGCCGCAGGCGCAGGCAACGGCGCCAGCCGCTACCCAGACCACCGCCGCGCCGCGCGCGCCAACGCGCAGCATCCGCATCCCGCTCGACCTGCTCGATCAGATGATGAGCGGCGTTTCGGACATGGTGCTGGCGCGCAACGAACTGTCGCGTCGCCTGCGTGAGTTTGAGAATGAGCCGGGGCTGTCCGCAGCCTTCGATCGGCTCTCGGCCTGCGTCGCCGACATGCGCGATTCGATCACGCGCAGCCGGATGCAACGCATCGACAAGCTGTTTGCGGCCCTGCCTCGCATGGTCCGCGATACGGCGGCCGAACTCGGCAAGCAGGTCGATTTGCGCATCGAAGGCGGCACTGTCGAGCTCGACCGCGAGATGATCGAGCTGATCCGCGATCCGCTGACGCACATGGTCCGCAACGCGATCGATCACGGCATCGAAAGCCCAGATCAGCGCCGCGCCGCGCGCAAGCCGGAGGCCGGGCGTCTGACGGTCTGCGCCCATCAGTCGGGCAACCAGATCGTCATCGAGATTGCTGACGACGGGCGCGGGATCGACGAGGCGCGGCTTGCCGCGAAGGCGGTGTCGTTGGGTGTGATCGGCGCCGATGCGGCCGACGCCATGACATCGTCGCAGCGCGCGGGGCTGATCTTTGCGCCGGGGCTTTCGACCGCCGACCGGATCAGCGCGATTTCGGGGCGCGGCGTCGGGATGGACGTGGTGCGCGCGAATATCGAGCGGATCGGCGGCGTGATCGATATCGACAATCGACCGCGCGCCGGCCTGCGCCTGACGATCCGTGTGCCCCTGACGCTCACCATCATTTCCGCGCTTACCGTCACGGCGGGCGAGCAGGGCTTTGCCATTCCGCGCTCCGCGATCGAGGAGATCGTCCACGACGGCAATGAGATGATCCGCATCGACACCCTCGGGTCCGCGCGCGTCATGCGTATCCGCGATCGGGTGCTGCCGGTCGTGGATCTCGAAGATGTACTCGGCCTGCCGCGCGACGACGATCCCACGATAGGGCGCACGCTGGCCGTGGTCCGGGGCGTAAGCGGGGGGGGCTATGCCTTGGGCATCGCGGCGGTCCATGATCATGAGGAACTGGTGATCAAGCCTGCCTCCCCGGCGATCGCGGCGACGGGCGTCTATGCGGGCATGTCGCTGCCCGACAATGGTGTGCCCGTGCTGCTGCTCGATATCAGCGGCATCGCGGAAGCCGCGGGGGTTCGCGCCGAGGACGAGGAGCCGTCGACGGAGCAGGTCGCAATGGAAGCCGCCGAGCCCGAGATGCTCGTCCAGACCTTGTTGTTCCGCGGCTTCGACGGCGTCCGGCGCGGCGTGCGCCTGGGGCTGGTCGAGCGGATCGAGGACGTGCCGGGCGATCGCGTGCGCTTCGCCGGCGGCCGTCTGCGCATCGCGATCGACGATCGCATCCTGCCGCTCGCCGGGTTCGAGATCATGGCCGATCGCCCGTCGCTCAAAATATTGCGCCTGACCGATGGCGACACCGAGCTTGCCTATGCGGTCGAGGAGGTGATCGACATCATCGCGCTCGCGGACATGGGCGAGCCGGCGGCGGAGGCGGGGCCGATCGCATCGGTCGCGCTGGTCGCGGGCGAGCAGATCGAGATTCTCGATCCTTTCTGGCTGTTCAGCGAGGCGGCGGGCCGGCGTCCGCGCCGCGACAAGGCGCCGCTCTGCCTTCTCGCCGATGCCGGTGATCGCTGGACGCGCGAGATACTTCGCCCGCTGGTCGAGGCGGCCGGCTATCGCGTCGCGCTGGCCGGCGAAGTCCCCGCCGCCGAAGCCGACGTCGTGATCGCCAGCGACGGCGACGTCGCCGAGCCGACCGGTGGCGCGCAGATCGTCCGCCTCAGGACCGAACCGAAGCCGATGACCGGAGACAACAGCGTCTATCGTTATGATCGCGCAGGCCTGCTCGCCGCGATCCGCAAGGGGGCCGTGGCCGCGCGATGATGATGGACAATCTCTACCTGATCTGCAGCATCGCAGGGCAGCCGGTCGCTATCCACGCCGCCAAGGTCGAATCGGTGGTCGATATCGGCGCGGTATCGCCGGTGCCGCTTGCGCCGCCGCATGTCGCGGGGCTGGCGGCGCTCAGGAGCCGGCTGCTGACGATCATCTGCTGCGAATGCGCACTCGGCCTTTCGCAGACGCCGCGCACCAACAGCCGTGCCGTGATCGTCGCTGTCGACGGGCATCAATATGGCCTGCTGGTCGGCACGATCGACGATGCGCGCGTGATCGAGCGCGAGGTAGAGCCGGTCCGCGCCAGGCTGCAGCCCGGCTGGGCGCGCGTCGCGATCGGCATGATCGAGCATGACGGAGAAGCCCTCCTTCTCGTCGATCCGGAGAAACTCATCGCGGGCGGCGAGGAATTCTTCGCTCTGGCTTCTTAACGCGATGCTTAGAAAGCCGTTTTACAATTGTTTGCGGTAAACATCGGGTCTCGGAAATTAACATGAAAACATGTCTGGTCGTGGACGACTCGAAGGTTATCCGGAAGGTGGCTCGCCACATCCTCGAAACATTGGAGTTCGAGGTGTCTGAGGCGGGGGACGGGAAGGAAGCGCTCGAACATTGTGAGGCGACGCCTCCCGATGTCGTGCTGCTTGACTGGAATATGCCCGTGATGACCGGAATGGAATTTCTGCGCGCGCTGCGCCAGAGCGACATGCCTGTCCGCCCCAAGGTCGTATTCTGCACCACTGAGAACGGCATTGCGCATATCCGTGCGGCGATCGAGGCCGGCGCGGACGAATATGTGATGAAGCCCTTCGATCGCGAGACGCTGGCCAGCAAGTTGCATACCGTCGGGCTGGCCTGAGGCGGCGATGCGCGCGTCGGCGTCACGCATGGCCGGGCGGCAAGCCTCGGGCCAGATGCGGCCGATCAGGCTGCTGATCGTTGACGATTCGGCGGTCGCCCGGGCCGTCTTCACGCGGATGATTGCCGCGCGGCGCGAGTTCGACATCGCGGCGACGGTCTGCAGCGCCGATGCCGCGCTTGCGTTTCTGTCCGCCAATTGGGTCGACATCATCCTGCTCGATATCGAGATGCCGGGGATCGACGGGCTGACCGCGCTTCCCGATCTGCTCGCCGCCAGCAACGGCGCGCGCGTGCTGATCGTTTCCTCTTCGGCAGAGGAGGGGGCGGCGGCGACGATGCGCGCGCTGACGCTGGGCGCCGCCGATACGCTTGCAAAGCCGGGCGTCGGGTCGTTCGGCGGGCGTTTCGCTGACATATTGGCCGAAAGGCTCATACGCATCGGCCATGCGCGGTCGCCGCAGCTCGTGCCGGCCAGCGCCTTTGAAAGCGCGCCCGACGCGCCGGTTGAGCTGCGCCCGCTGTCGTCCGGCCCCGTCGCCTGTGTCGCCATCGGGGCGTCGACGGGCGGCCTTCACGCGCTGTCCGAATTTTTGCGTGCGTTGCCCGACGAGTTCGTCGCGCCGATCCTCATCACCCAGCATCTGCCGCCGGTCTTCATGTCCTTCTTCGCTGCGCAGATCGAAGAGATTTCGGGTCGCCCAACGCGCGTCGCGCATGAAGGCGCGCGCTTGCGCCCCGGCGCGATCGTCGTAGCGCCCGGCGAAGGCCATCTGGGGGTCGAGATCGTCCGCGGCGAACCCGTCGCCCGCATCATCAAGGGGCCGATGGAGAGCGGCTGCACGCCTTCTGTCGATCCGATGTTCGAGGCGGTGGCCGCTGTCTTCGGCTGCGACGGCGTCGGCGTCATTCTCTCGGGGATGGGGCGCGACGGAACGATCGGCGCGCGCAGCATGGTGATGGCGGGCAGCGACGTGCTGCTGCAGAGCCGCGAGACCTCGGTCGTTTGGGGCATGCCGGGGTCTGCTGCGGCGTCGGGCGCGGGATGCGCGATCCTGCCGCCCGCGCAGCTTGCCGAACTTATCGTCCGCCGCGCGCGCGTAGCTGCGCAATGAGGAAGATCACGTCGCCGACGCGTTTCCTTGCTGACCTGCTCGAGCGTCATACCGGACAGCAGCTTGCCGAAAACCGGCTTTGGCGGGTCGAGGCGGCGCTCAAGCCCTTGCTCCGCGAAAAGGGGCTGACCTCGCTCGCCGCGCTTGCCGACCGGCTGGCGGGCGGCGCCGATCGCCTGCTCGAGATCGCCGCGGTCGAGGCGATGCTCAATAACGAGACCTTCTTCTTCCGCGACCAAGCGGTCTTCACCCTGTTCCAGACCGGCGCGCTGGAGAAGCTGCGCGAGGCGCGTGCTAAGGAGCGGCGGCTGCGCATCTGGTCGGCAGGCTGCTCGACGGGGCAGGAAGCCTATTCGCTGGCGATGATCTTCGCCGATTCCCCCGCACGCTGGGATGGCTGGTCGATCGACCTGATCGCCAGCGACATTTCCCAGTCGGCGATCGATCAGGCGCGCGCCGGCCGCTTCACCCAGTTCGAGATCCAGCGCGGCCTGCCCGTGCTGCAGATGCTGCGCTGGTTCGAGCAGAAGGGTGAGCAGTGGATCGCCAGGCGCGATCTGGCGTCGCGCATCCGCTTCCAGCGCCACAACCTGCTCGAGCCGACGCCGTTCGCGGGGCGCGCCGACGCGATATTGTGCCGCAACGTCCTGCTCTATTTCACGCCCGAACGCCGCCGCACCGCCTTTGCTAGGCTTGCGGGGGCGGCGGCGAAGGATGGCTATCTGATGCTTGGCGCCGGCGAGACGGTGATCGGCCAGACCGAGGATTTCGTGTCCGACCCCGGCCTTCGCGGCCTTTATCGTCCGCGCGACTTCGTCGGCGCCCGCCGCGCCGCATAGCGACATTTTCGGATGACGCGGGCCGCCCTCGCTCGCTAAGACGCTTGCGCATGCCTGGGGAACGGCTGGCAGGGGAGTGAGTGGGCTTTGGCCGAGATGATCGAGACGCCGTCGCCCAATTTTGACGAGCGCAAGCTGCCGATCACGATGATCGTGCTGCATTATACGGGCATGAAGGATGCCGCTTCGGCGATCGACCGGCTGTGCGATCCCGAGGCCAAGGTTTCCGCGCATTATCTGGTCAACGAGGACGGGCAGGTCATTCGGCTCGTCCATGAGGACAAGCGCGCCTGGCATGCCGGCCGGTCGCACTGGCGCGGGGTCACGGACATCAACAGCGCCTCGATCGGGATCGAGATCGTCAATCCCGGCCATGAATTCGGCTATCGCCCTTTTCCCGAGGAACAGATCGAGGCGCTGATCCCGCTCATCGCCGACATCAAGGATCGCCACCTGATCACGCGCGGCAACATCGTCGGCCATTCGGACATCGCGCCGACGCGCAAGCAGGACCCGGGCGAGCTTTTCCCCTGGGGGCGGCTGGCGCGTCTGCGCCTTGCCCTGCCGCGCCCGACCAGGAATCTGATGGACCCCAACTGGACCGAGGCGGGCTTCCTGCTCGCGCTCGAGCGCTTCGGCTATGACGTGTCCGACAAGCTGGCGGCGGTCGTTGCTTTCCAGCGCCGCTTCCGCCCCGAGCTGATCGACGGCGAGATCGACGGCGAATGCCGCGCGATCCTCCTCGCGCTTCTGCTGCCCAAACCGCAGGGGGATGAATGAGTCTGGGCCGGTCCGGCTTTCCCCCCGACGCAATCGGCGCTAAGGGCAACCCGGCCAGAGGGTCGGGCGGCCGCGGGCATGGCAACATGCGCGAGGAAAGTCCGGGCTCCACGGAACGACGGTGCCGGGTAACGCCCGGCGGGGGTGACCCCAGGGAAAGTGCCACAGAGAGCAGGTCGCGACGGCTTCGGCCACGCGAAGGTGAAAGGGTGCGGTAAGAGCGCACCGCGCTTCCGGTAACGGCGGCGGCAGGGCAAACCCCACCGGGAGCAAGACCGAATAGGGGTGGTATATGGGCCTGTTCCGGCCCGTCACCCGGGTTGGTTGCTTGAGGCCGGCAGCAATGCCTGTCCTAGAGGAATGGTCGCCTATCCCCGCAAGGGGAAGACAGAACCCGGCTTACAGACCCTCTGGCTCATTCCCCCGCGATCAGGCTGCATTGCCCAGCCGTTCGACCAGCGAGGCTGCAAAACCCGATAGCGTGTCGTCGCGCGCGCCCATCACGACGATGCGGTCGCCGGGGCGCGCGAGGGCGATGAGGCGGTTGCCGCACGCGGCGCGGTCGGGGATGTGCTCGGCATGGCGGCCGGTGGCGGCGACGCCGGCGACGATGCGCTCGCTGCCCGTCGAGCGATCGACGGTGCCGCCGAAATAGACGGGATCGCACAGCAGCAGCACGTCGTCGTCAGTCATGTCGGCGCCGAGCCGCTCGATCAGCGCGTCGCCCATTACCTTGAGCGGGCCATAGCCATGCGGCTGGAAGAAGAGCAGCAACCGCCCCGGAAAGGCGTGGAGCGCCGCCAGCGTCGCACCGATCTTGTCGGGATTATGCCCGAAATCGTCGATCACGGTGACGCCGCCGGCCTCGCCGACAATCTCCATCCGGCGCTTGAGCCCCGCAAAGCCGCCCAGCGCCCGTGCCGCATCGCCCAGCGGCAGCCCGGCGGCGACGGCCGCGCCCAGCGCCGCAAGCCCGTTCGCCGCATTGTGTCGGCCGGGTACGGCGAGCCGCACCGCCGCGCGTTCGCCGGTGGCCCGATCGGTGACGGCGAAGGAAACGGCGTTGGGCTGCTCGACCAGATCGCTCCCCGCCAGCCGTGCCTCCGGAGAGGCGAAGCCGAAGCCGATGAGCTGATCGGCGTGGATTTCATGCGCCACGCGCACCGATTCCGCGTCGTCGAGGTTGATTACCGCCTTGCCCGCGCGCGTCGCGAAATCGCCGAACAGCGCGTGGAGTTCGTCGAGCGATTTGTGATCGAGCGAGATATTGTTGAGCACGGCGATCGCCGGATCGTAGAGCGCGATCGATCCGTCGCTCTCGTCGACCTCGCTGACGAAGACCCCGCCCGCGCCGACGAGTGCGCTGGCGAAGGGCGCATCGGCGGTGACGAAATTCTTCATCACCGCGCCGTTCATGATCGTCGGCTGCTTGCCCAGCGCTTCGAATATCCAGCCGATCATGCCCGTGGTCGTGGATTTGCCGCTGGTCCCGCCCACCGCGATCCCCACCGGCGCGGCGTTGAACAGGTCGGCGAGCAGCGCGGCGCGGGTCAGCCGTTCGCAGTGCAGCGCGATCGCCTGCCGGATATCGGGCACGCTTTCCTCGACCGCGGCCGAGGCGACGACGATCTGCGCGGGATCGGTCACGCCGCTGCCGTCCTGTGCGAACAGTTCGATCCCGCGCGCGCGCAGAAAATCGAACTTGGGCGCCGTCCGTCCCTGGTCCAGCGCACGGTCCGATCCTTTGACCTCATGGCCCTGCGCGCGGAGGATCAGCGCGAGGGGCAACATCCCGCTGCCGCCGATCCCGCAGAAGAAGTAGCTTTCATGCTCGCTCATCCGCGCGCTATCAGGGATTTCGCATGAGCATACAAGCTGGGTGAAGGCATGAGGATCGGGATCGTGGCGCCGGCGGGACGGATCGAGCCGGCGCTCGCCGAACGGCTGCTGGCGCTGGTCGGTCGCAGCGCCGAACTGGTGATCCACCCGCAATGCTTCAGCACCCACGGCCATTTTGCCGGCAGCGACGAGGAACGCGCGGCGGCGCTTGTCGCCTATGCCAATGATCCGGCGATCGACGCGATCTGGTTCGCGCGCGGCGGCTATGGATCGGCGCGCATCGTCGAGCGCGTGCTGCCCGCGCTCGGGCCTGCGGCGCGCGCTAAGCCCTGGCTGGGCTATAGCGACATGGGGACGCTGCTCGGCGCCTTCTACGGCGCGGGTTTCCACCATCTCGCGCATGGCCCCATGCCTGCCGACCTGAAGCGCGAGGGCGGCGAGCGCGCGGTGCTGCGCGCCATCGACTGGCTGGTCAATCGCGATTCGGCGGCGCTGGAGCCTTCGCCCGGTCGCCGCGCGGCCTTCAACATCACTATCCTCGCGCATCTGATCGGCACGCCCTGGCAGCCCGATCTTTCCGGCCATGTGCTGATGCTGGAGGAAGTCAGCGAATATCACTACGCGATCGACCGCGCCTTTGCGCAGATCACGGCCAATGCGAACATCCGCCGCGTCGCCGGAATCCGGCTGGGCCGGTGCAGCCTCATCCCCGAGAACGACGTCGATTTCGGCATGGATGAAGTGGCGATCGCCGAGCATTGGTGCCGCGCCTCGGGAATCCCTTTCCTCGGGCGTGCTGATATCGGTCATGATTCCGATAATCGGATCGTGCCGTTCGGCTGATCGCGCTTGGCTTGTGCAATGCGGCGTGGCACCTATCTGCGCCCTATGGCTCGCCGACAGACTCGTTCACTCGATTGGGGTTTTCCACGCTGGCGCGAATATGGTTCGTCGCGCGCGGCGGCCGAGGTGCGCCTGTGCGATCGCCATGGCTGCGACGAGGTGGGCGATCGCCCCGCGCCCAAGGCGCCCAACAGCCGCGAACGCTGGTATTTCTGCGAGCGCCATGCCGCCGAATATAACGCGAACTGGGACTATTTTCAGGGCCTCAGCGACGAGGAAGCCGCGCAGCGCGAGGCCGACGAGCGGCGCGATGCCGGCGGGTTCACCCAATCGGCGCACAGCCGCTGGGCGGGCCCCGGCGACGGTAGCCGATCGCGCGACGAGATGCGTGCGCTGGGCGTGCTGGAGCTTGAGGCCGATGCCGATTTCGAGGCGGTGAAGGCCGCATGGCGGCGGCTTGCCAAGGCCAACCACCCCGATGTGAAGCCCGGCGACGCCGATGCGGCGGTGCGCTTTCAGGCGATCCAGGCGGCTTATGAAGTGCTGCGCAGCGCTGAGGAACGGCGCGCGGCGTGAAATCCTCGGTCCGATCGAACTGGCAGGCGACGCTGCTCGTCTGCGGCAAATGCTCGAAGAAGCTCGGCGGCGGCTTCGGCCCCAAGGGCAAGACCGGCCTCGCCAAGGCGCTCAAGAAGGAAACCGGCGGCGGCAAGGGACGCAAGGCGCGCGTCGGCATCATCGAGACCAAATGCCTCGGTGTCTGCCCCAAACATGCCGTGACGATGGTCGATACGCGGCGCGGGCAGGACTGGATACTGGTCCGCGAAGGCGCCGACGTCGGCGATCTGGTCCGCGAGCTGGGGCTGGCCGACGAGGATTGAGGCCTGTGCCGCTATCCCCCGGCGTGCGCTGACCCTCCACACCAACCGTCATCCCCGCGAAGCTGGGAATCCATGAACGCAGACCCATTCTGAAAAGGCAGTGTTCATGGATTCCGGATCAAGTCCGGGATGACGAAGATGGAGTGCATCCGATCGGAGGCTAGCCCAGATAGCGCTCGGCGGTCTCGCGGATCAGTGCGATCATGTTGGGAATGCCCTGTGTCCGGTTCGAGCTGAGCTGGCTCTTCAGGTCGAAGGGCGCCAGCGCTTCCGCGATGTCGGTCGCGACGATCTCCGCAGGGCTGCGATCCTGCACGGTCAGCAGCACAAGCGCGATGATCCCCTTGGTGATCGCGGCATTGCTGTCGGCCAGGAAATGCAGCCGGCCGTCGTCGCGACGCATCGGATAGACCCAGACCGACGCCGAGCAGCCGCGGACCAGGGTTGCATCGGTTTTCAACGGATCGGGCATCGCCTCGAGGGCGCGGCCGAGATCGATCAGTTGGCGATAGCGATCGTCGGGTTCGAACAGTTCGTAGTCGGCAAGGACATCGGCAAGGCTGCTGGTCATGCCGGCCACTTAGTGCGGGGAAGCGCTCAGGTCATCCCCACATCGTCGTCATTGCGAGCGTAGCGAAGCAATCCAGCCGATGTTCGGCGGCTTGCCGGATTGCTTCGCTACGCTCGCAATGACGATCTCGGCATGTCACAGATCCACCCCGGCAGCGATCGCTTCCAGCTTGCGGATGCGTTCCTTCAGATCGGCGATTTCGATGCGCGATCCCGCGGTGGTCGAGGGGGCGGATTCGATCTGGTGCTGCTGGATTTCCAGCCGCTTGAGATCGAGCCATCCGCGCCAGCCGCGCAATCCGGCGGCCGAAAGCATCGCCAGCCCGGCCAGCGTGCTGGCGGCGATAGTGAGGATGATCACGGGGTCGTTCATGACGGCGTCCCTTTCTTCGTGATGCGGTTCAAGCCTTGTCGCGGAGACGTTCGATCTCGCGCTCCAGGCTGCTGCTGTCATCGGTGGCGAGGCGTTCGAGCACCGCCACACGTTCCTTGAGCGCCTTCAGCTCCTCGCGCAGGCGTTCCTTCTCCGGGTCGTCGCGGCCGACGAATTCCTCGCGGGCGTTCCGGCCGCGGCCGATGCGCACGACGCCATATTTGGCGCGGATGACGCTGGCGACCGCGGTGATGAAGACGATCGCGACAACCATTTCGAACGGGTTCATTGTCTTCTTCTCCGATCAATCAGTTGAGCGGGGGCCGGTCGCGCAGCTTCTCGATCTCGTCGGACACATCGATCCCCTTGTCGGTGACGATGCGTTCGAGGACGCGCATGCGCTGCTCCAGTCGCTCGGTATGGGCGGCATATTGGGCAGTCTTCTCGGCAGTCTCGCGCGACTGCGCTTCAAGCTGGCGTTCCTTCAGCTGCAGCCAGCTGCGGAAGCCCTTTACCGCGATCGCGGCGAGCGGGATCAGAACCCAGATGGTGGCGGGGCTGAATATGGTCATGGCCCTGTTCCTCAGTGCGCCTGATCGCGAAGGCTGTCGATCTCGGTCGAGAGGTCGACGCCGCGATCGGTGGCGATGCGCTCGAGGACGCGGACACGCTGTTCCAGCCGCTCGGTGTGCGCCGCATATTGCGCGGCTTTCTCGGCGGTCTGCGCGCCCATCACCTCAAGCTGCTTTTCCTTGTACTTCAGATGGCTCTTGTAGATGCCGGCGAGCACGGGGATGCCCACGACGATGAAGAAGAAGCCAAGGAAGACATAGGGTTCCATGTCGCGCGCTCCTCAGTTCGTCTTGTTGCGCAGCGCGTCGATCTCGCGATCGAGGCTGTGCGCGCTGTCGGTGACGATGCGCTCGACATTGGCGAGGCGATCCTTGATCGAGCCGAGCTCGGCACGGAGCTGGGCGTTCTCCTGCGTCAGCAGCTTCACGCGTTCCTGCGTCTCGGCATCCTTGCGCGGATAGACCGCCTGGCCCCAGGCTCCGTCGAGCGGGTAGCCGTTCTTGATCCGCATCCAGGTGGTGAGCACCCACCCGCCGACGCCGATTGCCGCGACGGTGGCGATGATTGGCGCGATCTGCGTGAAGAAGATGAGTTTGTCGTTCATGCCTGATGTCCCTGTTTGACTGCTGGCGCGTCGGGCGGCGAGGGCGATCCGGTTTCGACGAACCGCAACCCCGCTTCGATCAGCGTAGCTTGTCGATTTCCTCGGCGAGGCGGTTGGGCCGGTCGGTGGCGATCCGCTCGAGCACTGCGATCCGTTCCTCCAGCCGCGTGATCTGACCCTTCAGTTTCTCATTCTCGTTCGAAAGCAGGCCGATGGCGCGTTCCTGATCGGGGTTGTGGCGATCGACCTTGCCGCCCCATTCATTCTCGATCGGGTAGCCATGCTTGGCCCGGATGGCGGTGGTGATGACCCAGGCCACCATGCTCATCGCGATGATCGCAAGGACGAAAGTCGGACCTTGGAAGCTCATCATTTTTCTCCCCTGTCCGGTCTAGCGGTTGACGCTGGGTCAACCGCAAGCCGGGCAATGTCTGTTCAGCGCAGGCTGTCGATCTCGTCGGCCAACCGGCTGTTGCGGCTGGTGTAGTAGAGCTCGACGTCGGCCAGGCGGCGGTCGATGTCGCGGAACTTGGCGCGGACGTCGCGGGTGGAACGGGCGGGCGAGGTGCGGACGCCTTGCCAGAACTTCGCATCCTCGGCGCTGGAATAGAGGCCCACCGGCTTGGGGGTGCCCATCCAGGCGGCCATGAAGTATGCGATCAGCGTCCAGGGGAAACCGCCGATGAAGGTCAGGATGACCAGTCCGATGCGGACCCACATCACGTCGACGCCGGTATAGTCGGCGATCCCCGCGCAGACGCCCGACCATTTGGCGTTCTGCTTGTCGAGGTAGAATTTGGTGCGGCTGACGCTCATTGAATTTCTCCCCTGATCTTGGTTTCCAGATAGTCCGGAGCCGGGCGGCGCAGCTCCAGTCCGGGGTTGTCGGCGGCGATGATCCGCTCGATCGAATTCATCCGATCGTCGAGCCGGCGGGCCATCTCGTGCAGTTCGTCGAGCAGTTGTTCATCTTCGCGGGTGATCCCGCCGGCCTTCTTCCACTGGGTGACGTAGTGGAGGATCAGCCATGGCATCGCGACGAAGAGGAAGCCGCAGACGAAGATGGGGACGAGCACGTCTTCCATCGGATCAGCCCTCCTGTTCGGTCGGGCGTCCCAGCGCCTTGGCCTTCAGGGCTTCCAGCTCGGCCTCGACCTTCTCGTTCGAGCGCAGCTCGGCAATCTCTTCCTCGAGGCTCTTGGGCGCGGCCCCGAAACCGGCGGCTTCGGCGCGGCCCTCGGCCAGGTCGGCGCGGCGCTCGAGCATGTCGAAGCGGCTGAACGCCTCGTCGATCTTCGGGCCGGCATAGGCCTCGCGCATCTTCAGGCGATTGTGCGCGCTTTCCATGCGGGTGACGATCGCGTTCTGGCGGGCGCGCGCCTCGCGCAGCTTGCCCTGCAGCTTGGCGATGTCGGCTTCCGAGGCGCGGAGCGCGTCGTCGAGCACCGAAATCTCGGCTTCGAGCTGCTCGGCCATGTCCTTCGCCTTCTGCTTTTCGACCAGCGCGGCCTTAGCGAGATCCTCGCGACCCTTGGAGAGCGCCAGCTCGGCCTTCTCGGTCCAGCTGTCCTGCAGCTTGTCGAGCTTGGCGATGTGGCGGCGCATTTCCTTCTGATCGGCGATGGTGCGGGCAGCCGAAGCGCGGACCTCGACCAGCGTTTCCTCCATCTCCAGGATGATCATGCGGACCATCTTCGCCGGATCCTCGGCCCGATCGAGCAGATCGGTGACGTTGGCGGCGATGATGTCACGGGTTCGCGAGAAAATTCCCATCGATTGGCTCCTGAAACGCGGTTGGGAAGGGGTAGTGTGGGTCCGCTGAAGGCGGGGTGCCGGGACGAGCGCGCGTGAGGGGGGAAGCGCGCTCATCCCGGCGCTGGTCTCGGTCATGCCAGCGGCGCCGAGACGGTGTTGTCAGCGACTGTCCGGATCACCTGGGCGTCGTTGGCGCGGGCCGGGCCCACGGCGCTCAGCACGCAGGTGGTGCTAAACAGGACGGTGCAGAGGATCGCGGAGGCGGTCTTGCGGAATTCGAAGCTGCTGAACATTTCTGGTCTCCCTGTATCTCGAATGCGGTGTCTCAAATCTGGCGCCGTGGGCTTCCCCGGCGGCTTGTCCAAAGCATTGCAGGGCGCGTGCCAGTTTTTGCGCAACACGGATTTCCGCCATTTTTTCAGCAGTTGATTGGCGGCTTGGCATTTTTTCATTGCCAACTGTTGGGAAATTGCACCATATCGCGGCATGGACAGGGCCAATGCATTCATCGGTCAATCGCTCGCCTTTCTCGACTCGGTCGAGCGGGCCAGCCGCGCCGCGGCGCTCAATCGCCCCGTGCTGGTGATCGGCGAGCGCGGGACGGGCAAGGAACTGGTCGCGGAGCGCCTTCACCGCCTGTCGCCGCGCTGGGATGGCCCCCTGATCATCATCAACTGCGCGGCGCTTCCCGAAACGCTGATCGAGGCCGAACTGTTCGGGCATGAGGCGGGCGCCTTCACCGGCGCCACGCGCGCGCGCGCCGGCCGCTTCGAGGAAGCCGATGGCGGCACATTGTTCCTCGACGAGCTGGGCACGCTGTCCGCCGCCGCACAGGAAAGGCTGTTGCGCGCGGTCGAATATGGCGAGGTGACGCGGATCGGATCGTCCCGGCCCGTGCGCGTCGATGTCCGCATCGTCGCTGCCACCAACGAGAATCTGCCCGCGCTCGTCGATCAGAACCGCTTCCGTGCCGACCTGCTCGATCGCCTGTCGTTCGAAGTGGTCACGCTGCCGCCGCTGCGCGCGCGCGAGGGCGACGTGCCGGTGCTCGCCGATCATTTCGGTCGCCGCATGGCTGCCGAGCTGGATTGGCCGCACTGGCCGGGCTTTTCGGACGACGCGATGGCGACGCTGCTCGCGCATCGCTGGCCGGGCAACGTCCGCGAGCTGCGCAATGTCATCGAGCGCGCCGTCTATCGCTGGGACGATCCCGAACGGCCGATCGACGATATCCAGTTCGATCCCTTCGCCTCGCCCTGGGCGCCGAAGGGCGAGGCTGCACGCTCGCTCGCTACGGCGCAGGCCGCCCCCATGGCCGCCGCGCCTGCCGCCAATGTCGAGGTCAACGTCACGATCGAGGAGGTCGGGGACTTCCGCTCGGCGTGCGAAGCCTATGAGAAGAAGCTGCTGACCGAGGCGCTCCAGCGCTGCCGCTACAATCAGCGCCTGACTGCGAAGGCGCTGTCGCTGACCTACGACCAGCTTCGCCACGCACTGCGCAAGCATGAGCTGCTCAACGTGGTCGCTGTAGGTCAACCCACATAAGTGCTCCTGCGGAAGCAGGAGCATAGGAGTCACGCGCCCTGTGGCTCGATATCCCACGGAATCGGGCTTCCGCCGAGCACGGATTATCACGCCGTCATTGCGAGCGCAGCGAAGCAATCCAGAACATGCCCGACTTCGTACTGGATTGCTTCGCTGCGCTCGCAATGATGGAAAGGGGCTCAGAATCCCTGCTTTCTGCGAACGTTTCGCAAAGATAACGCGGGACATTTCCCGCCGCCATGCGTTAGCAGCGGCGACGACCGGACTCACGCCGAAGCCCCTCATTAAGGAGACCTGACATGGCTTTCGTCCTCCCCGAACTGCCCTACGCCAAGACCGCGTTCGGAGACATTCTGTCGGAAGAGACCTTCGACTTCCATTACGGCAAGCATCACAAGGCCTATGTCGACAACACCAACAAGCAGGCCGAAGCGGCGGGCCTCGCCAACGCTTCGCTGAGCGAAGTGATCAAGGCGGCGAAGGACAGCGGCAACAAGGGCCTGTTCAACAACAGCGCACAGATCTGGAACCACAGCTTCTACTGGCTGGGCCTCACCCCTGAGAAGAAGACGCCCAGCGCCGCGCTGCAGTCGAAGATCGACGCCTCGTTCGGCTCGACCAAAAAGCTGCTCGAAACGCTGAAGACCGAAGCCGTCGGCCACTTCGCCAGCGGCTGGGCCTGGCTGGTGCTCGATGGCGACGCGCTCAAGGTCACCTCGCTTCACGATGCCGATACGCCGCTCGTCCACGGCCTGACGCCGCTGCTGACGATCGATGTGTGGGAACATGCCTATTATATCGACTATCGCAACGCGCGCCCGAGCTATCTCGATGCGCTGCTCGCGGGCGCGATCAACTGGGATTTCGTCGAGCAGAATCTGGACGGCAAGGGCGTCAGCCGCGCCGACCAGCCGGGCGCGTAACGCTCACCCGCCGTCATTGCGAGGAGGCGAAGCCGACGAAGCAATCCAGCCGATGGCGAAAATCGCACTGGATTGCTTCGCCCCGCTCGCAATGACGCACACAGAAGTGCTCCGGCTTTCGCCGGAGCACTCTGCATTTGAGCATTGAAAACCTCAGCCTTCGGGCGGAACCGGCGGCGAATCCTTCGCGGTCTCGGCGGTCAGCCCGTGCTTCATCAGCATCGGGATATTGGCCATCGCGAACAATATGGTCATCGGGATCGCACCCCACAGCTTGAAGCCGACCCAGAAATCCCAGCTTTGGGTGCGCCAGACGATCTCGTTGAGCACGGCCATGCCCGCGAAGAAGATCGCCCAGTTGATCGTCAGCTTGCGCCATCCGATGTCGTTCAATCCCGGATAGGCATTTTCCAGCAGCATCTTGAGCAGCGGCCGGCCGCTGATCAGCCCGTAGGTGAGGATGATCGAGAACATCGCGTAGACGATCGTCGGCTTCACCTGGATGAAGGTCTGGTCGTGGAACCACAGGGTCAGGCCGCCGAACACGACGACGAGCCCGCCGCTGATCCACAGCATCGGCGAGACGCGTCCCGATTTCGCCCAGGACACGATCATGGCGATCACCGTGGCGATCACGAAGGCAGTCGTCGCGACCAGCACTTTCATCAGCTTGGGCTCGGGCGCCAGCGCATTGGCGGCGAAGAAGGTCGCCAGCGGCCCGAAGTCGATGGCCATGCGCAGCCCGGGGGAGAGCGCTTCCTTGGCGGGGGCGGGGTTGGTCACGTGTTGATCCTCAAATTCCGGTCGGGCTGGGCCCGTCGAAGCCCTTTACGTCCTGCATGCTGAACGAAGGAAGAAGCGAAGGGCTTCGACAGATTCGACCTGGATGGCGCAATTTTACTTTTCGTCGACGCCCGCGATCGCGCGCGCCAGTTCCTGCGGATCGAAGGGGCGCAGATCGTCCATGCCCTCGCCGACGCCGATCGCATGGATCGGCAGCCGGAACTTCTCCGCCGCCGCGACGAGCACGCCGCCGCGTGCCGTGCCGTCGAGCTTGGTCATGACGAGGCCGGTGACGCCGGCCACTTCCTTGAAAATCTCGATCTGCGACAAGGCGTTCTGCCCCGTCGTCGCATCGAGGACGAGGACGACGTCGTGCGGCGCTTCGGGGTTGAGGCGGCCAAGGACGCGGCGGATCTTCGCCAGCTCGTCCATCAGCTCGCGCTTGTTCTGTAGGCGGCCGGCGGTGTCGACGATCAGCACGTCGATGCCCGTCGCCGTCGCCTGTTTCACCGCGTCCCATACCAGCCCGGCAGCGTCGCCGCCCTCGGCGCCCGTGACGATCGGCACGCCGATCCGCTCGGCCCAAACCTTGAGCTGGCCGATCGCGGCGGCGCGGAACGTGTCGCCGGCGGCCAGCATCACGCCATAGTCCTGCTCGAGGAACAGATGCGCCAGCTTGGCGATCGTCGTCGTCTTGCCCGATCCGTTGACCCCGATGACGAGGATTACCTGCGGGCGCGGGAAGGCGTCGATCTCCAGCGGCTCTGCGACGGGGGCGAGCACCTTGGCGATCTCCTCGGCCACGACCTCGCGTACCCCGGCTTCGTCGAGCCCGCGCTCGAAGCGGCCCTCGGCCAGCCGTTCGCGCACGCGCCCGGCCGTCGCGGGGCCGAGATCGGAGACGATCAGCGCTTCCTCGATCTCGTCCAGCGTCTCGCGGTCGAGCGCGCTCTTGGTGAACAGCCCGGTGAGGTTCTCGCCCAACCGGTCCGAGGTGCGCTTGAAGCCGCCGAGCAGCTTCTCGTGCCAGCGCTTGTCGCTCATGCAATTGCTCCGGAAATCAATGTGTCGTCTTCGCGCGCGACGATCGGCGCGGCGATGATGCTGCCCGGCGCGGCAGGCGCGGGGAGGCGGATCCTGGCGAAATTCTCGGCATGGCCGGTCAGCCCGTCCTGCTCGACCAGCATCGTCTGCACCGTTCCGATCAGCGCGTCGAGCCAGCCATCGCGGCGCGCTTCGCAGGCTTCGCGGAGCAGGCGGGCGCGGGCGCGGGCTACTTCGGGCGCCACCTGCGGCATGTGCGCCGCTGGCGTGCCTTCGCGCGGCGAATAGGGGAAGATATGGCCATGCACGATGTCGCACTCGGCGACGATCTTCAGGCTGTTTGCAAACATCGACTCGGTTTCCGTTGGAAAACCTGCGATAATATCCGCGCCGATCGAAATTTCCGGGCGCGCCGCCTTGATCCGCTCGACGAGTGCGATCGCATCCGCGCGCAGGTGGCGGCGCTTCATCCGCTTGAGCACCATGTCGTCGCCCGCCTGCAGCGACAGATGGAGATGCGGCATCAGCCGCGGCTCGCTTTCGATCAGCGCGACCAGCTCGTCGTCGATCTCGACGGGGTCGAGCGAGGAGAGCCGCAGGCGCGGCAGATCGGGAACCAGCCGCAGGATGCGACCGACCAGGTTGCCGAGCCCGGGCTTGCCGGGCAGGTCGCCGCCATAGCTGGTGACATCGACGCCGGTCAGCACGATTTCGCGCTTGCCGGCCGCGACGAGCGCGCGGATCCGATCGATCACCGCGCCGGCGGGCAGCGAGCGCGCGGCTCCTCGCGCATGCGGGATGATGCAGAAGGTGCAGCGATGGTCGCAGCCATTCTGCACTTCGACGAAGGCCCGGGCGTGCGTCTCGTCCACTGCGTGCGGCGGCGCGGTGGTCGCGGCGGGGAGGCCGAAGCTCTTCGCGTCGAACTTGTCGGGGCCGCGCAATATCCGCGTCACTTCGGGCATGGATTCGAACGAAAGCGGGTCGATCTCGACCGCGCAGCCGGTGACGAACAGCCGTGCATCGGGGCGCTCGCGCCGCGCCTTGCGGATCGCCTTGCGCGTCTGGCGCACGGCTTCCGCCGTCACCGCGCAGCTGTTGACGATCACCAGATCGTCCGCCGACCCCCCGGCAAGCTCGCGCATCGCGGCCGATTCCGCGATGTTCAACCGACAACCTAGCGTGATCGTCTGCGCGCTCATCCGAACGCCTCGCTGTCCGCCTCGCCGGAGAAGACGAGCGTTGCAGGCCCCGCCATGCCGATCGTCCCGCCCTCGTGCCAGTCGATCATCAAATCGCCGCCGGGCAGCGTCACGCGCACAGGCGCGTCGACCAGGTTGCGCCGGATCGCTGCGACTGCCGTTGCGCAGGCGCCGGTGCCGCACGCGAGCGTCAGCCCCGCGCCGCGTTCCCACACGCGCAGGCGGATATGGTCGCGCGCGACGATCTCGGCGACGTTGACGTTCACGCGTTCGGGAAAGAGCGGATCATGCTCGATCAGCGGCCCCAGCCGCTCGAGCGCGATCGCATCGATATTCTCGACGAAGAAGATGACGTGCGGATTGCCGACGTTGACCGCCATCGGCCGGTCGAGCGCTTCCCAGCCGACCGGCATGTCCGCAGTGTCCTTGGCGTAGGCGAGGGGGATCGCATCCCAGTCGAAGCGTGGTGCCCCCATATCGACGCGCGCATTGGCGGCTTCGCCTTCGGCCCGGAGCAACCCGCCGGCGGTCTCGATGCTCAGCGCGCCGCCGATCAGGCTGGCGACGCAGCGCGTGGCATTGCCGCACGCCTCGACCTCGCCGCCATCGGGATTGAAGATACGCATCTTGAGATCGGCAATGTCGGACGGCTCGAGCAGGATCAGTTGATCGCAGCCGATGCCGCGATGCCGGTCGGCGATCGCCTGCGCCAGCCGTGCGTTCACGGCAAAGGCGCGCGCGCGTGCATCCACGACGACAAAGTCGTTGCCGAGCCCGTGCATCTTGTGAAAGGCGAAGCGCATCGCGCGCGACTTAGGGTCGCGACGCGCCGAAGTCCATCTTGGAGGCGGTCAGCCGGCCTTGCGCTGGCGCGCCTTGGCGATCGGCGCGACGGGCGCGGGTTCGCGCGCGGTCGGCAGAAGGCCGCGGTCGGCGAGCAGCGCGCGGACGCTGGGCAGGTCCATCGGCTTGCCGAAAAGCCAGCCCTGGCCCTTGCTGCAGCCCAGTTCGCGCAGGCGCGCCTCGATGACCGAATCCTCTATGCCTTCGGCGGTGATCGGCAGGTTGAGGCTTTCGCCCAGCCGCGTGATCGCGTTGACGATCGCGGCGCTTTCCGAATTCTCGTTGATCGACGAGACGAAGCTGCGGTCGATCTTGATCCGGTCGAAGGGCAGCGCGCGCAGATGCGCAAGGCTCGAATAGCCCGTGCCGAAATCGTCGAGCGCGATGCGGATGCCCTGATTCTTCAGGCTGCCGACGATCGACTGGGCGAGGCCGAGATTCTCGAACAGCGAGCTTTCGGTGATCTCGACTTCGAGGCGCTGGGCGGGGAAGCCGGTCTCGATCAGCAGCTTGACGATCTTCTGCGCAAGCCAGGGATCCTTGAGCTGCATCGGCGAGATGTTGACCGACAGCATGATCGAGCGGTCCCAGCTCTTCGCTTCCATGAAGGCCTGGCGCATGACCGACAGCGAAAGATCGCCGATCATGCCGGTTTCCTCGGCGATCGGAATGAAGATGTCGGGCGGGACGATGCCGCGCGTCGGGTGGATCCAGCGCGCGAGAATCTCGAAGCCGTGGAGACGGCCTGTGGTCAGGTCGATCTGCTGTTCGTAATAAGGCACGAACTGGCCCTGCGGAATGCCGTCGCGCATGCCGAGTTCGATCGCATTGCGCGTCTGCAACTCGCGCTCCATCGATCCGTCGAACCAGTTGTAACGGCTGCGGCCTTGATTCTTGGAAACATACATGGCGATGTCGGCGCGGCGGATCAGTGCTTCGATCGTCTCGCAATCGGCCTCGGTCCGGGCGATGCCGATCGACACGCTGATATGCGCGCTGATCCCCTTCGCTTCGAGCGGACGGCTGAGCCGCGCGACGATGCTTTCGGCGACGAGATCGACGACTTCGGGGGCGGCGGGATCGAAGGGGATGGCGCAGGCGAATTCGTCGCCGCCCAGCCGCGCCGCGATGGCGTCGGTCGGCAGTCCGGCCGCGATGATGCTCGATGCGACGCCGAGTACGGCGTCGCCGGCGGCATGACCGTTCACGTCGTTGACCGTCTTGAAATGGTCGAGGTCGAGCAGCAGCACCGCGACGTACTTGCCGCGCTTCGCTGTCTTCTCGATCATTTCCGCGCCGTCCTCGAGGAAAGCGTGGCGATTGGGCAGGCCGGTCAACGTGTCGCTATAGGCCAGCGCGCGGACGCGCGCCTCGGCCTCGGTGCGTTCGCGCACTTCGCGCGAGAGATCGACATAACGTCGCCAGCCGAACAGCAGCAGCGCGATGTTGAGGATCAGCGTGGTCGCGAGGACCGTATCGGCATTGGCGCCCGCGCCCGAGATCAGCTGGCCGATCGAGGGCAGGACCGCGCTGCCATTGGCGACGAAGAGGAAGATCGTGGCAACAACGATGCCGCCCGCGACAATCTCGCGATTGGCGATGGAAAGGGGGCTGCGGCCGCCTTCGTCCTTGTCATTGTCCTGAACGCCCATGACTCCCCCGCGTGCCGGAAACCCTGTTGTGCTGCCTCTGATCGCATTTCCGGCTCTATAAGATGTTAACGCGGGGGTACTCGCCCTCGCTTGCGTCCCGGGCGCGGATCGGTTAGGGGCGCGGCAACATTTCCTTCCGGGGAAAGGTCTGATGCAAGCGCCTGCAGGGCGCACGCTGGTCGGCGAGGTTTCGCCCACCGGCGTTTTTTGCGTTACGACCCGGACAGCGGGAGGCGCAATGGAGTGAGTGCATGTTCGACACTTTGAGCGATCGGCTCGGCGGCGTTTTCGACCGTCTTCGCGGGCGCGGCGCGCTGAATGAAGCCGACGTGCGCGCGGCGATGCGCGAGGTGCGCATCGCGCTGCTCGAGGCCGACGTTGCGCTCCCCGTCGTTCGCGATTTCGTCGACAAGGTGACCGAGCAGGCCGTGGGGCAGCAGGTGCTGAAGTCGGTCACGCCGGGCCAGCAGGTCGTCAAGATCGTCAACGACGCGCTCGTCGAGATGCTGGGCGCAGATTCGAGCGATCTCGCGATCGACGTCACCCCGCCCGCGATCATCATGATGGTCGGCCTGCAGGGCTCGGGCAAGACGACGACGACCGCCAAGATCGCGAAGCGCCTTGCCGAGAAGGACCGGAAAAAGGTCCTGATGGCGTCGCTCGACGTCAATCGTCCCGCCGCGCAGGAGCAGCTGGCGACGCTGGGCGAGCAGACCAAGGTCGCGACCCTGCCGATCGTCGCGGGGCAGTTGCCCGTCGATATCGCGCGCCGGGCGCTGAGCGCCGCCAGGCTCCAGGGCTATGACGTGCTGATGCTCGACACGGCGGGCCGCCTGCATGTCGACCAGGCACTGATGGACGAGATGAAGGCGGTCGCCGATGTCGCGCAGCCGCAGGAAATCCTCCTCGTCGTCGACTCGCTGACCGGTCAGGACGCGGTCAATGTCGCGAAGAGCTTCTCCGAGCAGGTGCCGCTGACCGGCGTGGTGCTCACCCGCATGGACGGCGATGCGCGCGGCGGCGCCGCGCTGTCGATGCGCGCGGTCACCGGCAAGCCGATCAAGTTCGCGGGCGTCGGCGAAAAGCTCGACCAGCTCGAGGCTTTCCATCCCTCGCGCGTCGCCGGGCGCATCCTTGGCATGGGCGACGTCGTCGGCCTCGTCGAGCGCGCGGCCGAGACGATCAAGCAGGACGAGGCCGAGGCGCTTGCCGCCAAGATGGCCAAGGGCCAGTTCGACATGAACGACCTGCGCGCCCAGCTTGCCCAGATGAAGCGCATGGGCGGCCTCGGCGCGCTCGCCGGCATGATTCCGGGCATGAAGAAGGCGCAGGCGGCGATGGCGTCGGGCGCGGTCGACGACAAGATACTCGTGCGCATGGATGCGATCATCACCTCGATGACGCCCAAGGAGCGCGCGAAGCCCGAACTGCTCAATGCCAAGCGCAAGATCCGCATCGCCAAGGGCAGCGGCACGACGGTTCAGGACGTGAACCGCCTGCTCAAGATGCATCAGGAAATGGCGACCACGATCAAGAAGCTCCGCAAGATGGGCGGGCTGAAGGGTCTGGCCGCGATGTTCGGCAAGGGCGGCGGGCTCGGCGGTGCGCTGGGCGGCGGCCTTCCCGGCGGCGCGGGCGGCATGCCCGATCTGTCGGGGCTTCCGGGCCTTCCCGGCGGCGACATGCCCAAGCTCCCGCCTGGGTTCCAGAATTTTTTGAAGAAGAAATAAGTTCAAGCAAAGGAAGTTAAGATGGCAGTTTCCATTCGTCTCTCGCGCGGCGGTTCCAAGAAGCGCCCCTATTACCGCATCGTCGTCGCCGACGCGCGCAGCCCGCGCGACGGCAATTTCATAGAGAAGATCGGCACCTATAACCCGCTGCTCGCCAAGGACAGCCCGGAGCGCGTGAAGCTCGACACCGATCGTGCGAAGCACTGGCTGAGCGTCGGTGCGCAGCCGACCGACCGCGTCGCCCGCTTCTTCGACGCCGCGGGCGTCAAGGAACGCGCCGCGCGCAGCAACCCGAAGAAGGGTGAGCCGGGCGAGAAGGCCAAGGAGCGCGCCGAGGAGCGTGCCGAGAAGCTGAAGGCCGCGCAGGAAGCAGAGACCGAGGCGTCGCAGGCCGAGACCGAAGCTGTGATGGCCGCCGAGATCGAAGCCGCGACCGAAGAGCCGACCCCGGAAGCCGAAGCGGTTGCCGAGGCGGTCGCTGAGGAAACCCCGCCGGCCGAGGCCTAAGTGGCAAAGCATTCCCCCGTCACGCTCGCCGTCGTCACGGGCGCGCACGGCGTGATGGGGGAAGTCCGCCTCAAGGTCTTCGCGGACGCGCTGAAGCGCTATAAAAGCTTCAATGGCGGCGCGCTGACGCTCAAGTCGCTGCGCGACGGCAGCAATGGCGCGATCGCGCGCTTCGCCGAGATCGCAGACCGTAACGCCGCCGAAGCGTTGCGCGGTACCGAACTGGTCGTGCCCCGCAGCGAACTGCCCCCGCTGGCCGAGGGCGAATATTATCATGTCGATCTGATCGGCCTGCCTGTCGTCTCGGACACGGGCGAGGCGCTCGGCATCTGCGTCGCTGTCGAGAATTTCGGCGCGGGCGACGTGATCGAGATCGAACGCGCCACCGGCAAGCGCTTCATGGTCCCGATGCGGCCCGAGGCGGTGCCCGAATGGGGCGATAGCATCGTCGTGGCCGACGCCTTCGTCGAGCGATGAGCTTCGCCGCCACGGTCCTGACGCTTTACCCGGGCATGTTTCCGGGGCCGCTCGGCACCTCGCTTGCGGGGCGTGCGATGGCGGAAGGGCGCTGGTCGCTCGATGCCGTCAACATCCGCGACTTCGCTGCCGACAAGCATCGCACGGTCGACGACACGCCGGCCGGCGGCGGGGCTGGGATGGTGCTACGCGCCGACGTACTGGCTGCGGCGGTCGACAGCGTGGCTGACGAACGGCCGATACTGGCGATGAGCCCGCGTGGGCGCCCGCTCACCCAGCAGCGTGTTCGCACGCTTGCGGAAGGGCCGGGTGCGATCATCCTGTGCGGCCGTTTCGAGGGCTTCGACGAACGGATTTTCGAGGGGCGGGCGATCGAGCCGGTCTCGATCGGCGACTATATATTGTCGGGCGGCGAGATGGGCGCGCTGGTGCTGCTTGACGCTTGCATTCGGCTGCTTCCCGGCGTAATGGGCGCGGCTTCGAGCGGAGACGAGGAAAGCTTCGAAAGCGGCCTCCTCGAATATCCGCACTATACCCGACCTGTCGAATGGGAAGGGCGCACGATCCCTGAAGTGCTGCGATCGGGGGATCATGCGAAAATCGCCGCCTGGCGGAAACAAAGGGCGGAAGATGATACACGGCTAAGGCGGCCGGACCTTTGGGAGCGCTATGTCGGCGCTCGGGACCAGTCGCCCTCTGGTGCGCATGCGAAGAAGAAGGACTAGAGGCATGAACCTCATCCAGCAGCTCGAAGCCGAGGCGATCGAGCAGTTCAACAGCACCAAGAAGATTCCCGAATTCCGTCCGGGCGACACCGTCCGCGTCGGCGTGAAGGTCGTCGAAGGCGAGCGCACCCGCGTTCAGGCCTATGAAGGCGTCTGCATCGCCCGCGCCAACAAGGGCATGGGTTCGTCGTTCACCGTCCGCAAGATTTCGTTCGGCGAAGGCGTCGAGCGCGTCTTCCCGCTCTATTCGCCGAACATCGATTCGATCGAGGTCGTGCGTCGCGGCGTCGTCCGTCGCGCGAAGCTCTATTATCTGCGCGGCCGTCGCGGCAAGTCGGCCCGTATCGCCGAACGTCGCGACACGCGCGAGACGGCGGAGGCCTGATCGGCTTTCGTTCCCGCGTTTCGCAGGCTACGAACGGGCGTCGGCATCTTGGTGTCGGCGCCCGTTCCTCGTTCAGGATCCTTTGATGCTCAGGACGCTGCTGATCTCTACCGCGCTCATGATGACGATGACCCAAGCAAACGCCCAGCAGCCCGAGAAGCTCAGCCTCGAACGCGTGTTCGGAAACCCCTCGCTTTCCGGCCCGACGCCGCGTGCGGTGAAGCTGTCGCCCGACGGCCGCTGGCTGACCTCGCTGCGCAACCGGCCCGACGAGAAGGAGCGGTTCGACCTGTGGGCCGTCGATACCTCGACGGGCGCGGCGAAGATGCTCGTCGATTCGAAGAAGCTCGGCAGCGGCGCCGAACTGTCCGAGGCGGAGAAGATGCAGCGCGAGCGCGCGCGCATCGCCGACCTGAAAGGCATCGTCGCCTATGACTGGAGCGCGGACGGCAAGTCGATCCTCGTGCCGCTCGACGGCGATCTCTACCTCGCCGGGCTGGATGGCAGCGTCCGCCGGCTGACCAGCAGCGCGACGAGCGAGCTCGACGGGACGACGAGCCCTAAGGGCGGCTTCGTCTCCTTCGTGCGCGACCAGAATCTGTTCGTGCTCGATCTGGCGAACGGCGCCGAGACGCAGCTGACGCGCGACGGCGGCGGCACGTTGAGCTGGGGCGTCGCCGAATTCGTCGCGCAGGAGGAAATGCACCGGACGCGCGGCCATTGGTGGTCGCCCGACGACAAGCGCATAGCGGTGGCGCGCGTCGACGAGAGCCCGGTTGCGATCGTGACGCGCGCGGCGATCGGCGCGGACGGCACCAAGGTCTATGACCAGCGCTATCCGAAAGCGGGCACGCCCAATGCCGTCGTCGAGCTGTACGTGATGGCGCCCGACGGCTCAGGATCGGTGAAAGTCGATCTGGGTGCCAACAAGGACATCTATCTGGCGCGCGTCGACTGGGCGCCCGACGGATCGGCGCTCTACGTCCAGCGCGAAAGCCGCGACCAGAAGAAGCTCGATATGCTGAAGGTCGATCCGGCGACGGGGGCCGCGAGCATCGTCTTTTCCGAGACCGCCAGGACCTGGCTCAACCTCCACGACAATTTCAAGCCGCTGCGCAATGGCGGTCTGCTCTGGTCGTCGGAACGCGATGGCTACAGCCACCTCTATTTCTGGAAGTCGGGGCGCTGGACCCAGCTGACCAGAGGCGCGTGGGGAGTGCGGTCGGTGATCGGCATCGATCAGACGCGCGGGCGCATCTATTTCATCGCCAACAAGGATACGCCGCTCGAGTGGCAGCTTTATTCCGTCGACCTCGGCCATCCGGGGCTGATCCAGCAGCTGACCGAGAATGGCTTCACCTATAATGCAGTGATGGACGACAATGCGACGCGGCTGATCGTGACGCGCCAGTCGCCCGCGCAGCCGCCGCAAAGCTACCTCGCCGACGCCACCGGCAAGCGCATCGAATGGATCGAGCGCAACGCGATCGACGGCGACCATCCCTATGCGCCGTTCAAGGCGGCGCATGTCGTGCCCCAGTTCGGCGTCATCAAGGCCGATGACGGGTCGGACCTGCAGTATAAGATTTTCGTGCCCAAGGGCTTCGACGGACCGCGCCCGGTGCTGGTGCAGGTCTATGGCGGGCCGGGCGCCGGGCGGCAGGTGACGCGCGACTGGGTGAACCCGATCCAGGAATATTTCGTGTCCAGGGGCTGGATCGTCTTTTCGATCGACAATCGCGGCACGCCCGATCGCGGCAAGGCGTTCGAGGACCAGATCTACCGCGCCATGGGCAGCGTCGAGGTCGCCGACCAGTTGAAGGGCGTGGCATGGCTGAAGGCGCGAGCCGATGTCGATCCCAATCGCATCGCCGTCTTCGGCTGGTCCTATGGCGGCTATATGACGCTGAAGCTGCTGGAAGCCGCGCCGGGCGTGTTCGCGGCGGGCGTGGCTGGCGCGCCGCCGACCAAATGGGAGCTTTACGACACCCATTATACCGAGCGCTACATGGGCAATCCCGCGACCGACCCCGCGCCTTATGTGAAATCCGATGCGCTGACCGAGGCGACCAGGATCGCCGATCCGCTGCTGCTGATCCACGGCATGTCGGACGACAATGTCGTGTTCGACAATTCGACCGCGTTGATGGCGAAGCTGCAGGGCGCGGCGGTGCCGTTCGAGACGATGGTCTATCCGGGGCAGGGGCACCGCGTGGCGGGGCCGGGGATTAGCGTCCACCTCTATCGGACGATCGAGAATTTCCTCGACGCCAAGGTGCTCGGCAAGGGCGAGTGAGCGCGCAGCCATCGTCACGCTGCCCGCTGTAGGGAATCGCGGAAAAGCGTGATTCCCGTCTCTGGAAGTTGACAAAGTTGAGAGGCTGGAGCGGTCTTCTCAACTTCCGAGTTCGGGCGAGGTCAAAGAGCGGGGCGGTTTGCGCGCAGCCCGCCTAGCAGCACAGCCGGGCTGTAGGACAGCTTTTCACGCTGCGGCCCGCGCTAGGGCGCGACGACGAGGCAGGCATTGCCTGCGGCCTTGGCGGTCGCGCAGAGCTTCTCCGCAGCGGCCTTGGTCTCGACCGGGCCGGCGCGCAGGCGGGTGACGGCCCCGGCCTTCTCATAGGCGGGCTGGAGCGCGGCAAAGCCATCCAGCGTCGCGCTCTTGCCCCACAGCGTGCGGGCGCGGCCTTCGTCGCTGAACGCGCCGAGCTGAATGCGCCAGCCGCCGGTAGAAGCGGCAATGGCCGGGGCCGCGGCCGGAGGGGCGACGGCGGGCTTTGGCGCGACCGGCGTCGGTGTGGGCTTCGGGGCGGGCGGCGGCGCCGGCTTGGGCGTAGCGGCCATCTGAACCGGGCGAGGCGATGCTGAAGGCGTCGGCGCTGCAGCCGGGGGCGGCGCGTAGCTTGCGCCGGCCTGCGACGGCGGGAGCTGGGTGGTTGCAATGGCAGGCACGGCAGGGCGCGGCGCCATGGGGATCGGCGCGCGTGCGGTGCCCATGCCCGCCTGAACGGGGGGTGCGGGGGCAGGGCGAGGCTGGGCCGCCGCCATGGTGCGGGCGAGCGCGATGCCTTTGGTGCGATCGGCCTCCGACAGATATTTGTCCATCTGCGCGAGGCTGGTGGTCGCCTGCGTGATCCCTTGCGCCGACGATCGCGTCATCAGCGCATAGGCGCGGGGCCAGTCCTTCTCGGCGAGGTCGCCGTTGAACATCGCGGTGCCGAGGACATATTGCGCGCGGGGCTCGCCGCGATCGGCGGACTTGCGGATCCACGGCATCGCTTCCTGCCGCTTGTTGTTCTGGAACAGGATGAGGCCGAGATTGTCCTCGGCCTGGACATGGCCTTTCTGTGCGGCCTTGCGATACCAGTCTTCGGCGATGTTCAGATCCTGCGGCACGCCGCGCCCGAGCTTGTAGGCCTGCGCGAGATTGAACTGGGCATCGGGATCGCCGGCGACGGCAAGCGGACGCCACTCGGCCACGGCCTGCGCGAAGTCGCCGGCCTCCCAAGCATCGACGCCCGTCTTGACGTCGGCGAGCGCGGGCGTGGCGGCGAGCATGAGCCCGACGATCAAAGCGCGCTTCAAACCAGTCCGCATCTGTTCCCCAACCCTGAAAAAGTACCGCCCGACAGCGATAATCCCGCTTTCCTAAGGATATGTTATCCAAGTTCGGCGAGGGATTCACGCCTTCCTTCGCACGGCCGGGCATTTGCCGCCACGACGGCGCGACGCCGCGCATATTAACCAGATTTTAGGCTCCCGATGCGACCACAGCGGAGAGGGACTTCTACCCGAAGGGGATGAAATGCGCGTTTTGGCGATGGCTTCGCAAAAGGGCGGATCGGGGAAAACCACCCTGTCCGGCCATCTCGCCGTCCAGGCACAGCTGGCCGGGGCAGGCCCCGTAGTGCTGATCGACATCGATCCGCAGGGCTCGCTGGCCGACTGGTGGAATGAACGCGAGGACGAATTCCCCGCCTTCGCGCAGACCACGGTCGCGCGGCTTGCCGCCGATCTTGAGATGCTGCGCCAGCAGGGCTTCAAGCTGGCGGTCATCGATACGCCGCCCGCGATCACAATGGCGATCCAGAGCGTCATCGCCGTCGCCGAACTGATCGTCATCCCGACGCGCCCGAGCCCGCACGATCTGCGCGCGGTCGGCGCCACGGTCGATCTGTGCGACCGCGCCGGCAAGCCTCTGATCTTCGTCGTCAACGGCGCGACCCCCAAGGCCAAGATCACCAGCGAAGCCGCCGTCGCCCTTTCGCAGCACGGCACGGTCGCGCCGATCACGCTGCATCACCGCACAGATTTCGCCGCTTCGATGATCGACGGCCGCACCGTGATGGAAGTCGATCCCAATGGCCGCTCCGCCGCCGAGGTGCGCGAGTTGTGGACCTATGTCTCCGACCGGCTGGAGAAGAATTTCCGCCGTACCGTGTTCAGCGCGCCCGGCGTCGGCCAGGCGGGCTTCGGCCATCGTCCGGCAGGTGGCGGCTTCGGCCGTCGCGTGGTCGGCCAGTGAAGGGAGCGGGACACATGTCTGAACCGAAGCCCTTCGCTTCGCTCACTTCGGGTCTTCTGGCGCGCAAGGGACAGGCGAAGCCTGCCATGCGTCCGCAGGGCTTTGCCGGTTTCGGCCCGATGACCGGAACGGGTCACGAGGATCTTGGCTGGAACGATATGGGATATGACGCGCCGCGCCCGGCGCCGACCCCGGTCACCGAGACACCGATCGTCGCCCCGGTGCCGGCGGTGATCCGCCAGCGTGAGGCGCTTGCCGCCGAAATCGAGACGCCTGCGGCCCAGCCGGAAGCCAAATCGGCGCCCAAATCTGCCGAAGTCACGCCGATCAAGCGCGATACGGCGCGGCCCAAGAAGCAGATGGTGATCAGCCGTGTGCCGACGAACAGCACTAAGGCCAAGGCAGCCTTCACGCTGCGCCTCGACGCTGATCGCCACCTTCGGCTGCGGCTGGCGTGCGCGGTGAGCAACCGTTCCGCCCAGCAGATCGTCACCGAGGCGCTCGACAATTTTCTCGCGACCATCACCGAACTCGATTCGCTTGCCGGACAGGTGCCCGCACGCAACGCGGGCTGAGGGGGACAAGATGATCAACAAGCGTGTTCTGACCCGGATCGCCGCTTCCTCGCTGATCATCGCCGCGGCGATGGTCGGTGCAGGCAATGTCGGGCTTGCGCCCAGCGCCAATGCTTCGGGGACGACCGAGCAGACGCGCGATGCGATGAAATCCGCCGACCGCGCCGAAAAGGCGCTGGCCAAGAAGGATTATGCCGCCGCGATCGGCTTTGCCGAGGAAGCGGTGGCGGCAAGCCCGCGCGACGCGGGCTACCGCATGCTGCTCGGTCGCGCCTATTTGGCCGGCGGACGCCTGCTTTCGGCGGGAACGACCTTCCGCGACGTGCTTGACCTCGATCCGTTGAACGGACGCGCTGCGCTCAACCTCGCGCTGATCGAGACTGCGCTCGGCAGCAAGGAGGATGCGCGCGAGACGCTGTCGACCAACGCGGCGTCGATTCCGGTGAGTGATCGCGGGCTTGCGCTCGCGCTGGCCGGCGACTCGACTGCGGCGGTGAGCCTGCTCGAAGGCGTGGTGCGCGCCGGGCAGGCCGACGCCAAGACGCGGCAGAATCTTGCGCTGTCCTATGCGCTCGCCGGTCGCTGGTCGGATGCGAAGGTGATGGCGTCCTACGATCTGCCCGAAGATCAGGTGACTGTGCGCATCATGCAATGGTCGCAGTTCGCGCGGCCGACTTCGGCATCGGATCAGGTGGCGTCGCTGTTGGGGATCAATCCCGTTGTCGATGCCGGCCAGCCGACGCGGCTCGCGCTCGGCGCGGTCGAGGCCCAGCCGGTCGCGCTGGCGCAGGCCCAGCCGGTGCCGGCGCCCGTTCCGACGGTCGCAGCAGCGCCCGAACCCGCCCCGGTGCCCGTCGTTGTGGCGCAGGCCGAGCCGGCTCCGGTTCCTGTTCCCGCGCCCGTCGCGCCGGTCGTCGAGCAGCGGAGTGCGCCGTCGATCGTTGCTTCGGCTGAGCCCGCGCCGGCCCCGGTTTCGGCTGCGACGCAGGCCAATTTCTCGGGCGTGACCTTCGCGCCGCGCACCGAGGTGGTGCAGGCGCTCCCAGTCAAGGCGGTTGCCGCCAAGGCCGAAGGGCTCGACAGCTTCCTTGCCAGCAAGCCGCAGCGCACGGCCGCCTTCGCGCCCGAGCGTGTCGCCGCGACCGAAACCAAGGCGCGCGTGCTGCGCCCGGCCGGCTTCCAGCGGGCGGCCTATGTGAAGCCCGCCGCGACCGGCGGCCAGTTTGTCGTCCAGCTTGGTGCTTTCTCGAGCGCGTCGCGCGTCGAGGCCGCGTGGAACAAGGCGGTGGGCCGCTTCGGGTCGCTCCGTGACTTCTCGCCTTCCACCGCGACCTATGTGCGCACCACGCCGGCTTCGGCGACGCTTTATCGTCTGTCTATCGGCGGTTTCGCGACGCGTTCGGATGCCGTGCAGGTGTGCGAGCGGATCAAGACGGCGGGTGGTGCCTGCTTCGTGCGCGGCGTTGCCGGCGATGCGCCGCTGCAATGGGCGTCGCGCAACGCGCCGACGCGGCTCGCCGCACGCTGACCCATCGCTTCAGTCGATCTTCCCGAAAGGCGGTCAGTCGAGAGGCTGGCCGCCTTTCAGCGTTTTGAGCACCTTGCCCTGCACCGGCAGCCCGTCGAACGGCGTGTTGCCGGCAAGCGCGACGAGGCGTTCGGAATCGATTTTCCACGGCGCGCCGGGATCGAACAGGATCAGGTCGGCAGGCGCGCCCGCCTCGAGCAATCCGCCAGGAACGCCAAGGATGCGCGCGGGGTTGGCGGCAAGCAGTTCAAACAGGCGCGGCAGATCGACGAACCCGTCGCGGACGAGGCCGAGCGACAGGGCAAGCAGCGTCTCCGCGCCCGCCATGCCCGGCGCGGCATCGGCGAAGGGCAGGCGCTTGTCCTCCGGACCGCGCGGATCATGGCCGCTGGCGATCACGTCGATCGTGCCGTCGGCGACGGCGGCGAGCGCGGCCTGACGATCGACTTCGCTGCGCAGCGGCGGAGACAGGCGCGTGAAGGTGCGGAAACCGGTCATCGCGATGTCGGACAGGAAGAGGTGCGCGGGCGTGATCCCGGCGGTGACGCGCAAGCCGGCGCGCTTGGCGGTGCGGATCAGATCGAGGCCGCGCGCCGTCGTCACCTGACGGAAATGAATGCGCGCGCCGGTCGCCTCGGCAAGCGCGAGGTCGCGCGCGATCGCCATCGCCTCGGCGGCGGCGGGCGCGCTCGGCAGGCCGAGGCGCGTCGCCGTCTCGCCATCGGTCGCGACGGCGCGGTCGGTGAGGCCGCCATCCTCGCTGTGGACGACGACGGTCAGATCCTGCGCGGCGGCATAGGCGAGGAGGCGGAGCATCACGCCCGAATCGGCGATCCAGCCGCGTCCGGTCGCCACGCCTTGCGCGCCGCCGGCCTTCATCAGCCCGATCTCGGCCAGCTCCTCGCCCTTCAGGCCGCGTGTGGCGGCGGCGAGGGGGTGAATCCAGACGCTGGGCTTGCCGATCGCGGCGGCGTGCTGGATCAGTGCGGGGTGATCCAGCGCGGGCGACTGATCGGGCATCAGCGCGGCGCGGGTGATGCCGCCGGCGCGGAAGGCCGCGCGATCGACCGCGAACACGCCGAGATCGACCAGGCCGGGAGCAATGATCGCACCTGCGGCGTCGAGAATGTCGGCGTCGGCAGGCAGCGCGAAATCGCCGACCGCGACGATGCGGTCGCCCTCGATCAGCACGCCGCCGCGCGTGCCGTCGGGCAGCTTGCCGCCGATGATGGCGAGGCGGTGGGTGTTCGTCATGCCCAGCCCTCCACGCCGCGTCGTTTCCGGGTCAAAATATCGAGGCAGGCCATGCGGACGGCGACACCCATTTCGACCTGCTCGGTGACGGCGGAACGCAGCGGATCGTCTGCGATCACGCTGTCGATCTCGACGCCACGGTTCATCGGCCCCGGATGCATGACCAGCGCATCGGGCGCGGCGCGGGCGAGCCGCTCGGCCGTCAGCCCCCACAGCGCATGATATTCGCGCGGCGAGGGGATGAAACCGCCGTCCATGCGCTCATTCTGCAGGCGAAGCATCATCACCACGTCGGCGCCTTCGAGGCCCGCGTCCATATCGGTGAAGGCCGTGACGCCCATCCGCTCGACATCGGCGGGGATCAGCGTCGGCGGGGCAACGACGCGAACGTCGGCGGCGAGCGCGGTGAGCGCGAGGATGTTGGAGCGCGCGACGCGGCTGTGGAGCACGTCGCCGCAGATCGCGACGGTGAGGCCGGCGATCTGGCCCTTGCGGCGACGGATGGTGAGCGCATCGAGCAGCGCCTGAGTGGGGTGCTCGTGGCGGCCGTCGCCGGCATTGAGCACCGGGCAGTCGACCTTGTCGGCGATGAGCTGGACCGCACCCGAGCTCTGATGACGGATCACGATCATGTCGGCGCGCATCGCGTTGAGCGTCTGCGCGGTATCGATCAGCGTCTCGCCCTTCTTCACGCTCGACTGGGCCGCGTGCATGTTGACCGTGTCCGCGCCCAGCCGCTTGCCTGCAATCTCGAACGAGAGAAGCGTGCGCGTCGAATTCTCGAAAAAGGCGTTGATCAGGGTCAGCCCGGCAAGCCGGTCGTCATGCTTGGTGGTGGCGCGGTTGACCGCGATCCACTGTTCCGCCTCGTCGAGAAGGAAGCTGATTTCGTGGGGCTGAAGCCCGCTGATTCCAAGCAGATGCCTGTGCGGAAACATCTCGGCGCCGGCGAGCGCGAGGGGAGGGCGGGGATGCGATGTCATTAAAGCCCGTCCCTAGCGCCGGGGGCGATCAGGGGCAAGCGGTGCCTGTCCCACGTCGTTCGGGCAGAGCCTGTCGAAGCCCATTTCTTATTTACTGACGCCGCAAGGGAAGGATTGGGCTTCGACAGGCTCTGCCCGAACGGTAGGCGACAAGGCTGGTTAGCCCATCATCATCGCGTCGATCGCGCCTTGCAGGATGTAGCTGGCCGCCATCTTGTCGACCAGTTCGGCACGGCGGGCGCGGCTGGCGTCGGCCTCCAGCAGCGTGCGCGTGACGGCCTGGGTCGACCAGCGCTCGTCCCACAACAGGATCGGGCGATCGCCTGCCATGTTGCGCGCGAAGGCGCGGATCGACTGGGTGCGCGGCGAATCGCTGCCGTCGAGGTTGAGCGGCAGGCCGATGACGAGCCCGGTGACGAACTGCTGCTTCATCAGCGTGTCGAGCGCGGCCTTGTCGACCGCGAACTTGGCGCGCTTGATGAGGCTTGCGGGGCTCGCGATCGTCCACTGCGCGTCGCACAGAGCGGTGCCGATCGTCCGCGTGCCGACGTCGAGCCCGATCAGCCGGCCGCCATTGGGCAGCGCGGCGCGGAAATCCGCAGCCTTGTCGTGGATCATTGTGCTTCGAATGCCTTCAGCCTGCGATCGATGTCGGCACGGATATTGGCCCAGAACAGGCTGTAGTCGAAGACATGATAATTATTGCCGGGCAGCGTGTACGGCCCCATGTCCGGCGGCGAGCCGATCAGCAAAATGCCGCGCTGGTCGCAGCGCGCGCCGATGCGCCCGGCCTCGATCGTCGCGCTCTTGAGGTCCGCGCCTGGATAGAGCGCGCCGAGATTGGCCGAGGGCAGGGCGGCGGTGCCCGGCGCCCCGGTGATCGGGTTGACGCAGAGCATCGGCGTGCCGCGGCGCGGCTTGCCGTCGAAGCCCGTGCTCTCGTCATAATGCTCGAGGATCAGCGCCGGGTCGGCGGGTTCGGCGAAGGCCTGCCAGGAGAGGATGCAGCCCGCCTGATCGGGGCGTTCGCACGCCGGCATTCCCATCGCCTTGACGTCGGTGGCGAGCGAGACCGGCCAGCCGACGATATAGGCCGCGACGATGCGTTTCACGAGCGGCTTGCCGGCCACCCGATCGCGCAGCAGGCGCGTGAGGTGCAGCGCGCCCTGGCTGTGGCCGGCCAGGATGATGGGCTGATCGGCCGGCGCGTCGGCAAGGAAGCGATCGAAGGCGGCGAGTATGTCGCCATAGGCGAGGTCGAGCGCCTTGTCGGCATCGGCGCGCGTGGTGAGGAAAGCCCCGAAGGTCGCCTGGCGATAGCGGGGCGCCCACACGCTGCCGACGCCGTTGAAGGCGCTGGCCTGCCCGCGCAGGAACAGCGCGGCACGGTCATTGGCTTCGGCATCGTCGAGCGGGGCGTTCCAGGCGGCGCGATTCAGGTAGCTTGTCGGGTGGATATAGAAGATCGCCGCGCGCGGGGTCGTGGTCGCCTGATAGCCTTTGGGCGTCCACAGCGCAGGATCGGCGCGGCCCTTGCCGGGACTCGAGAACCACATGGCGGGATCGGCATAGGCGTTGGGCGCAAGCGGCGCTTCTGCCTTGAAGGATGCGGACGGGATCATCGTCGCCCGCAGGATCTGCAGACCGAATATCCGGTATGCGAACGAAGCGGCAATAGCGAGCACGATCAATCCTGCGATTATATAGAGAAATTTGCGAGCCAAGGGCTGTTCCGTTGTGCAGTGCAACATGAATGACGTGCGGTTGCAAGTGCGTAACCGGCAACCGCGCCTCCGTCCAACGGAAGTGTAGTGTCCGGGGATGGGTTCAGGCGTTTCGGAGGCGGCACCGGCGCCGCCAATCCATCAGGCTTGATGCGGAGCGGGGCGGATGCTAGCCGCGCGGCCATGTCAGTCGATACCGCAACCGTCCGCCGGATCGCCGGCCTCGCGCGCATCGCCGTGAGCGATGCCGAGGTCGATGCGATGGTCCCCGAACTCAACAATATCCTCGGCTGGATCGAGCAGCTGGGCGAGGTCGACACCAGCGGGATCGAGCCGATGACGGCGGTGATCGCCAATCATCTGCGCCTGCGCGACGATGTGGTGACCGACGGCGCGGTGCGCGACAAGGTGCTGGCCAATGCGCCGCAGGCCGAGCATGGCTTCTTCGCCGTTCCGAAGGTGATCGAATAATGGGCGCGCTGACCGATCTTGGGATCGCCGCGATCCGCGACGGCGTGCGCGACGGCGACTTCACTGCGCGCGAGGTGACGGAAGCCTTCGTCACGCGCGTCGAGAAGGCGCGTTCGCTCAATGCCTTCCTCGTCGAGACTCCCGACCATGCGCTGGCGGCGGCCGATGCGGCGGACAAAGACCGCGCGGCAGGTGCGCTCAAGCCCCTGTCCGGCGTGCCGATCGGCATGAAGGACCTGTTCTGCACCGTGGGCGTGCAGGCGGCGGCGGCGAGCCACATCCTCGAGGGGTTCAAGCCCCCCTATGAATCGACCGTCTCGGGCAAGCTGTGGTCGGCGGGCGCCGGCATGCTGGGCAAGCTCAACATGGACCAGTTCGCGATGGGTTCGTCGAACGAGACCAGCGCGTTCGGCAACGTCATCTCGCCCTGGCGACGCAATGACGGCGGCAATGCCCCGCTGACCCCCGGCGGTTCGTCGGGCGGCAGCTCGGCTGCGGTCTCGGCGCGGCTCTGCCCGGGGGCGACGGGCACCGATACCGGCGGCTCGATCCGCCAGCCGGCGGCCTTCACCGGCATTTCGGGGATCAAGCCGACCTATGGGCGCTGCTCGCGCTGGGGCGTGGTCGCTTTCGCCTCGTCGCTCGATCAGGCGGGAGCGATGGCGCGCGACGTCCGGGACTGCGCGATCATGCTAGAGGCAATGAGCGGCTTCGATCCCAAGGATTCGACGTCGCTCGACCTTGCCGTGCCCAACTGGGAAGCCGCGCTTTCGGCCGACCTGCGCGGCAAGCGCGTCGGCATCCCCAAGGAATATCGCGTCGACGGCATGCCTGTCGAGATCGATGCGCTATGGAAGCAGGGCGTCGACTGGCTGACGGAAGCGGGGGCGGAGATCGTCGACGTCTCGCTGCCGCACACCCGCTATGCGCTGCCGGCCTATTATATTGTGGCGCCGGCCGAGGCTTCGTCCAACCTCGCGCGCTATGACGGCGTGCGCTACGGCCTGCGCGATCTGCCCGACGGGGCCGGGTTGCAGGACATGTATGCGGCGACGCGCGCGGCCGGTTTCGGCGCGGAAGTGAAGCGGCGCATCCTGATCGGCACCTATGTGCTCTCCGCCGGCTTCTACGACGCCTATTACACGCAGGCGCAGAAGGTGCGCGCGCTGATCGCCCGCGATTTCGAGAAGGCCTGGGAAAGCTGCGACCTGCTGCTGACCCCCACGGCGCCGTCGGCGGCCTTCGGACTGGGCGAGAAGTCGGCCGACCCGATCGCCATGTATCTGAACGACGTCTTCACCGTGCCGTCGTCGCTGGCCGGGCTGCCGGCAATGTCGGTGCCGGGCGGCGTCGATGCGGTCGGGCTGCCGCTGGGCCTGCAGGTCATCGGCAAGCCGCTGGACGAGCAGGGCGTTCTCAACGCCGCGCTGGCGATAGAGCAGCGCGCGGGCTTCGTCGCGCGGCCGGCGGACTGGTGGTGATTTGAAAGCCCCGGCTCAGCGACCGAGCCGGGGTTTTTTGGAGTTCGCCGGACCGGTGTCGTGCCTGTCCCATTTTGGGAATGACGGTGCTGCGGGGCGCTTTTGGTGTCCCACAACGGCACATCGTTCAATCAAAAATAGTAAAACTTTCGATTTAGCGGTGAAACGTTCACGCAACATGTTGCGTTGCAGCGCAATGGGTTGTTCCTGATCGCTCGAAGCATAGTTTTGCGGGGCGTGGTTGCGGGGAGCGTTTTAGGCGTGATGGACGCTATGGTCTCATTCAACGACCGGCCGCTGGTCAGCGGTCGCGCTGCCGCGCGTCTCGATGGCCGGATCGGACTGCTCTCCAACGCCAATCTCTCGCCGTGGATCAACTGGACCACGCTGGCGCCGCCGCTGTTCGAGGAAATCGGGCGGCTGACCGACAGCGTCGAGATCGCGCCGCCGCCGCTGAGCATCGGCAGGATCGGCGGCATGGCGGGCGCGATCGGGCGCGCCTGGTCGGTCAAGCACATGTTCCAGTTCCAGGCCTCGTCCAAGCCCGAACTGCCCTTGCTCGCGATCTCGGCGATGCGCGGTTTCGTGAAACGGTCGGCTTTCGTCGTCGATCCGTGGCGGCCGCAGCTTGGCAAGATCGCGATGGGCGCGCGGCTCCAGCGGCTCGACCATGTCTTCATTCCCTATATCGAGGCATGGTCCGAGCTGTCGCGCGACGGGGCGGACGAGCGTTACCACTGGCTGCCCTTCGGCGTCGACACGACGGTATTCGCCAGCCACACGCCCGAGCGCGACATCGACATCTACTGGATGGGCCGGCGCTACGAGCCACTGCACCGCGCACTGCTCGACCTCAGCGAGCAGACCGGGCTCAAATATGCCTATACCGGCAAGGTCTCGATGTTCGACAATCCCATGGAACTGGGCAATTTCGTCAGTCGCTGCCGCTATTTCGTCGTCACGCCGCCCGATCTCGACAATCCCGAGCGGACGGGCGGGTTCAGCCCGCTGGTGATGCGCTATCTGGAAGGGCTGGCCGCCGGATGCCGGTTGCTCGGCGTGCTGCCGAAAAGCGGCTCGTTCGAGCGGCTGTTGCCGCGCAACGCGATCCTCGAAGTCGCGCCCGACGGCAGCGACCTGGCCGAGAAGCTGGCCGCCGATGCGGCCGATCCCGCCGGCTGGGATGCGACGATGCTCGCGACGCGGCTGGTGCGCGATCGCCATAGCTGGGCGGCGCGCGCGCGCACGATTGTGGATGTGCTCGCCAGGGGCTAGGGGGTTCCGATCAGCCATAGCGGATCGAAGATGACCAGCAGCACTTATCGTATTCAGGGCGCAACGGGCGAGTGGGAGGTCGTGATCGGCCTCGAGGTCCACGCGCAGATCACCTCGAACGCCAAGCTCTTCTCGGGCGCGGCGACTGCCTTTGGCGCCGAGCCCAATACGCAAGTCTCGCTGATCGATGCGGCGATGCCGGGAATGCTGCCGGTTCCGAACCGCGAGTGCATCCGCCAGGCGGTGCGCACCGGCATGGCGATCGACGCAGTGATCAACCGCTGGTCGCGCTTCGATCGCAAGAATTATTTCTACGCCGATCTGCCGCAGGGCTACCAGATCTCTCAGCTTTACCACCCGCTGGTCGGCGAGGGATCGATCACCATCGAGCCCGCCGAAGGCGAGGAGAAGGTCGTCGGGATCGAGCGCATCCATGTCGAGCAGGATGCCGGCAAGCTGATGCACGACCAGCATCCGACGCGCTCCTATGTCGATCTCAACCGATCGGGCGTGGCTCTGATGGAGATCGTGTCGCGGCCTGACATGCGTTCGCCTGCGGAAGCAGGGGCTTATGTGCGGAAGCTGCGATCGATTCTGCGCTACGTCGGCTCGTGCGACGGCAATATGGAAGAAGGATCGATGCGCGCCGACGTGAACGTCAGCGTGCGCAAGCCGGGCGAGGAATTCGGGACGCGGACCGAGACCAAGAACGTCAACTCGGTGCGCTTCGTGATGCAGACCATCGAATATGAGGCGAGCCGCCAGGTCGACGTGCTCGAATCGGGCGGTCGCGTGGTGCAGGAGACGCGGCTCTTCGATCCCGACAAGGGCGAGACGCGGTCGATGCGCTCCAAGGAGGATGCGCACGACTATCGCTATTTCCCCGATCCCGACCTGCTGCCGCTGGAGCTGGACGATGCCTTCATCGCCGAGTGCCGCGATAGTCTGCCCGAGCTGCCCGACGCCAAACGCGCCCGCTATCGTGACGCGCTGGGGCTGAGCCCCTATAATGCCGACGTGCTGACCGCCGAGGCGGAGACCGCGCGCTGGTTCGAGGCGCTGCTGGCGGCGTGTGGCGACAAGGTGGCGCCCAAGGCGGCAGCCAACTGGGTGATTTCGGACCTGTTCGGTGCGCTCAACCGGCTGGGCAAGGACATCGAGACCAGCCCGGTGACGCCGGCGCAGGGCGCCGAGCTGCTCGGCCTCGTCGCCGACGGCACGCTTTCGGGCACGCTTGCCAAGCAGGTGTTCGAGATCATGCTGGAAACCGGCGACGATCCCGCGAAGATCGTCGAGGAGCGCGGCCTGAAGCAGACCAGCGACACCGGCGCGATCGAGGACGTGATCGCCGGCGTCCTCGCCGCCAATGCCGACAAGGTCGAGCAGTATAAGGGCGGCAAGGAAGCGCTGTTCGGTTTCTTCGTCGGCCAGACGATGAAGGCGATGGGCGGCAAGGCCAACCCGCAGGTGGTGAACGAGCTGCTCCGAAAGGCGCTTGCCTGAGGGCAGGAGCTGGATCATTCCTTTCGGGCGGCGCGGGGGCGTCGCCCGGGGGGGATGGGATGAAGTCGCTTGTTCGCGCGGTGATTGCGGGGCTGTGCCTGCTGGCGGCGGGCACAGGCCATGCGCAGGAACGCTTCGCCGTGAAACCCGGCTTCGCTTTCCCCGCGGATCGCCCCTCGACGGTCGTCGTCTATCGTCCCGACGTGCATGTCGGCTCGCTGACCACGGGCGGGATCGAGGAGCCCAACGCCGACTGGACGGCGGAAGCGCGCGGTCTGCTGGCCGATGCGCTGAAGGCCGACGGCAGGGTGGCCGGGGCGAGGCTGATCTTCGCCGAAGAGCCGGCGGGCGACGACGCCGACTATCTGGCGCAGTATCGCGCGCTCTTCTCGGTCGTGGCCGGATCGATCATGGAATATAAGCTGTTCCCGGGCGGCCGCCTGCCGACGAAGAAGAAGGTCTTCGACTGGACGCTGGGCGGCGGCGTGGAGCGGCTGGGGCGAATGACGGGGGCCGATTATGCGCTCTTCATGTTCACCCGCGACGCATACGGATCGGCGGGGCGCAAGACGGCGCAGATCGTTGGGCTGCTGCTGGGCGTCTATATGCCCGCAGGCGTGCATCTAGGCTATGCCGGGCTGGTCGATCTGAAGACCGGCGACGTCGTGTGGCTCAACGCCGATCCGCAGATGGGCGGCGACGTGCGCACCTCCGAAGGCGCGGCCAAGCGCGTGACGCAATTGCTCGAGGGGCTGCCGGGGCGTGCGCCCGCAGCCGGAGCGGCGATCGTCGCGGCGAAATGAGGCTGCGCCGGGCTATCGATGCGCTGATGATCGCCGCGCTGACCACCGGCGCGGCGCCGCCATCGACACGCACACCAGCGCCCTTCGCGCGCGCCGGGATGGGGTTCGCGCCGCAGGACAAGGACGAGCGCGGGCTGTGGTTCGAGATGGACGAGGAGGAGCGCCAGCTCAAAACCTCGCAATTCGTGATCCGGGATCGGGCGTTGAACGCCTATGTGCGCAAGGTGTTCTGCCGCGTTGCCGGACCCGATTGCGCGGCGATGCGGCTCTACATCGTGCGCACGCCCTATTTCAACGCGAGTGCTGCTCCGAACGGCATGATCCAGGTCTGGTCAGGGCTGTTCCTGCGCGTGCGCAACGAAGCACAGCTCGCTGCGGTGCTGGGGCACGAATATGTCCATTATCGCGACCGTCACATGATCCAGATCTGGCGCGACATGAAGAGCAAGACGGCTTCGGCGACCTTCCTGTCGCTGTTCGGTCTGGTCGGCGGGCTGGTGGCGATGGGGCAGCTGACGAGCGTCTACAGCTATTCGCGCGACTTCGAGGCGGCGGCGGACAGCGGATCGATCGGGCTGCTCGTCGCGGCGGGCTATGATCCGATGGCGGCTTCGCAGATCTGGGGTCAGATTCGCGACGAGGCCGATGCGACGGCGGCGGCGCGCGGGACCAAGAGCCGCAAGGACAAGAATGGCGGCATGTTCGCCACGCACCCGCCGACCGCCGAGCGCATGGCCGCGCTGAAGGCGCTGGCCGAGCAGACGCAGGTGACGGGCACGCCGAAGTTGGGGCGCGCCGATTATCGCGCGGCGCTCGCGCCCCTGTGGACGAGCTTCATCGACGATCAGATCAAGCTCAACGATTTCGGCGCGACGGAGTATCTGATCGGCCAGCTTGCCGCCGAAGGCTGGACCACCGACCTCGTCTATGCTCGCGCCGAGCTGTATCGTGCGCGCGGGCGGCCGAGCGACCTGAAGCAGGCGATCCTCTTCTACCGGCAGGTGACGGCCGACCCGGCGGCGCCGGCCGAGGCATGGCGCGGGCTGGGGCTGTCGTTGCTGCGTGCGGGCGAACAGGCGGAGGGGCAGGCGGCGCTCAGGGATTATCTGTCGCGCCGACCCGATGCCTCTGACCGCGTGATGATCGCGGCGCTGGTGGGAGCCTGATGTGGCGACGATGCGTGGCGTTGCGCTGGTCCTCCTGCTGGCGGTGGCGGGCGAGGGGGCGGCTTTGGCCGCGAAGCTGATGCACAGGGACGTGGCGGTCGCGGTCGCCAGGTCCGAGCTGACGGTGACGCCCGCCGACGACTGGAACCGGATCGGAACGCGGCCGGGGCGCAATGCCGAGAGCTGGACGCTCGACGGGCTCGGCCTCAACGACCTGACTTTCTATGGCGGGATCGCCGACGACCGCACATTGTTCCGCGACGCGCGTCGCAAGACCGACCCGCTGCCGCGCTTTTCCAGATCGATGCTCGCGCCCGACATCGCCCAGCTTTTCGAAAGCAGCTACCGCGTCGCCGCCGGCACTTCGCTGATGGCGATCGATACGATCGAGCCGGTGCGTTTTGCAGGGCGGCAGGGCTTTCGCTTCACCTATCATTTCACCCTGCAGGGCGAGGAAGTACGCCGTAAGGGCGAGGCGGCGGGAGCGGTGATCGACGGGCGGCTCTACCTGATCGCCTTCGAGGCGCCCGAGATCCATTATTTCGACGCTGGAATCGACCGGGCTCGCGCGATCGTCGCCAGCGCGCGCATCGTGCCGATCGTCAAATAGCGGGACTCTTTGCATTCCGTCATTGCGAGCGCAGCGAAGCAATCCAGTCTCGATGGTTGCCATCTCCTGGATTGCTTCGCTGCGCTCGCAATGACGAAAAGCGGCGATTGGAGGAGATCGGCGGTTGATATGTCCGATCCGCTTGCCCTTCCGGCCTCTCCTGTTATAGACGCCGCCGACCGGCGGTCCTGAAGCGGGCGTGGCGGAACTGGTAGACGCGCCAGATTTAGGTTCTGGTATCGCAAGATGTGGGGGTTCGAGTCCCTTCGCCCGCACCAGTCCAAGCGCCCCGAGCGCAGGACCGGCCAAAGAAATTCAGCTTGAAAAGGCTTGTTGACCGAGATGCAGACTGTCGAGACGTTGAACGAAGGCCTGAAGCGCGCCTACACGCTGACCATCACCGCCAAGGATATCGACAAGCGCGTCGATGCCGAGCTGAAGTCCGTCGCGCCGCAGGTGCGCATGCCCGGCTTCCGCCCCGGCAAGGTGCCCGCCAATCTGGTGCGCAAGATGCACGGCCCGGCGCTGACGCAGGACGCGCTCAACAGCTCGATCCAGGAAGGCGTGCAGAAGATTCTCGCCGACAACCAGATTCGCCCGGCCATGCAGCCGGCGGTCGAACTGGTCGAGGGTTATGAGCCCGGCAAGGACGCCGAGGTGAAAGTGACGCTCGAAGTCCTGCCGAACGTGCCGGCGCCGCAGATCGAGGGCCTGAAGCTCGAGCGCCTCGTCGTTCCCGTGACCGATGCCGAAATCGACGCGCAGGTCGAGCGCCTCGCCCAGCAGAACAAGAGCTGGGACGAGACGAAGGCGACCTACAAGGCGAAGACCGGCGACCTCGTGACCATGGACTTCGTCGGCAAGGTCGACGGCGTCGAGTTCGAGGGCGGCAAGGGCGAAGGCATGTCGGTCGAGATCGGATCGGGCCAGCTCATCCCCGGCTTCGAGGACCAGCTCGTCGGCGTGAAGGCCAATGACGAGAAGACCATCGAGGTTTCGTTCCCCGAAGATTACGGCGCCAGCCAGCTCGCCGGCAAGCCCGCGACCTTCGATCTCGTCATCACCGAGGTGAAGACGCCGAAGCCGACCGTCGCCGACGACGAGTTCGCCAAGCAGCTTGGCCTCGAAGGCCTCGAGCAGCTCCGCGAGCTGTTCAAGGGCCAGGTCGAGCAGGAGCATAACGGGCTGACCCGCACGCACATGAAGCGTCGCCTGCTCGATCAGCTTGCCGCCGCGCATGATTTCGACGTTCCGCCGTCGATGGTCGATGCCGAGTTCCAGCAGATCTGGGCGCAGCTCGAGCATGAAGCGAGCCACGAGGCCGATCCGGCCGCCGCGCTTGCCGAGATCGAGAAGGATCGCGAAGATTACCGCGCGATCGCGGTGCGCCGCGTCCGTCTGGGCCTGCTGCTCTCCGAAATCGGCCAGGCCAATGGCGTCGAGGTCAGCGCGCAGGAAATGAACCGCCTCGTCCAGCAGGCTGCGATGCAGTATGCGCCCAAGGATCGCGAGCGTTTCGTCCAGTATCTGCAGCAGGAGCCGATGGCGGCTGCCCAGCTCCGCGCGCCGCTCTATGAGGACAAGGTCGTCGACTTCCTGTTCTCGAAGGCCGACATCAGCGAGCGTGAGGCGACCCGCGAGGAAATCGAGGCCGAGATCGAGTCCGAGGATGACGGCCACGTCCATGGCCCGGGCTGCGGCCACGATCACCACCACGATCACGACCATGGCAAGAAGCCGGCCGCCAAGAAGGCTGCACCGAAGAAGGCCGTGAAGGAAGATGCCAAGGCCGAGGACGCCGCCGTCGAGGACGCGCCGAAGCCGGCCGCCAAGAAGGCTGCGCCGAAGAAGGCCGCCGCCAAGGCCGACGAAGCCGAGACGGCGGAAGCCAAGCCCGCCGCCAAGAAGCCGACGGCGAAGAAGGCTCCGGCCAAGAAGGCGGAGTAAGGGTCTGCACGGGCGCCGTCATCCCGGCGGCGCCGATCCTGCAAGGGGTGGGGTGTGACTGACGTACCGCTTCGCGTTGCCGTCCTGCTGCCCTGCTATAACGAGGAAGCCGCTGTCGCGCAGACGATCGCCGGTTTCCGCGCGGCGCTGCCCGGCTCCACCATCTATGTCTATGACAATAACAGTCGTGATCGCACGGTAGAGGTGGCGCGCGCCGCGGGCGCGGTCGTGCGCAGCGAGCGGATGCAGGGCAAGGGCCATGTCGTCCGCCGGATGTTCGCGGACATCGAGGCCGACATCTATGTGATGGCCGATGGCGACGCCACCTATGACGCCTCGGCCGCTCCCGCAATGGTCGCCAAACTGGTCGAGGAGCAGCTCGACATGGTGGTCGGTGCACGCGAATCCGAGGTGCAGGCGGCCTATAGGCGTGGCCATATACTCGGCAACCGGTTGCTCACCGGCCTGTTGGCCAAGATGTTCGGCCAGAGCTTCAGCGACATATTGTCGGGCTATCGCATTTTCTCGCGCCGTTTCGTGAAGAGTTTCCCCGTCTTGTCCGCCGGGTTCGAGATCGAGACCGAGATCAGCGTCCACGCACTCGAACTGGCAATGCCGGTGGGCGAGGTGGTGACGCGTTATGGCGCGCGGCCCGAAGGATCGGTGTCCAAGCTCGCCACCTATCGCGATGGTTGGCGCATCCTGAAGACGATGGGCAATCTCTATCGTTCCGAACGGCCCGTTTCCTTCTTTGGGCTGGTGGCGGCGGCGCTGGCGTTGCTCGGCGTGGCGCTGGTCGTGCCGCTGGCGATCACTTATATGGAAACGGGGCTGGTCCCCCGGCTGCCGACGGTGGTGTTCGTCACCGGGCTCGGGATCATAGCCGTGCTCAGCATCTTCGCAGGGCTGATACTGGACACGGTGACCAAGGGACGGCGCGAGGTCAGGCGGCTCGCCTACCTGTCGTTCCCGGCGCTGGGCGCGGAATGATCGCCGCTCGCACCGGCAATCGTGCGACGAGATAGCGCCGCGAACAGCGGCGGCCCGAATGCCGGATCGCGATAATGCGGCAGGACTGTGCGATCATCCGATATCAGGACTTGTGAGCCGAACCGCATGGTCGCGGCGGGGGCTTGCGCCCGGCGCGGCGACATCCGATGTAGGCGGGGCAAATACGGAGCCTCTATGTCCTATCCCGATCATGCTGACATCGCCAACGCGCTCGTGCCCATCGTCATCGAGCAGTCGAACCGCGGCGAGCGCAGCTTCGACATTTATTCACGCCTGCTGCGCGAGCGGATCATCTTCGTCACCGGGCAGGTCGAGGACCATATGGCCTCGCTGATCACCGCCCAGCTGCTCTTCCTCGAGTCCGAGAACCCGAAGAAGGACATCTATATGTACATCAACTCGCCGGGCGGCGTGGTGACGGCCGGCCTCGCGATCCACGATACCATGCAGTATATCCGCCCGCGCGTCGGCACGGTCTGCATCGGCCAGGCGGCGTCGATGGGCAGCTTCCTGCTCTCGGCGGGCGAGCCGGGGATGCGCGTCGCGCTCACCAACAGCCGGATCATGATCCACCAGCCCTCGGGCGGTGCGCAAGGCATGGCGGCCGACATCGAGATCCAGGCGCGCGAGATCCTGCGTATGCGCCATCGGCTCAACTCGCTCTACGCCAAATATACCGGCAAGAGCCTGGAAGAGATCGAGACGGCCATGGACCGCGACAAGTTCATGGAAGCCGACGAAGCCAAGGCCTTCGGCCTGATCGACGAAGTGTTCGAGAAGCGCCCGACCCCGGCCGATGAGCCGAGCCAGGCTGCCGCGTAAAACAGGCGATGCCGGAACCAAAAATTCGGCATTGTCGAATAGAAGGGGGCCGCGCTAGGATGCGTGGCCCCAAACGGCCCGCAGTACGGGCCAAAGGAATGTGTGAATGACGAAATTGAGCGGCGGCGATTCCAAGAGCACTCTCTACTGCTCCTTCTGCGGCAAGTCGCAGCACGAGGTGCGCAAGCTCATCGCCGGACCGACGGTGTTCATCTGCGACGAATGCGTCGAGCTGTGCAACGACATCATCCGCGAGGAAACGAAGTCGGCGCTGGTCTCCAAGAAGGACGGCGGCGTGCCGACGCCGCACGAGATCTGCGAGCATCTCGACCAGTATGTGATCGGGCAGAACCGCGCCAAGCGCGTGCTCTCCGTCGCGGTGCACAACCATTACAAGCGGCTCAACCACGGCGCCAAGGGCGGCGAGGTGGAGCTTGCCAAGTCGAACATCCTGCTCGTGGGCCCCACGGGTTCGGGCAAGACGCTGCTCGCCCAGACGATGGCGCGCCTGCTCGACGTGCCCTTCACCATGGCGGATGCGACGACGCTGACCGAGGCAGGCTATGTCGGCGAGGATGTCGAGAACATCATCCTCAAGCTGCTCCAGGCCTCCGACTATAATGTCGAGCGGGCGCAGCGCGGCATCGTTTATATCGACGAGATCGACAAGATCAGCCGCAAGGCCGAGAATCCCTCGATCACGCGCGATGTTTCGGGCGAAGGCGTGCAGCAGGCGCTGCTCAAGCTGATGGAAGGCACGACCGCGAGCGTGCCGCCGCAGGGTGGGCGCAAGCATCCGCAGCAGGAGTTCCTGCAGGTCGACACGACCAACATCCTGTTCATCTGCGGCGGCGCCTTCTCGGGCCTCGAGAAGATCATCGCCGACCGTCTGCAGGGCAAGTCGATTGGCTTCGGCGCGCATGTCGCCGCGCCTGACGAACGTCGCACGGGCGAGATTCTGCGCCACGGCGAGCCCGAGGATCTGCTGAAGTTCGGCCTGATCCCCGAATTCGTCGGCCGTCTGCCGGTGATCGCGACGCTGGAGGACCTCGACATCGAGGCGCTGGTCAAGATCCTCATCGAGCCGAAGAATGCGCTGGTGAAGCAGTATCAGAAGTTGTTCGAGATGGAGGCAGTGAAGCTGTCCTTCACCGAGGAAGCGCTGGCCGCGATCGCCAGGAAGGCCATCGAACGCAAGACTGGCGCGCGCGGGCTACGCTCGATCCTCGAAGGCATCCTGCTCGACACCATGTTCGACCTGCCGTCGATGGACGGCGTCGACGAGGTGCTGATCGACAAGGACGTGGTCGACGGCCGCAAGGAGCCGATCCGCGTCTATGCCAAGAAGGAAAAGGAAAAGGCGGGCGGGGCGGCATAACAGCCGGCCTTTCGCCGCCGCGCGTTCGAGAGCTCCGAAAACGCATGATTCGTGGTCCGCGCAGGGATGTGCGGGCCGCGAACGTCGTTAATAGGCGGCGTTTTCGCCCTTTTGCCCACAGTTTTCGACAAGTGGCGGCCCGGCGCTGATTGATGCGCCGCGCCTCGGCACCATATAGTCATGCGAACGGCGCCACCGGGCGCCACCGGAGTTTGCATGACGACAACCTATCCCGTCCTTCCCCTGCGCGACATCGTGGTGTTCCCGCAGATGATCGTTCCGCTTTTCGTCGGCCGCGACAAATCCGTCGCCGCGCTCGAACAGGCGATGACGGCCGACAAGGAAATCTTCCTCGTTTCGCAGCTCGACCCGCAGGAGGATGATCCCGGCCGCGACGATCTCTACGATCTCGGCGTGCTGGCGACCGTGCTCCAGCTGCTCAAGCTGCCCGACGGCACGGTGCGCGTGCTCGTCGAGGGCAAGCAGCGCGCGACCCTCGATACGCTCACCACCGAGAACGGCCATCTCGTCGCGACCATCGATCCGATCGCCGACATCACCGCCAGCGGCCCCGAGGCCCAGGCGCTGATGCGCTCGGTCGTCGAGCAGTTCGAGAATTACGCGAAGCTCAACAAGAAGCTGCCGCCCGAGACGGCGGTGCAGCTTGCCGAGATCGACGATGCTTCGCGCCTCGCCGACGCTGTGGCCTCCAACCTGTCGATCAAGGTTTCCGACAAGCAGGCGTTGCTTGCCGAACGCGATCCCGCGCGCCGGCTGGAAATGGCCTTTGCCTTCATGGAAGGCGAGCTGGGCGTGCTCCAGGTCGAGAAGAAGATCCGCAGCCGCGTTAAGCGGCAGATGGAGAAGACCCAGCGCGAATATTATCTCAACGAGCAGTTGAAGGCGATCCAGCGCGAGCTGGGCAACGAGGGCGAGGAAGAGGGCGACGAGATCGCCGAGCTTTCGGCGCGTATCGCCAAGCTCAAGCTGTCGAAGGAAGCGCGCGCCAAGGCGACGTCGGAGCTGAAGAAGCTCAAGACGATGGCGCCGATGTCCGCCGAGGCGACGGTGGTGCGCAATTATCTCGACGTGCTGCTGGGGCTGCCCTGGGGCAAGAAGTCCAAGCTCAAGAAGGATATCGGCGAGGCGCAGGCGATCCTCGACGAGGATCATTATGCGCTTGAGAAGGTGAAGGACCGGATCGTCGAATATCTCGCGGTCCAGGCGCGTACCAATAAGCTCAAGGGGCCGATCCTGTGCCTCGTCGGCCCGCCGGGCGTGGGCAAGACCTCGCTCGGTCGCTCGATCGCCAAGGCGACGGGGCGCGAGTTCGTGCGCCAGTCGCTGGGCGGCGTGCGCGACGAGGCCGAGATCCGCGGACACCGCCGCACCTATATCGGCTCGTTGCCAGGCAAGATCGTGTCGAACCTGAAGAAGGCCGGCACCTCCAACCCGCTGTTCCTGCTCGACGAGATCGACAAGCTCGGCCAGGATTTCCGCGGCGATCCGGCCTCGGCGCTGCTCGAAGTGCTCGACCCCGAGCAGAACAGCAAGTTCCAGGACCATTATCTGGAGATCGACATCGATCTGTCGGACGTGATGTTCGTCACCACGGCCAACTCGCTCAACCTGCCGCAGCCCTTGCTCGACCGCATGGAGATCATCCGGCTCGAAGGCTATACCGAGGATGAGAAGGTCGAGATCGCCGAGCGCCACCTGATCTCCAAGCAGATCGAGACGCACGGGCTGAAGGATGGCGAGTTCGCGCTGACGCAGGACGGCCTGCGCGACCTGATCCGCTATTATACCCGCGAGGCGGGCGTCCGCACGCTCGAGCGCGAGATCGCCAAGCTCGCGCGCAAGGCGCTGCGCCGCATCCTCGAAGGCAAGGCGGCTTCGGTCGAAGTCACGCCCGAAAATCTCGCCGACTTCGCGGGCATCCGGAAGTTCCGCCACGGCGTGGGTGAGGAAGAGCATCAGATCGGCGCGGTCACCGGGCTCGCCTGGACCGAGGTGGGTGGTGAGTTGCTGACCATCGAGTCGGTCACGGTGCCGGGCAAGGGCGCGGTGCGCACCACCGGCAAGCTGGGCGACGTGATGCGCGAGTCAGTCGAGGCGGCCTTCTCCTACGTGAAGGCGCGTTCGCCGGGTTACGGCATCAAGCCCAGCCTGTTCGGCCGCAAGGATATCCACATCCACCTGCCCGAGGGCGCTGTGCCCAAGGACGGACCGTCGGCGGGCATCGGCATCGTCACCTCGATCGTCTCGACGCTGACCGGCGTGCCGGTGCGCCGCGACATCGCGATGACGGGGGAGGTTACGCTGCGCGGCCGCGTGCTGCCGATCGGCGGGCTGAAGGAAAAGCTGCTGGCGGCGCTGCGCGGCGGGATCAAGACCGTTCTCATTCCGATCGAGAATGAGAAGGATCTGGCCGAAATTCCGGCCAACGTCCGCGAAGGGCTGGAGATCGTGCCGGTCGCGCATGTCGACGAGGTGTTGCGACTCGCTCTCACCGAGCCGCTGACGGCGATCGATTGGACCGAAGCGGATGAGCTGGCCGCCCAGCCGCCCGTCGCGAGCGCCCAAACGCTTGCCGAGGGCGGCTCAGGCCTCGCCCACTGACCGAAAAAGCGCTGAAATTGGCCATCTATCGGCCGATTTCGGCGCTTTTGCTTTGACAGTTCGTTAGAGTCTCGCCTTATTGGCGCATGGCCAAGCGCCATGATTCAACGACACCAGCCAAATCTAGGGGGTTCCCAGGGCATGAACAAGCAAGAGCTGATCGGCGCCGTCGCTGACGCTTCGGGTCTGAGCAAGGGCGACGCGGGTAAGGCCGTGGAGGCCGTGTTCGATTCGATCGGCGCCGCGCTGAAGAAGGGCGACGAGGTTCGTCTCGTCGGCTTCGGGACCTTCTCCGTCAGCAAGCGCAAGGCTTCGACCGGCCGCAATCCGCGCACCGGCGAGCCGATGACCATCAAGGCGTCGAGCCAGCCGAAGTTCAAGGCCGGCAAGGGCCTGAAGGACTCGGTCAACTGATCGTCGACCGCCGGCGCAGGGGATGCCCTGCGCCGGCGGTTTCGATTTATGCCAGCTTCGGGCTGGACAAGCAGGCGGCGGATGCCTATTCGGCCGCGACCGGATCAGTCGCCCTCGGGCAGATCGATCCTTTTGAAGAGACGAAGCGCGGCGGAACGCCCGTTTCCATCCTCTCTTCTTCTCAGGCGTGGGCGCGTAGCTCAGCGGTAGAGCACACCCTTCACACGGGTGGGGTCACAGGTTCAATCCCTGTCGCGCCCACCACGCCTTTCCTCCTCGCTTTCAGATTTTGGCCGGCAGGAAGCGCGGATTCCTGAGCAGCCCTGCCGCGATCAGCGCGACGACCAAGCCCACCGGGAAAATCTCCAGGAAGGTCATCGGCAGCCTGAACAGCGGGTTGCGATACTGGATGCGCATCTCCTCCAGCTTCGCGCTCTCCGCCGCCAGCGCTGCGCCGGTGACGCCGGCGGCCTGCTTCGCCTTGAGGATGCCCGCTATATATTGATCCATGAAGGCATAATGGGTCAGCGCAAGATAAACCTCCCACACCGCGACATAGACAAGCGACGCCATCACCGCGATGCCGAGCCCCAGCGCGAAGACCTGGCCGAAACGGATGACGCCGCCGCGCTCGACGTCGCGGAAGCGTTTCATGCCCACGAAGACGAAAGTCATCGCGACGAGCATGACGAGATAGCCGAACCACATGGTCGAAAAGATGCTGACCCGGTCAGACAGCCCGATGCCGGCGATGAGCACGATGATGATGATCAGCCCCGACAGCGTTCCATAGCTGAGCGCGTAGCGTAGCGGCGTGTTCATATGGTCGAACCTCCCTGTGACTGGCATGCAAGGCTATGCCGGACCTTGGGGGAGAGCCATCGCCCGGATGGGTGATTTGAGCGTGGTCGCCCGATTTTCCTATTCGATCAGCGCCAGCATCCGCGCCTTTTCGATGGCGTGGATGCGGCGATCGACGCCGAGCTTCCCGAACAGGCTGGCGAGGTGCGTCTTCACCGTATTGGGCGAGATGCCGAGGCTGCGCGCGAGCTCCTTGTTCGAGCGGCCCGAGGCGAGCAGCGCCAGTATCTCGCACTCGCGCGCCGTGAGCCCGAGCGAACGGATCGCTGCGTCGTTGCGCGCAAACGTGGCAGGGCGTGGGCGCGGGGTGAGCGCGCGGCCGGCCCAGAGGCCGAGCGCGGTAAAGCCCGCCGCGATCAGCAGGATGTAGAGTTCGCCGGGTAGGGCGAGAATCGCCCGCTTGTAATCGAGCCAGGCGAGGAGCGTCGCCGCGAGTCCCAGCGCCAGCGCGTAAAGGCCGATCGTGCGTGCCATGAGGTGCGAAGCTGCCAGAAACGGCGACGCGCGACTAGCGGCGCGATCAGTGCAGCTTGGCGATCGAAAGGCCGTCCTGCTTGGCGCGTTCCTTGACCGATTCCTCGCTGCGGGTGAGCGCCTTGGCGATGGCTTTCAACGCCATGCCTTTCTTCGCGAGCGTGTGGAGTTTCTGGATCTCGGCACTCGTCCAGGGTTGGCGGTGTCGTTCGAAGCGTTCGGAAGCCATGGGTGATCCTATCCGATCCGTCTGAGGCGGACCAGCGCCTCGTCGAGCGCCGAGAGGAAGCGCGATCGATCGGTCTTGCTGAACGGCGGCGGGCCGCCGATCGCGTCGCCGCCGGCCCGGAGATCGGCCATGATCGCGCGCGTGGCGATCGCGCCGCCGATCGAGCTGGTGGTGAAGGGCTTGCCGTTGGGCGCGATCACCACCGCGCCGGCCTTGAGCGCGCGATCGGCCAGCAGGATATCCGCCGTCACCACCACCGCGCGCCGGTCGGCCTGTTCGGCGATCCAGTCGTCGGCGGCGTCGAAGCCGTCGCTCACCACGACGCGGCCAATCAGCGGATGATCGGGAACGCGCAAATGGCTGTTGCTGACGATGGTCACCGGCACGGCGAGGCGGAAGGCGACCTTGTAGATTCCCTCCTTCACCGGGCAGGCATCGGCATCGACCAGGATGCGGAGCGGGGCGGGGGACGGCGTACTGTTCATGATCAGACCCTACGGACTTTCCCGATTTTGCATATTGGGGCGAGTTGAGCGACACTCGGTTTCGGAGAGAAACGTAACTGATCGGCAAAAGCGACATGGAGCATTTCGACGTCATCATCGTTGGCGCGGGGCTGTCGGGCATCGGCGCGGGCTATCATCTGCAGAAGAACTGCCCCGATCGCAGCTATGCGATCCTCGAGGCGCGCGGCGCGATCGGCGGGACATGGGATTTGTTCCGCTATCCCGGCATCCGATCCGATTCGGACATGTACACGCTGGGCTACAACTTCAAACCCTGGCGTGAGGCGAAGGCGATCGCCGACGGTCCCTCCATTCTCAAATATGTCCGCGAGACAGCGAGTGACAACGGGATCGACAAGCATATCCGCTTCAACCATTCGGTGACGCGCGCGTCCTGGTCGAGCGCCGATGCGCGCTGGACGATCGAGTCCGACCATGACGGCAAGACCGTCAGCTACACCTGTTCCTTCCTGTTCATGTGCAGTGGCTATTATGACTATGCGCAGGGGCATGACCCCGAGTTCGCGGGTCGCGACAGCTTCGCCGGCACGATCGTCCATCCCCAGCATTGGCCCGAGACGCTCGATTATTCGGGCAAGCGCGTCGTCATCATCGGCAGCGGCGCGACGGCGGTGACGCTGGTGCCCGAAATGGCGAAGACCGCAGCGCATGTTACGATGCTCCAGCGCTCGCCCACCTATGTCGTCTCGCGCCCGGCGGAGGACGGCATCGCCAACTGGCTGCGCAAGCGGCTGCCCGCGATGACCGCCTATCAGATGGTGCGCTGGAAGAACGTACTGTGGGGCATGTTCTTCTTCAACATGGCGCGCAAGAAGCCGGAGAAGGTGAAGGAACGGCTGATCGGCATGGTGCGCGAGCATCTGGGGCCGGACTATGACGTCGATCGCCATTTCACGCCGCGCTACAATCCGTGGGACCAGCGGCTCTGCCTCGTCCCCGATTCCGATCTGTTCGATTCGATCAAGGCCGGGCAGGCCTCGGTCGTCACCGACCGGATCGAGCGTTTCACGCCTTCGGGCATCAAGCTCGAATCGGGCAACGAATTGCCCGCCGACGTCATCGTGACCGCAACGGGGCTGAAGCTCGTCGTGCTCGGCAAGGCCGAGTTCCTCGTCGATGGCCAGCGCATCAATTTCAGCGAGACGACCAGCTATAAGGGCATGATGTATAGCGGGGTGCCGAACATGGCGTCGTCGTTCGGCTATACTAACGCATCGTGGACGCTGAAGGCCGATCTGACCTGCGAATATGTCTGCCGCCTGCTCAATCACATGAAGGCGGGGGGCTTCGACATCTGTACGCCGACGCTTTCGGGCGAGCCGATGGAGGAGATCCCCTGGCTCGACTTCTCGTCGGGCTATGTCCAGCGCTCGCTGGAGCTCTTCCCCAAGCAGGGCGCGCGCAAGCCTTGGCGGATTCATCAGAATTACGCGAAGGACCTGCTGGCCTTCCGCTATGCGTCGGTCGCCGACGAGGCGATGGTCTTCGCCAAGCGCGGCAGCGCAAATCAGGACGCAGGGACAGACAAAAACGCCGAACTCCAGTTTACGTCAGCGTAAAGCGGCGCTACCTAGTCGGCGATAACAAGGAGTCGGCAGGATGGACCTGAATTTCACGCCGGAGGATCTGGCATTCCAGGCGGAGGCGCGCGCCTTCATCGCCGAGAATTATCCGGCGCATTTGCGCGGCAAGCAGGATGAAGGCGAGGAGCTGGCGAAGGAGGATTTCCTGAGCTGGCACCGCGTTCTGGCCAGGAAGGGCTGGATCGCGCCGGCATGGCCCGTCGAATATGGCGGCCCCGGCTGGACGACGACCCAGCGCTATATCTGGCAGGAAGAACTGGCCCGCGCCGATGCGCTGCCCATTCTGCCTTTCGGCATCAGCATGGTCGCGCCGGTGATCTACACCTTCGGCACGCCCGAGCAGAAGGCGCGTTTCCTGCCGCGCATCCTTTCGGGCGACGACTGGTGGTGTCAGGGCTATTCGGAGCCGGGTGCGGGATCGGACCTCGCCTCGCTGCGCACCAAGGCGGTGCGTGACGGCGATCATTATATCGTCAACGGGCAGAAGACCTGGACAACGCTGGCCCAGCACGCCGACTGGGGCTTCTTCCTCGTCCGCACCGATCCCGACGCCAAGCCGCAGGAAGGTATCAGCTTCCTCCTCATCGACATGAAGTCGCCGGGCATCACCGTGCGTCCCATCATTACGCTGGGCGGCGAGCATGAAGTGAACGAAGTGTGGCTGGAGGATGTGCGCGTTCCGGTCGACCAGCGCATCTATCAGGAGAATAAGGGCTGGACCTGCGCCAAGTTCCTCCTTGCGCACGAGCGCACCGGCATTGCCGGCGTCGCGCGGTCGAAGCGCGGGATCGAGCGGATCAAGGCGATCGCCCGCACCGAGCTGGACGGGGACAAGCCGCTGCTCGCCAATCCCTTCTTCAAGCGCAAGGTCGCCGAACTCGAGGTCGACCTGACCGCGCTGGAGTTCACCGAGCTGCGCACGCTGGCCGGCGAGGCGGCGGGCAAGGGGCCGGGGCCGGAATCGAGCCTGCTCAAGATCAAGGGCACCGAGATCCAGCAGCGCATCACCGAACTCGCGCTCGAAGCGGTCGGCCATTATGGCGCGCCTTACTTCCGCGGCTTCGGCGAAGGCGACAATGCGCATCCGATCGGCCCCGACTACGCGCACCGCGCGGCGCCGACTTACTTCAACGTCCGCAAGACCAGCATCTACGGCGGGTCGAACGAAATCCAGCGCAACATCATCGCGAAGATGGTGCTGGGGCTCTGACCCCGGCGCCGTCCTTCACGCGATCAAAAACAGTTTCGAGAGGATCGAATGGACTTCACCTATACCGACACGCAGGACATGCTGCGTGACACGCTCGGCCGCTTCCTGACCGAGACGTTCGATTTCGAAACGCGGCGCAAGGTCGTGGCATCGGATGCGGGGCGCGATCCCGGCATCTGGCGCGCGCTTGCGACCGAACTCGGCATTCTCGGCGCGCCTTTTGCCGAGGTGCATGGCGGGCTCGGCGGTGACGCCGTCGATAACATGGTGGTGATGGAGAAGCTGGGCGAGTCGATCGCGATCGAGCCTTATCTCCAGACCGTGGTGATCGGCGGCGGTGCGCTGAAGGCCGTGGGCGGCGCGGTTGCCGATGCCGTGATCCCGCAGATCATCGGCGGCGATGCGATCATCGCCTTCGCCTATGCCGAGCCGCAGGGCCGCTATGACCTCGCCAATCTGCGCACGACCGCGAAGAAGGACGGTGCCGGCTGGGTGCTGAACGGGCACAAGGCCGTCGTCTATGCCGCGCCCTGGGCCACGCATCTGCTGGTCACCGCGCGCACCGGCGGCAGCCGGAGCGAGAAGGCCGGCGTCTCGCTGTTCCTGATCGATGCCAACGGGCCCGGCATTGTCCGCCGCGACTATCCTACCGTCGATGGCTTCCGCGCCTCGGAGATATTCTTCGAAAACGCCTCCATTCCCGGCGATGCGTTGCTGGGCGGCGAGGGGGCCGCGCTCCCGATCGTCGAGCAGGTGGTGGACGAGGCGATCGCGGCGGTCTGCGCAGAGGCGGTCGGCGTGACGCGCAAGCTGCATGCCGGCACGATGGACTATGCCAGGCAGCGCAAGCAGTTCGGCAAGGCGATCGCTGACTTCCAGGTGCTCCAGCACCGCATGGTCGACATGTTCCTCGAGGTGGAACAGGCCGTCAGCATGACGCTGATGACGACGCTCAAGCTGGGCCTGCCCGCTGCCGAACGTGCGGCGGCAGCGTCGCAGGCCAAGGCCAAGATCGGCAAGGCCTGCCGCTTCGTCGGGCAGAGCGCGATCCAGATCCATGGTGGCATCGGCATGACCGACGAGCTGTCGATCGGCCATTATTTCAAGCGCGCGACGATGATCGAAGGGCAGTTCGGCTCGGTCGATCATCACCTGGCGCGCTACGAGGCGCTGACGATCGCCGATTGATCGCGCGGCGGGGATGGAGCGACGGCACCATCCCCGCTAGCGTCCACCCCGAGACTCATCCTTTCGGGGGACCGCAATGCGCCGTCGCACTTTCCTTGCCACTATTCCCGCCGTCGCGATCGCCGCCGGCGCACGCGCGCAGAGCGATGCAGGCATCGCACCCGACAGGGGCAAGGTCGACAATCTCCACCGCCCCGACGTTCATGCGGGCGACCGGCCGGTCGGCGCCAGCTATGGTAGCCGATCCGCCGTCTATGGCGTGAGCGGCGCGGCGGCTTGCGCCCATCCGCGCGCGACGATGATCGCGATCGATATATTGCGCAAAGGCGGATCGGCGGTTGACGCGGCAATCGCGATGAACGCCGCGCTCGGCTTCCTCGAGCCGACCTCGAACGGCATGGGCGGCGACGTCTATGCGCTGATCTGGGATCCGAAGCTCGGCAAGCTGCAGGGGCTGGCGGGATCGGGGCACAGCCCGCGCGCGCTGACGCTTGATATCGCCCGTTCGCGCGCGAAGAACGGCGTGCTGCCGCCCGTCGGCGCGGTGAGTGTTTCGGTGCCCGGCGTGGTCGACGGCTGGTGGACGATGCACCAGCGCTATGGCCGCCTCAAATGGGCCGAACTGTTCGAGCCGGCGATTGCGCTGGCCGAGGACGGGATGCCGCTGGCTCCTGTCATCGCTTTCTACATGCAGCGCGGGATGGAGGGCTTCCGCCGCCCGGGGCGGGGAATCGAGGAAACCGCGAATGCCTTCGCCACCTATACGCCGGGCGGCAAGCTGCTCGGCGAGGGCGACGTCTTCCGCAATCCGGATCTCGCGCGGACCTTCCGCATGATCGCGGTGGGCGGGCGCGATGCCTTTTACGACGGGCCGATCGCCGACACGATCGAGCGCTATTTCAAGCGCATCGGCGGCTGGATGACGCGCGCCGATCTCGCCTCGCAACATGCCGTGTGGAGCGAGCCGCTGACGACAAGCTATCGCGGCGTCACCGTCCACGCGATCGGCGAGAATACGCAGGGGCTCGCGACGCTCCAGATGCTCAACATCCTCGAAACGTTCGACATGGGCGCCGCCGGTTTCCAGTCGGCCGAGTCGATCCACCTGCAGGCGGAGGCCAAGCGCCTCGCCTATGAGGATCGCGCCCGATATTATGCCGATCCGAAATTCGCCAAAATCCCGATCGAATGGCTCGTGTCCAAGGATTATGCCGCCCAGCGCGCCAAACTCATCCGCCGCGACCGCATTTCGACCAGCGTCAGTCCCGGTCAGGCGCCCAGCCATGGCGACACCACCTATTTCACCTGCGCCGACAAGGACGGGATGATGGTCTCGATGATCCAGTCCAACTTCCGCGGCATGGGATCGGGGCTGGTCGCCGACGGCCTCGGCTTCATGTTCCAGGATCGCGGCCAGCTTTTCTCGCTGCAGGACGGCCACCCCAACATCTACGCGCCCGGCAAGCGGCCGTTCCAGACGATTATCCCCGGATTTGCCTCGAAGGATGGCAAGCCCTGGCTCTCCTTCGGCGTGATGGGCGGCGACATGCAGCCGCAGGGCCAGACGCAGATCGTCGTCGACCGGGTCGATTACGGCCTCGACGTCCAGGCGGCCGGCGACAGCCCGCGCTGGCATCATGAGGGATCGTCGGAGGCGATGGGTGAGGACAGCGAGGATGTGAAGGCGTCGCCCACCGGACTGCTACGCCTCGAATCGGGCGTGCCGGATGCGACGCGCGCCAAACTTGTAGCAATGGGCTGGACGATCGGGAAATCGGATGGCGGCTTTGGCCGTTACCACTGCGTCGAGCGCATGGATAAGGTCGGCGGGCGCGTCTACGCCTCGGCGACGGAGATGCGCGCCGACGGGACGGCGCTGGCTTACTGACGCAGTCAGCCGAGCGGGGCAGAGACTTTCGCCAGCGTCTCGCGCTGCGTGGTTGTCTGCGCGGCGGCGCGCTCGCGGATCGTGCGCAGCGCATCGAGCCCGGCGACGCTGCCGCCGCCGATCGCGGTATCGAGCCGCGCCAGATAAAGCTCGTCGATATCCGAGAGAACCGACGAGCTCGCCTCGGCCGCGGTCTGGAGCGTCGTGAGGCCCTGTTGCGCTGCGACCCAGGCGTCGCTGCCCTGCGGCGCGCGCGCACCCTTGTCGATCGCGGTGCGGGCGACTGGCAGCGCCGCATCGAAGTCGCGCGCGCTCTGGTCGATGCGCGCGGCGAAGCTGTCGATCTGTTTCTGCAGGTCGGCGTCGGGCGCCTGGGTAGCGGGGGCGGGCTTCCCCGCCGGCTCGTCGAACGTCACCTTCTCGATCGGCCGGGGGGAGAGCGACGGCGATTGATTCGGCCCCGAGGCGCATCCGCCGAGCAGGAAAGCGACGATAAGCGAGGCGGAAAGCGCGGATTTCATGGCTCCGCTCTAGAGCGGGGGCAAAAATGTCGCAACGGGGTTGCGCGCTTCGCCCGACGCCTCTATGTGACCGCCTCCACCGCGCGCCCGTAGCTCAGCTGGATAGAGCATCAGACTACGAATCTGAGGGTCGGACGTTCGAATCGTTCCGGGCGCGCCAATTTTTCCAGAACAATCTGTAGGCTTGCCGGAGCGGCTTTTCACGCGCCGCGCTTGCCGAAGCCATGTGTCGGCCGTCGCCTTACAGGGCGATGCGTTGCGACGGCGCGATGGAGCGAGACGGGGCCGCTATGGACAGGATCGCCCATATCTTCATCTCTTGATAACCTGCCTTCCATAAATATTAACCCGCGAAATTCGTTGATAATACAACGTAATCAGGGGGTTGTGGGATATGGTTCGCGATACTCGCAAAGTTGGTTCGCTCGCGCATCGGCGCGGGGCGAGTGCCGCGTCGACTTTGGCATGTCTTTTGGCGCCGCTTTTCCTCGCGGCCTGCGGCGGGGGCGATGGCGGCAACGGCGGGGTGAACCCCACCCCGACTCCCACCCCGACTCCAACCCCCACACCGACGCCCAATGCCGCGCCGGTCTTCACGTCGGCGGCCGCCGTCAGCGTCGTCGAGAATAATGCCGCCGCCTATCAGGCGACGGCGACCGATGCGAACAATGACGCGATCAGCTTCGCGATCGCGGGCGGCGCGGACGCCGCGCTGTTCCAGATCACTTCAGCCGGATCGCTCAGCTTCCGCACCCCGCCGCTCGTCGCGCAGCCCAGGGACGCCAATGGCGACAATGTCTATGAGGTGCAGATCGGCGCGAGCGACGGCAAGGCGACGACGCTGCTCAATCTACTCGTCACCGTTACCCCGGCGGGAACGGGCTTCAAGATCGTGCGCGTCGGCACGGGCTTTACCCAGCCCACCTATGTCGGCCCGGTGCCGAACGATCCGGCGCATGTCTTCGTGGCGGAGAAAGGCGGGCGGCTCTGGTCGCTCGATACGGCGAGCGGCGCCAGGGAATTGCTGCTGACCATCCCGACTGCCGATATCTCGACCGGCGGCGAGCGCGGGCTGGTCGGCGTCGCGCCGGACCCTGGCTACCAGACGAACAAGCTGGTGCTGGTTCATGTCACCGACGCTGCCGGTGCGGTGCAGATCCGCCAGTACAAGATCGGCGACGCCAGCTATAATGGCGGGCGCGGTTTCATCCTCGTCGTCAGCACCGATCATTCGGGCGCGGACAATCATAATGGCGGCTGGATCGCCTTCGGGCCGGACGGCAATCTCTATGACGGGATGGGCGACGGCGGCACCGGCGGCAATCCGGCGCAGGACGCCAATTCGCGTCTCGGCAAGATATTGCGACTGGCGCGCAATCCCGACGCGACGGCGGCGGCTGCGACGCCCTTCGTGCCGGCGCCCGGCAACCCCTTCGCGGCCGGGGGCGGTGACCCCTATGTCTTCGCGATGGGGCTGCGCAATCCGTTTCGCGCCAGCTTCGCACCCGACAATCGCCTGATCATCGGCGACGTGGGCGAAGGCGCGCGCGAGGAAGTCGATTTCCTCCGCACCGATCAGCCCGGCCGCAACTATGGCTGGCCCTTCATGGAAGGGACGCGCGTCAATCGCACGGGCGCGCCCGCCGGGCTGATCGCGCCGGTCACCGAATATACCCATGGCAGCGGCGATTTTCAGGGCGCCAGCATCACCGGCGGGATGGTCTATCGCGGGCCGGTCGCGGCGCTGCAGGGGCAATATTTCTTCGCCGATTTCGTGAACAACAAGATCTGGTCGGTGCCCTACGCCTCGCTGGCCGAGGGGCAGATCTTCCCCGCCGAGCAATATCGGCTGCGCAATGCCGATTTCACCGCGCCCAATGGCGCGATCCGCAGCGTCGTCTCTTTCGGCGAGGATAGCGCGCGCAACATGTATATCGTCGATCTGGGCGGGCACATTTACGCAGTGCTCCCCAATTAGGCGCTAGTTGCTGGCTTTGGCCTTCATCGCCAGCGCGTAGAGCGCCTTGCGGTCGGCCCCCGTGGCCTTGGCGACCTCGCTGGCCGCCTTGGCCGGGGGCAGGCGGGTCAGCGCTTCCGACAGCGCGGCCTCGATCGTGTCGGCCGAGGCGGGGGGCGCCTCGCCGGGGGGAGCGACCACGATCACGATCTCGCCTTTGGGCGGTTGCTCGGCATAGCGATCGGCCAGTTCGGCAAGCGTGCCCGTCACGCATTGTTCGAAGCGCTTGCTGATCTCGCGCGCCACCGCCGCCTCGCGGTCGCCCAGCCCTTTGGCGAGCGTGGCGAGGCAGGCGGCAAGGCGCGGTCCCGATTCGTAGAGCACCAGCGTGGCGCGCAGCGCGGCGACTTCGGCGATTGCATCCGCACGCGCTTTCTCCTTGGGCGGCAGGAATCCCATGAACAGGAAACGGTCGGTCGGCAGCCCGGCGAGCGTCAGCGCGGCGATCGCGGCGCACGGGCCGGGAATGGTGACGATATTGTGCCCCGCGGCGCGCGCATCGCGCACCAGCTTGAAGCCCGGATCAGAAATGAGCGGCGTGCCCGCGTCCGAAACGAGCGCGATCGCCTCGTGCCCCAGCCGCGCGACGAGATCGGGGCGGACCTGATCGGCGTTATGATCATGATAGGGCATCATCGGTTTGCGGATGCCGAGATGCTGGAGCAGCTTTGCGGTGACGCGGCTATCCTCCACCGCTATCATGTCGACGCCTGCGAGCACCGCCCCGGCGCGCGCCGAAAGATCGGACAAGTTGCCGATCGGCGTGGCGACGATATAGAGGCCGGGTTCTAGGGTAGCGTTCATAAGGGGATGGTCATGGCAGAGGCACGGGCCGCGTCGCAACCGCGTCGTTTCACTTTGGCGCGAATCGCGGCGATGGGACTGGCGCTGCTGATCGCGGGTTGTTCGACGGTCGTTCCGCGCGGGCACGCGCCGACGCCGACACAAACGCCGTCCACCGCGCCGCAGGGGCCGATCGGGCCGGAGCTTCCGTCGGATCAGGAGCGCCACCGCATCGCGCTGCTCGTGCCGACCACCGGCGCCAATGCCGGCGTGGGCCAGTCGATCGCCAATGCGGTCAATCTCGCGGTTATCGATACCGGCGGCAAGCGCATCCGCGTGACCACCTATGACACCGCCACGGGCGCGGCGGCGGCGGCGCAGCGCGCCATTTCGGACGGCAATCGCCTGATCCTGGGGCCGCTGCTTGCCGAGGATGCGCGCGCCGTCGCTCCCGTCGCGCAGCGCGCGAACGTGCCGGTCATCAGCTTCTCCAACGACGCCAGCGTCGCCGGGCGGGGCACTTATATTCTGGGCTACAGCCCGGTGCAGTCGATCGAGCGCGTGGTGAGCTATGCCAAGTCGCGCGGCGTGGTGCGCTTTGCCGCGCTGATGCCCGCCGGCACCTATGGCGAGCGGGCATCGCGCGCGATGATCCGCGCGGTCGAGGATGCGGGCGGCCAGCTTGTCGCCATGCAGAGCTTCGATCGCAGCCGCACGTCGCTGTCGGCCGCGATCGCGAAGCTGCCCAAGAATGGCTATGACGGGATCATGATCGCCGACAGCGGGCGCATCGCTATTCAGGCCGTGCCGTTGATCCGCAAGGGCAGCAGCGCCTCGGCGCGCGTGCTGGGCACCGAGCTGTGGAATACCGAGACCGATCTCAATACGGCGCCGGCGATGAGCGGGGCGTGGTTCGCAAGCGTTTCGGACGGGCTCTACAAGCAGCTTGCCGCCAAATATCGCGCGCGCTTCGGCACCGCGCCCTATCGCATCGCGAGCCTCGGCTATGACGGCGTGCTGCTCGTCACGCGCATCGCGCAGGACTGGAAAGTGGGCAGCGCCTTCCCGGTCGCGCGGCTGAGCGACAGCGGCGGCTTCGCGGGCATTGACGGCGCCTTCCGCTTCGATGCGAGCGGGCAGGCCGAACGGATGCTCGTCGTCCAGCAGGTCGGCGCCGGCGGTTTCACCGTCGTGTCGCCCGCGCCCTCCAACTTCGGGAACTGAACGCGGTCAGACCGCGACGAGTTCGGCGAGGATCGAATCGAGCAACAGCATTCCGGCGGGAGTGACGCGAAGCACGCCGCCCGATCGCTCGACCAGCCCGAAGCCTTCGAGGCGCGCCGCCGCAGCGTCGTCGATCAGACGATCGACGCCGGTGCGTCGTGCGATGCGGGCGAGGTCGACGCCTTCGTCGAGGCGAAGGCCCATCAGCAGGGCTTCGGCCGCGCGTTCGGCGGGGGCGAGATCATTCTCCTCGACCATGCCGTGGCCGTTGCGGCGGACGGCGGAGAGGAAATTCTCGGGCTTGCGGTGGCGCTGCGTCGCGCGGGCGAGGCGGCGGCCATGTGCGCCGGGGCCGACGCCGAGATAATCGTCATAGCGCCAGTAGCTGAGGTTATGGCGGCTCTCGGCGCCCGGGCGTGCATGATTGGAGACTTCGTAGGCGGGCAGGCCGGCATCGGCGGTGATCGCGCGCGTCAGTTCGAACAGCGCAGCGCCATGATCGGGGTCGACGGGCGGTAGTTTGCCCTGCGCCGCGAGCGTCGCGAAGCGCGTGCCCGGCTCGATCGTCAACTGGTAGAGCGAGAGATGTTCGGTGCCGAAGGACAGGGCGCGGCGTAGTTCCGCTTCCCACGCATCGAGCGTCTGGCCGGGGCGCGCGTAGATCAGGTCGAAGCTCACGCGCCCGAAGGCGCGCTGCGCGGTTTCGAGCGCCGCCAGCCCTTCGTTCACGTCATGCGCGCGGCCGAGGAAGCCGAGCGTCTCGTCGTCGAGCGCCTGGAGACCCAGCGAAACGCGGTTGATGCCGGCGGTCGCCAGATCGTCGAAGCGCGCGGCCTCGACCGACGAGGGGTTGGCCTCCAGCGTGATCTCGATGCCTTCGGCGAAGCCCCAGTGGCGCTCGGCCGCCGCGATCAGCGCCGCGACGGTTTGGGGCGGCATCAGCGACGGCGTGCCGCCGCCGAAGAAGATCGAGGTCAGCGGCCGATCGGCGACCAGCGCGGCTTCATGCGCCAGATCGGCGAGCAGCGCTGCGCGCCATTCGGCCTCGTCCACCCCCTCGCGGACATGGCTGTTGAAGTCGCAATAGGGGCATTTGGAAACGCAGAAGGGCCAGTGGATGTAAAGGGCGAGGAGCGCGCTCAGAGCAGGGCCGCCTTCAGCCTGGCGAAGGCGTCGGCGCGGTGGCTGATCGCATGCTTCTCCGCGGGTTCGATCTCGGCGAAGGTTTCATCGCGGCCGAGGGGCTGGAAGATCGGATCATAGCCGAAACCCTTCTCGCCACGCGGGGGCCAGACGATCGTGCCGTCGACGCGGCCCTCGAAACTTTCAATATGACCGTCGGGCCAGGCGACGGCGAGGGCGCAGATGAAGTGCGCGTCGCGGCCGGTGTCGGGGCCCTTTCCTGCTAGGTTGTCATGCACAAGTCGCATGGCGAGGCCGAAGTCTTTCGTTTCGCCTGCCCAACGAGCCGAGAAAATCCCCGGATCGCCGCCCAGCGCCTCGACGCACAGGCCGCTGTCGTCGGCGAGCGCGGGGAGGCCCGAAAGATCGGCGGCGAGCCGCGCCTTCAGCTCGGCATTGGCGACGAAGGTGGTGCCCGTCTCCTCGGGCTCAGGCAGCCCAAGCGCGCCCGCCGACACCGGCTCGATCCCCGCAGGCCCCAACAATTCCGCGATCTCGCGGATCTTGCCCTTGTTGTGGCTGGCGATGACGAGCTTGCCGGGGGCGAGCTTGCGGCTGTCCTGATAGTTCATGCGACGGCCTGTTCCTGCGCGGCGAAGATCTGCGTGCAGCCCATCCGCGCGAGGCGGAGCAGGCGGAGCAGCGCTTCCTCGTCATAGGTCGCGCCTTCGGCAGTCGCCTGCGCCTCGGCGATGTTGCCATCCTCGGTCAGCACGAAATTGGCGTCGGCATGCGCGTTCGAATCCTCGATATAGTCGAGGTCGAGCACCGGATTGCCTTCATAGATGCCGCAGCTGATCGCCGCGACCTTCTGGATGATCGGGTCCTCGGTCAGCAGCCCCTGCTTGAGCAGGCCGTTGACCGCGAGGCGCAGCGCCACCCAGGCGCCGGAAATCGAGGCGGTGCGCGTGCCGCCATCGGCCTGGATCACGTCGCAATCGAGCGTGATCTGACGCTCGCCGAGCTTCTTGAGATCGACCACGGCGCGCAGCGAACGGCCGATGAGGCGCTGGATTTCCTGCGTGCGGCCGGACTGCTTGCCCTTGGCCGCCTCACGGTTGCCGCGCGTGTGCGTGGCGCGGGGCAGCATGCCATATTCGGCCGTGACCCAGCCTTCGCCCTTGCCGCGCAGCCAGGGCGGCAGGCGTTCCTCGACCGACGCGGTGACGAGCACCTTGGTGTCGCCGAAACCGATCAGCACCGATCCTTCGGCGTGGCGGGTGAAGTTGGGAGTGATGCTGATAGCCCGCATTTCGTCGGGCGCGCGGCCGGATGGGCGCATTGAGCCTGCTTCCTTATACTGGTTCGGCGCGGCCTTTACGCGCAAGCCGCGACGCTTGCCAGCCCGATCGTCGCGGGCGAGAGAGAGGGTGAGGAGATTGCGATGCGCAAAGGGCTGATGATCGCGGGGCTGGTGCTGCTGCTCGCCGGGCTGCTGTTCGCGGGGCAGGGGAGCGGGATGATCCGCTGGCCCGAATCGAGCTTCATGATCGGACGGCAGGAGTGGGTGCGCCACGGCTTCGCCTTCGTGGCGGCGGGCGTCGCGCTGATGCTGGTGTCGCGGCGCGCGCGCCGTTGAGCCGCGGCCGCGACTTTCCTACATAGGGCGACATGAACTCCCCCAACGTCATCGAGATGTCGGATCGCGCGCGCGAGGTGTTTCGCCTCGTGGTCGAATCCTATCTCGACAACGGCGCGCCGGTGGGGTCGCGGACGCTGTCCAAGTTTACGGGGCTCAACCTGTCGCCTGCCTCGATCCGCAACGTCATGCAGGATCTGGAGGAAGCGGGGCTGCTCGCTGCGCCGCATACCTCGGCCGGGCGGATGCCGACCGAGGTCGGGCTGCGCCTGTTCGTCGACGGGATGATGCAGGCGGCCGAGCCTTCGCCGGAAGAGCGCGCCGAGATCGAGCGCCGATCGGCCAATGCCGGCCCGATCGAGGAAGCGATTTCCTCCGTCACCGCCACGCTTTCGGGGCTTTCGGCCTGCGCGGGCATCGTGCTGGTGCCCAAGCATGAGCCGGTGCTGCGCCAGCTGGGTTTCGTGCCGCTGTCGCGCGGGCAGGCGATGGCCGTGCTCGTCGGGCAGGACGGCACGGTCGAGAATCGCGTGGTCGAGCTGCCCGAGGGCGTGACGTCCTCGACGCTGATCGAGGTCGGCAATTATGTGAGCGAGCGGCTTGCCGGGCTGACGCTGGCCGAGGCCGAGGCGCGGCTGGCGGCGGAGATCGGGCTGGGCCGCGCGGCGATCGACCATGCGGCGCGCGAGCTGATCGCGCGCGGGCTGGCGGTCTGGTCGGGCGATGGCGCGCGGCCGGTGCTGATCGTGCGCGGGCAGGCGAATCTGATCGACGAAAGCGCCGCCGCCGATCTGGAACGCGTCCGCCTGCTGCTCGACGAGCTTGAAGGCAAAGAGGAAATCGCCCGCCTGCTGGAGAATGCGCGCAGCGCCAGCGCCGCGCGAATCTTCATCGGATCGGAGAACAAGCTGTTCGCGCTTTCGGGATCGTCGGTGATCGCAGCACCCTATCGCGGCAGCGACGGACGCGTGCTGGGCGTGGTCGGCGTGATCGGCCCGACACGATTGAACTATGCCCGGATCGTTCCCATGGTTGACTTCACGGCGCAAACGCTTTCGAGACTGATGACATGACTGACGAAAACAAGACTGACAGCAACGTCCGCGAGGACGCACCCGAAACCACGGCGCAGGCCGATGCGGTCAATGACCGCGTGACCGAGCTCGCCGCCGAACTGGCGGAAGCCAAGGCCGCCGCGCTTTATGCGCAGGCCGAGACGCAGAATGTGCGCCGCCGCTTCGAGAAGGAAGCGCAGGATGCGCGCGCCTATGCCGCGACTTCCTTTGCGCGCGACATCCTCTCCGTCGCCGACAATCTGTCGCGCGCGCTGGATGCGATCCCCGCCGATCTGCGCGAGGACGAGAAGTTCAAGGGCCTCGTCGCCGGCATCGAGGCGACCGGGCGCGAACTGGCCAGCGTGTTCGAGCGCAACGGCATCAAGCGCATCAGCGCGCTGGGCGAGACGCTCGACCCCAACAAGCATCAGGCGATGGTCGAGATTCCGTCGGCCGACGCCGCGCCGGGCACGATCATCCAGGAAATGCAGGCCGGCTATATGATCAAGGACCGGCTGCTGCGCCCTGCGCTGGTGGCTGTCGCCAAGGCGGGCTGATTCCCCCGGGCGTATCGCGCCTTTCTTCTTTGTTCGCGCGGAGGCGCGGAGACGCGGCGTTGGTTCGGCATCGACGCCGCGCCTCATTCTCGTCGTGCTCGGAATCGCGTAGAAGGTGGCGAAGAAACGGGAGGAGAGGGCGATGAGCGGTGAGAGTGATGCGGGCAGATCGCTTCTTCGGGCTGCCATCCCCGCGCTGATCCTTGCGATCGGCCTGATCGCCGGCGGCTATCTGATGGGCAACGGGCTGGTGCGTGCGCGCCATGCCGACCGGTCGGTCGCGATGAAGGGACTGGCCGAACGCGACGTCGTCGCCGATCGCGCGACATGGACGCTCGCCTATTCGCAGACGGGAAGCGACCTCGCCTCGCTCCAGCAGGCGATCGACGCCAATACCCAGTCGATCATGAAGCTGCTCGCCGCCAACGGCTTCACGCCCGACGAGGTTCAGGTGCGCGGGCTTTCGGTCAACCAGTACACCAACAGCAACGGCGTGCTGAACATCACGGTGCGCCAGCGCATTCAGCTTCGCACCACCAAGGTCGAGGCGGCGGCCAAGGCCTTTGCGCGGCAGGCCGAGCTGGTCCGCCAGGGCGTCGCGCTCGAGGACGGATCCTCGATGGTCTACAGCTTCACCAAGCTCAACAGCATCAAGCCCGGGATGATCGCCACCGCCACCCGCGACGCGCGCGCGGCGGCCGAGCAGTTCGCCAAGGATTCGGGGGCGCAGGTCGGCGCGATCAAGGCAGCGAGCCAGGGCTATTTCTCGATCGGCGCGCGCGACGGCGACGGCGACGGATCGGCAGGGGACAGTCCCTATCAGAAAGTCCGCGTCGTCACGACGATCGACTTTTACCTGGATTGAGGGGGGTGCATCTGGGCCGTCATTGCGAGCGCAGCGAAGCAATTCAGAGCGATGCGTCCGGCACAGGCTGGATTGCGTCGCTGGGCTCGCAATGACGGGAGGCAGGCTCAGCCCGAACGATGTTTTCGGGGCGGGCCGGCGTACGCGCCGAAAGGCAGGCAGGCGGCCTCGTCGCAGGCCGGATCGATGAAGGCGCGGCGGACGATCTCGGCCTGCTGCTCGATGCCGTAGCGGGCGAAGGGCTTGCCGGGCCTGAGGCTGTAGCCATAGCGGCAGAAAGGGTGGCGCATCAGCACCAGCCACCAGCGCCCGCTGCGCTGCGCCTGCCAGACATGCGTCATCTCGTGAATGAAATGCGCCTTGAGCGATTGCGGGGCGGCGGCGAAATCGTCGCACCAGGCCGATCCTTGGGGATGGAACCAGATGTCGCCGTCGGGAGCCATGGTGACGCCGCGCGGCTGGAAGGGCCACCATTTGCGGCGGTGGAGGCGGACGCGATCATAATCGATCGCGTCGCCGAACAGCGGGCGGGCCAGCGCTCGCTCGCCCGGGGTCAGCGGCCGGCCCGGATCGCGCTTAATGGGCGGCGCCCATCGCCTTGGTGGGCGCATCGACCTGAATCTCGTTGCCGTCGGCGAAGGTGAAGATCAGCGTTATCGCCTTGCCCGCGGTGATGCCGGGATTGACGTTCCAGAACATCACATGCTTGCCGCCGGGGGCGAACTTGACCTCGCTCTTCGCCGGAATGTCGACTTCGCGGACCTGCTGCATCGACATCACGCCGTCCTGCGACGTGCTTTCGTGCATCTCCGCCTTGATCGCGACCGGGCTGGAGACCTGGATCAGCTTCGTATCGGTATCGCCGCCATGGACGGTGAAATAGGCGACCGAGGGGTTGCCGCGCACGGGAGAGAGATTGACCACCGCATTGTCGACGTAGAGCTCCGCCGGCTTCTTGTGGCAGGCGGTGGCGACGAGGGCGAGGGGAAGAAGAAACAGGGCCTTGCGCATCTTTACTCTCTCCACGGGCGTTTCGATCGGCAATCTATCGACGCGGCAATCTTGCGACAAGCGAAAGCCCCCCTATATCGCCCCCATAAGCCGGCCGGGGCGGTCGGCATCTGTCTGTATTTCTTTATGCAGGGGCATGAGGGTTAGAATGGCAAAAGTTATCGGTATCGACCTTGGCACGACAAATAGCTGCGTTGCCGTGATGGAAGGCGGCAAGCCCAAGGTCATCGAAAATGCGGAAGGCGCCCGCACCACCCCGTCGATCGTCGCCTTCGCCAAGGATGGCGAGCGCCTGATCGGCCAGCCCGCCAAGCGCCAGGCGGTCACCAATCCCGACAACACCGTGTTTGCGGTGAAGCGCCTGATCGGCCGTCGCTTCGACGATCCCGTCACCAAGAAGGACACCGAACTGGTTCCCTATCACATCGTGAAGGGCGCCAACGGCGACGCGTGGGTGCAGGCCGGCGGCAAGGATTACAGCCCGTCGCAGATCAGCGCCTTCATCCTGCAGAAGATGAAGGAAACCGCCGAAGCCTATCTGGGCGAGACGGTGACGCAGGCGGTGATCACGGTCCCCGCCTATTTCAACGACGCCCAGCGTCAGGCGACCAAGGACGCCGGCCAGATCGCGGGCCTCGAGGTGCTGCGCATCATCAACGAGCCGACGGCGGCGGCGCTGGCTTACGGCCTCGAGAAGCAGGACGGCAAGACGATCGCGGTCTATGACCTTGGCGGCGGCACGTTCGACATCTCGATCCTCGAGATCGGCGACGGCGTGTTCGAGGTGAAGTCGACCAACGGCGACACCTTCCTCGGCGGCGAGGATTTCGACACCAAGGTGGTCGAATATCTGGCGGCCGACTTCAAGAAGGCCGAAGGCATCGACCTGACGCAGGACAAGCTGGCGCTCCAGCGGCTGAAGGAAGCCGCCGAGAAGGCGAAGATCGAGCTGTCCTCGGCGCAGACGACCGAAGTCAACCTGCCCTTCATCACTGCCGACGCGACGGGGCCGAAGCACCTCGTCAAGACGATCACGCGCGCCGACCTGGAGAAGCTGGTCGAGGACCTGATCAAGCGCACGCTCGAGCCCTGCAAGAAGGCGATCGCCGATGCCGGCGTGAAGGCAGAGGATATCTCGGAAGTCGTGCTCGTCGGCGGCATGACGCGCATGCCGCGCGTCCGCGAGGTCGTGAAGCAGTTCTTCGGCAAGGAGCCGCACACCGGCGTGAACCCCGATGAGGTCGTCGCGATGGGCGCGGCCATCCAGGCGGGCGTGCTGCAGGGCGACGTCAAGGACGTGCTGCTGCTCGACGTGACCCCGCTTTCGCTGGGCATCGAGACGCTGGGCGGCGTGTTCACCCGCATGATCGACCGCAACACCACGATCCCGACCAAGAAGACGCAGACCTATTCGACTGCCGACGACAATCAGCAGGCGGTGACGATCCGTGTTTTCCAGGGCGAGCGCGAGATGGCGGCGGACAACAAGCTGCTCGGCCAGTTCGATCTGGTCGGCATCCCGCCGGCGCCGCGCGGCGTGCCGCAGATCGAGGTGACCTTCGACATCGACGCCAACGGCATCGTCAACGTCTCGGCGCGCGACAAGGGCACGGGCAAGGAGCAGCAGATCAAGATCCAGGCCTCGGGCGGGCTTTCGGACAATGACATCGACCAGATGGTCAAGGATGCCGAGCGTTTCGCCGAAGAGGACAAGAAGCGTCGCGAGGCGGCCGAGGCGAAGAACAACGCCGAAAGCCTGATCCACACGACCGAGCGTCAGCTTTCCGAGCATGGCGACAAGGTCGACGAGGCGCTCAAGAGCGAGATCGAGGCTGCGATCGCCGCCGCCAAGGCCGCAGTCGAAAGCGGCGATGCCGAGCAGATGAGCGAGAAGGCTCAGGCGCTCGCGCAGGTCGCGATGAAGCTCGGCCAGGCGATCTACGAGAAGGATCAGGCCGCCCAGGCATCGCCGGGTGCGGACGCTGGCGAAGCCCCCAAGGCCGACGACGATGTCGTCGATGCCGAGTTCTCCGAGGTCGACGAGAACAAGGGCTGATGACGGAACGGGTCTCGACTTCGCTCGACCCGAACGGATTTGAGGGTGTCTCCACCCCGCCGTTCGTCCCGGGCGAAGTCGAGGGACGTTTCCTCTCGGGGGCAGTATGAGCACCGACTTCGACTATTATGAGCTGCTGGGCGTCGAGCGCACCGCCGACGGCGGGACGATCAAGACCGCCTACCGCAAGCTCGCCATGCAATATCACCCGGACAAGACCGGCGGCCATGCCGAGTCCGAGGAGAAGTTCAAGGCGATCAACGAAGCCTATGAGTGTCTGAAGGACGCCGACAAACGCGCGGCCTATGACCGCTATGGCAAGGCGGCGTTCCAGAATGGCGGCTTCGGCGGCGGTGGTGCGGGGCCGCAGGGTTTCGAGGGATTCTCGGACATTTTCGAGAATATCTTCGGCGAGTTCATGGGCGGCGGGCGCGGGCGGCAGCAGGATTCGGCGCGGCGCGGCGCGGACCTGCGCTACGACATGGAAATCAGCCTGGAAGACGCCTTCCACGGCAAGGCGACCGAAGTCACCATCGATGTTTCGGCACCGTGCGAGCCGTGCGGCGGATCGGGCGCCAAGCCCGGCACCTCGGCCAAGGGCTGCACGATGTGCGGCGGCGCGGGCAAGGTGCGCGCGCAGCAGGGCTTCTTCGTGGTCGAGCGGACCTGCCCGACCTGCCACGGCGCGGGGCAGGTGATCGCCGATCCCTGCACCGCCTGCCGCGGCGAGGGCCGCGTCGACAAGACCAAGACGCTGAGCGTCAACATCCCCCCCGGCGTCGACGAAGGCACGCGCATCCGCCTGACCGGCGAGGGCGAGTGCGGCGCGCGCGGCGGGCCGTGCGGCGATCTCTACATCTTCCTCCACGTGGCCCGCCACAAGCTGTTCGAGCGCGACGGCACGACCCTGTTCGCGCGCGCGCCGATCAGCTTCACCACGGCGGCGCTGGGCGGCGCGATCGAGGTGCCGGGGCTCGACCGGGACGTGCACGAGATTCGCATCCCGGCCGGCATCCAGTCGGGCAAGCAGATCCGCCAGCGCGGCGCGGGCATGCCCGTGCTCAACGGGCGCGGACGCGGCGATCTGGTGATCCAGATCGAGGTCGAGACGCCGAGCAAGTTGTCGGCGCGGCAGAAGGAGCTGCTCCAGCAGTTCCGCGAGACCGAGACGGGCGAGGAATGTCCGCAGAGCCACGGTTTCTTCTCGAAGCTCAAGGGGATGTGGGGCGAATAGGCGCGGGCGGGCGGGCTCCGCTCGTCATGCTTGCGTCGATGCCTGGGGAGGCATAGCCTCGCGCCACCTGCAACAGGGTGGAGAGGTTATGAAACTGCGTCTCCTGTTTCTGACGAGCATGCTCGTCCTGCCTGACATCGCCATGGCCCAGCCCCCGGCGCCGACGCGCCCGGGGCCGGCGGTGCGGCCGGCCCCGGTCAAGCCGCCGCAAGTCGAACGGCCCAATCCCGGACCGGGGGCGAACCGCTCGCGTCCGCCGGGTTCGGGCGGTCCTTCGATTCAGCCGGTGCGTCCCGGCCGTCCGGGTGGTCCCGGTGGACCGGGCGTGCAGCCCCCGCATCCCGGCCGTCCCGGTGGTCCCGGTGGCCCCGCGATCCAGCCGCCGAGACCCGATCCCGGGCAAGGCGTCCGGCCGCCGCGCCCGCCCCGTCCGGGCGACGGGCATCGCCCACCGCCGCGTCCGGGCGACGGTCATCGTCCGCCGCCGGGTGGCGGCTGGCATCGGCCGCCGTCATGGGGCAATGGCGGACGTCCGCCCAATTTCCGCCCGATCAACCGGCCCGGCTGGCAATATCCGCCCGGCTATCGCTACCGGCGCTGGTCGATCGGCTTCCTGCTGCCGGGGCTCTTCCTGTCGTCGAGCTATTATTTCGACGACTGGAACCGTTACGGCCTGCCGCGTCCGCCGATGGGCTATCGCTGGGTGCGCTACGGTCCCGATCTGCTGCTCGTCTGGGTGGCGACCGGCCGGATCGAGGACGTGATCTACGGCGCCTTCTATTGAGGCGCGCCGCCGGGTTGCGCGGATATGAAAAGACCCTCCCCGATGCTGAGACGGGGAGGGTCTGCGACCCGGAATATCCGGTTCAGAAGGGGACTTGCTCCGCCGGGTCGGGGTGGGGGAGGGTAACCCGGCGGAGCTGCCAGTCGGGGCTCAGAGGGAGAGAATGACCCCGACGACCAGAGCCTGGGTGGCGAAAGCCACGACGAGGCTCGAAACATTTTCAAAGATGCGCATAATAGAAACTCCAGCAGTACGGCCGCGCCGCCCGCTTTGTCATTTGATGCGCTAGAGATAATATAATTTCGCATTGGCGCAATTTAAAAATATGACAATTTGGTTGCAGCTTTTGCAACCGCTGGTTGCGCGGGGCGCGGGCCGGCGTTGCGATCGCCTGTTTCACCCAAAGCCGTCACCCCGGCTCGACCCGGGGTCCCGCTTCTTCCGGGCGCAAAATACCGCTCGCCGTTCGCCGCTGTTCAAGCTGGACCCCGGATCAGGTCCGGGGGGAAGAGAGTGGGCGAAGTTCAGTCTTCGGCGAAGACCCGCGCGAAGATCGTGTCGACATGCTTCAGGTGATAGCCGAGGTCGAACTTGTCCTCGAGCGCGGCTGGCGACAGCGCCGCGGTCACCTCGGGATCGGACTTGAGCAGCTCGAGCAGCGAGAGCTGGCCGTCCGATTCCCACACCTTCATCGCGTTGCGCTGGACGAGGCGATAGCTGTCCTCGCGGCTGACGCCGGCCTGGGTGAGCGCGAGCAGCACGCGCTGCGAATGGACGAGCCCGCCCATGCGATCGAGATTCTTCTGCATCCGATCGGGATAGACGAGCAGCTTGTCGACCACGCCGGTCAGGCGGGCGAGCGCGAAATCGAGCGTGATCGTGGCGTCGGGGCCGATATAGCGCTCGACCGACGAATGGCTGATGTCGCGTTCGTGCCACAGCGCGACATTCTCCAGCGCCGGGGTGACATAGCCGCGCACCATGCGCGCAAGGCCGGTGAGATTTTCGGTCAGCACCGGGTTGCGCTTGTGCGGCATCGCCGACGAGCCCTTCTGGCCCGGCGAGAAATATTCCTCGGCCTCGAGCACTTCGGTGCGCTGGAGGTGGCGGACCTCGATCGCGAGCCGCTCGATCGACGAGGCGATCACGCCCAGCGTCGCGAAGAACATCGCGTGGCGATCGCGCGGGATGACCTGAGTCGAGACGGGCTCGACGGTGAGGCCCAGCTTGTCGGCGACATGCTGTTCGACCTGCGGATCGATATTGGCGAAGGTGCCGACCGCGCCGGAGATCGCGCAGGTCGCGATATCGGCGCGCGCGGCGACGAGGCGCGCGCGGCAGCGGCTGAATTCGGCATAGGCCTCGGCGAGCTTCAGGCCGAAGGTGACGGGTTCGGCGTGGATGCCGTGGCTGCGCCCGATCGTCGGCGTCAGCTTGTGCTCGATCGCGCGGCGCTTCAGCACAGCGAGCAGCGCGTCGATATCGGCGAGGAGGATATCCGAAGCGCGTGCGAGCTGGACCGCGAGGCAGGTGTCGAGCACGTCCGAGCTGGTCATGCCCTGATGCATGAAGCGCGCTTCGTCGCCCACCTGCTCGGCGACCCAGGTGAGGAAGGCGATCACGTCATGCTTGGTCACGGCTTCGATCGCGTCGATCGCGGGCACGTCGATCGCCGGATTGGTCGCCCACCAGTCCCACAGCGCCCTGGCCGCGCTTTTCGGCACCACGCCCAGTTCGCCCAGTGCCTCGGTCGCGTGCGCCTCGATCTCGAACCAGATGCGGAAGCGGCTCTCGGGCGTCCAGATGGCGACCATGTCGGGGCGGGAATAACGAGGGATCATCGGGGGCGCTTCCTGAAAAGATCGAACAGATTGTCGCTGAATCGGGGCAAAAGCCGATGAGCGGTGCGCTAGCAGCGATCGATGGCCCGGGCAAACCGCGTCGTCCTGCAACCCCCTCGCGCCAGCCCGGTTGATTTCATTGGCAAGACAAGCCGCCGGGCTCCCCCTCGCCCGGTAACGGGATCAAATACGGAGAGAAAAACATGGTTCGCAACTTGATGATCGTGAGCGCGCTGGCGCTCGCCGCGCCGGCCTTCGCGCAGCAGACCTCGACCCCGGCCGAGCCGCCGGCCACGGAGGCCGTGCCCGCCGACACGCAGGCGGCGCCTGCGCCGGCCCCCGCCGAGGCTGCACCCGCGCCGACGCCCGATGTCGGCGCCGTCGTCCAGGCCGAATTCTCAACTTACGACACCGACAAGAGCGGCGACCTGAACAAGGAAGAGTTCAGCAAATGGGTGATCGCGCTCAAGACGCAGGCGGAAGGCGGCAAGGCCGACCCCGCCACGCTCACTAAATGGGCGACCACGGCCTTCGCGCAGGCCGATACCGACCACAGCAAGGCGGTGTCGCCCGACGAACTGACCACTTTCCTGAAGGGCTGAGCCCCTCGGGATTTCCCCGTCGTCACCGGGGACGGGCCTTCCTTGTGAAAGGGAGGCCCGTTTTCGTGCCCCCGTCATCGTCATTGCGAGCGCAGTGAAGCAATCCAGAACGATGCGTCCGGCACAGGCTGGATTGCTTCGCTGCGCTCGCAATGACGGTGCGAAGGGATCAGATCAGCCCCAGCGCGCGCATGCTCGAATGGCCTTCGATCCCGATGATGACATGGTCGTGGACGGCGATGCCCAGCCGCTTGCCCGCCTCGACGATGTCGCGCGTGATCGCGATGTCCTGTGCGCTGGGGGCGGGATTTCCCCCGGGATGATTGTGGACGATGATGACCCCCGTCGCGCCCAGATCGATCGCGCGGCGGATGACCTCGCGCACGTGGATGGCGGCCTGATCGACCGATCCCTCGCTGGTCAGTTCGTCGCGGATCAGCATGTTGCGCGCGTTCATATAGAGGATGCGCACCCGCTCGACGGGGATATGGGCGAGATCGGCGCGCAGATAGTCGAGCAGCGCCTGCCAGCTGGCGATGACGGGGCGGGCGCGAATCTCCGCGCTGACGAGCCTGAGCGCCGCCGCCTGCACGATCTTGAGCGCCGCGACCGCGCCTTCGCCGACGCCCGCGCGCCCGATCGCCTCGGCATCGGCCGAGAGCAGCCCGCCGATCCCGCCAAATTCGTTGAGCAGCCGCTTGGCGAGCGGCTTGGTATCGCGGCGGGGGATGGCGAGGGCGAGCAGATATTCGACCAGCTCATGATCGAGCAGCGCATCGCCGCCGCCTTCGATCAGCCGCCTGCGCAGCCGCGCGCGATGCCCGGTGCCGTCTGTCGGCCCGTCATTGTCCTCCTCGCTCATATTGCGTTCATAATAGGGAAGGCGGCGGGCGGGAAGCATGGCTGGGAGTGGCGGTAATCCTGCCCGTTTCGCAGCGCGGTTGACTCGCCCCGACTCGGTTCCTAAACGGGCGGCGCGCAGACGGTATGAACGCTGCGCGACAGTCGCTGCGGCCTCGTGTCGGGCGGCATTTTTATATCAGGGTAACGAATTTTGGCTGAGGATCGCCAGGACGACAAGGACGCTCTCGATCGGCGCATCGCCGAGGCGAAGGCGTCGCACAAGCACAGCGTTTCGAGCGTCGAAGCGCGTGCCGAAAGCCGCGGCTGGGCCGTGGGCATCGAGTTTGTCGGCGCGGTGCTCGTGTCGGGCGCGATAGGCTGGGGCATCGACAATTATGCCGGCTTCGGCACCAAGCCCTGGGCGATGATCGTGCTGCTCGTGCTGGGCTTCGCCGCCGGCACGCGGCGCGCGATGAAGACCTCGCGCCAGTTCGACGCCGATCCGGATTCGGGAGAATAATCGTGTCGAGCCCGATGGAGCAGTTCGCCATCAAGGTGATCCACCCGATCAATGCGGGCGGATACGACCTTTCCTTCACCAATTCGTCGCTGTGGATGGCGATCGCGCTCGCAGGCGTCGCGATCTTCATGTTCGTCGGCACCGCGCGGCCGCAGCTGGTTCCCAACCGGATGCAGGCGGCGGTCGAATATCTCTACGATTTCGTGAGGAAGATACTCGACGACAATGTCGGGCCGGAAGGCAAGCGCTTCACGCCGCTGATCTTCTCGCTGTTCATTTTCGTGCTGGCCTGCAACCTGCTCGGCCTGATCCCGTGGGTGGGGGCGTTCACGCCGACCAGCCATGTCGCGGTCACGCTCGGCCTTGCGGTGCTGGTGTTCGTGATCGTCTGCTTCGTGGGTCTCGCGCGGCACGGCCTGCACTTCTTCAGCCTGTTCTGGCCGAAGGGCACCAATATTTTCCTCGGCGCCTTCGTCTGCGTCATCGAGTTCATCAGCTTCCTTTCGCGGCCCTTCACGCTCGCGATCCGGTTGTTCGCGAACATGACCGCCGGCCACGTTCTGCTGAAGGTGTTCGGCACCTTCGTCGTCACGCTCGGCTCGTTCGGCGCGCTGCCCTACGTGTTCGGCGTGCTGCCGCTGGCAGTGAACGTCGCGCTCTCGGCGCTGGAAGTGCTGATCGCGGTCGTGCAGGCCTATGTCTTCGCGCTGCTCGCGTCGATCTATCTGAACGACGCGGTCAATCTTCATTGAGTTTCAGTTTGTTAAATCTTTGATTTCAGGAAGGGTATTGAAATGGACGCAGAAGCTTATCGCGTGATCGGCGCCGGTCTGGCTGCTATCGGTGCGGGCCTTGCCGCTATCGGCGTGGGCAACATCTTCGGCCAGTATCTGAACGGCGCGCTGCGCAATCCGGAAGCAGACGCCAAGATGGGCGGCCGCCTGATCTTCGGCTTCGCGGTGACCGAAGCGCTCGGCCTGATCGCGGCCGTCGTCGCGCTCGCGCTCGCTTTCTCCTGATCGCGCAGATCAGGTAATTCCGGGGTCGTCCGATGCCTCAATTTGACCTTGCGAACTTCGTTCCGCAGATCGCTTGGCTCGCGCTGTTCTTCGCGATCCTCTATTTCGGGATCGTGCGACTGACGCTGCCGAAGATCGGCAATGTCGTCGACGCGCGCGAGGCGAAGGTGACGGGCGACCTTTCGGCGGCGGAAACCGCCAAGGCCGATGCCGACCGGATCGAGGCCGACTATCATGCCGCGATCGCCGAGGCGCAGGCTTCGGCGCGCGCCACGGTGACGGATGCCCGCAGCAAGGCCACCCGGGCGACCGAGGCGGAACTCGCCAAGGCGGATGCCGCTGCGGAAGCCAAGCTGGCCGAGGCGCACCAGCGCATCGACGCCGCCAGCGCGGAGGTGTCGACAAGCATTGAATCGATCGCGGCCGATGCGGCGGCGGACATCGTCGAGCGTCTGACGGGCAAGCGCCCCGACGGCGCGGTGGCGACCAAGGCGGCGCGCGCCGCGATCGCAGGGTGAAGTGATGGCTGAGATCGCAGCTCATACGGTCGCGCTGACCAGCGCCGACGCCAACCATGAGGAAGAAGGCCCCACGCTGCTCGGGCTGGGCGCCGAAGGCTGGGTCTATGTCGGCCTGACCATCTTCCTGCTCATCGCGATCTTCGTCGCCAAGGCGCCGAAGAAGATCACATCCGCGCTCGACGCGCGCATCGCCGAGACCAAGCGCGAGCTTGACGAGGCGAAGGCGCTTCGTGCCGAGGCCGAGGCTTTGCTGGCCGATGCCAGGAAGCGGCAGGCGGCAAGCGTCACCGACGCCAAGGGCATCATCGCGCTGGCCGAGGAAGAAGCGACCGACCTGATCGCCAAGGCCAAGACCGACGCCGCCGATCTGATCGCCCGGCGCACGCACATGGCCGAGGACAAGATCGCCGCCGCCGAGCGCGCAGCGATCGCCGAGGTTCGCGCCAAGGCGGCCGGGGCTGCTGCTGCTGCCGCCGCCGCGCTGATCGCCGAGACGCACGACGCCAAGGCCGACAAGGCGCTGGTCGACGGCACGATCTCGGGCCTCGCCCGCCTGAACTGACGGGCTGGAGCGCTCAGGCGCTCCGCCCTTTTCAACTCAGAAACGACACCAGCGCGTCGGGGTGAATCGCGAACCCCGCGAACCCGGCGATGCTGAACAGCAGGCCGGTCGCGCCCGCGACCCAGCCGACGCTGAGCAGACCCCAGCTTTCGACCAGAGCGGCGATCGCCGACACGGCAAGCGCGATCGAGGCGAAGCCGTCGGACAGGTCGAACTGGTCGTCGCGATAGCCCTGCCGGTCGTAGTCGGCCTGCGCCGCGATCGCCTTCGCCTTCAGGTCGACGGCCTCATGCTGATATTTGGCGATGGCCGCCTGATCGGGGCTGGCGCTTTGCTGGCTGATATGCAGCTTGATCCGCGCCGCCTGATATTCGCTCCACGTGTCGATCTTCGCCGCCTGAGCGGCCTGCATCGCCTGGACGATATTGTCGTCCTTGATCTTGGTCATCGCCATCGAGACCGAGAGCAGCACGACGGTGATCGCGATTGCGCGGTTGAGCCTGCGGTTGCTGCCCTCGGGCAGATCGGGAGCGCCTTCCATAAGGTCGCGAATAGCATCGGCCGGGCGGCGATTGCCCTTAATTCGGGTTCATGAACCCGGTCGTCATTGCGAGCGCAGCGAAGCAATCCAGACTGGGCGTCAGGCATCGCACTGGATTGCTTCGCTGCGCTCGCAATGACGATTTCAATCCGCGCCGATCGTCCCTAGATCACTGCCATGTCAGACCCCGCGTCTCCCGACCGCTTCAACGAGGAAAAGGCCGCCTACACGGTGCGCGGCAGCGATACGCCCGATCTCGATACGGGCGTGGCGGCGATCCGTAACGTGCTGAAGACCTTGCCCGCGCGCCCCGGCGTCTATCGGATGCACGATGCGCGCGGCGACGTGCTCTATGTCGGCAAGGCGCGCGCGCTGAAGAACCGCGTGACCAACTACACGCAGGTCGCGCGGCTGCCCAAGCGGCTGCAGCGCATGGTCGCGCAGACGCGGTCGATGACGATCGTGACGACGAACAACGAGGCCGAGGCGCTGCTGCTCGAAGCGCAGCTGATCAAGCGCTATCGCCCGCCCTACAATGTCCTGTTGCGCGACGACAAAAGTTTCCCCTTCATCCTGCTGCGCGCCGACCACGATTTCCCGCGCATCCAGAAGCATCGCGGCGCGCGCAAGGCGAAGGGCAATTATTACGGCCCCTTCGCCAGCGCCGGATCGGTGGGGCGGACGCTCAATGCGCTGCAGAAGCTGTTCCTGCTCCGCTCCTGCACCGACAGCTTCTTCGCCAACCGATCGCGGCCGTGCCTGCTGTTCCAGATCAAGCGCTGCTCGGCGCCCTGCGTGGGGCGTATCGATACCGATGCCTATGGCGAGCTGGTCGACGACGCCAAGGCCTTCCTCGCGGGCAAATCGACGCAGGTGCAGAAGAAGCTGGGCGAAGCGATGGAGCGCGCGGCGGGCGATCTCGATTTCGAGCTGGCCGCCGTCTATCGCGACCGGCTGAAGGCGCTGACCTTCATCCAGGGCGGGCAGGCGATCAACGCCGAGGGGCTTGGCGATGCCGATATCTTCGCGCTGGCGACCAAGGCCGGCGTGATGTGCATCCAGGCCTTCTTCATCCGCGGCGGGCAGAATTGGGGGCACCGCGCCTTCTTCCCCGCGCATGTCGCCGACGTGCCCGAGGATGAGGTTCTGTCGAGCTTCCTCGTCCAGTTCTACGAGAGCGTGCCGCCGCCGCGCACCGTGCTGGTCGATCGCGACCTGCCCGAGGCCGATCTGCTGGCCGAGGCGCTGGGCGAGCAGGCGGGGTTCAAGGTCGCGATCGCGCGGCCGCAGCGCGGCGACCGCGTCCGCCTGATCCGCCAGGCCGAGCGCAACGCCGTGGAAGCGCTCGACCGTCACCTCGCCGAGACGACGACGCAGGGCAGGCTGCTGCGCGAGCTGGCCGATCTGTTCGAGCTGGACGGGCCGCCCGACCGCATCGAAGTTTATGACAACAGCCACATCATGGGCACCAACGCGCTGGGCGCGATGATCGTCGCGGGGCCGGAGGGGTTCCGCAAGAACGCCTATCGCAAGTTCAACATCAAGCGCGCGGAGACCGTGCCGGGCGACGATTTCGCGATGATGCGCGAAGTGCTGGAGCGCCGCTTCGCGCGCGCGCGCGACGAGGATCCCGATCGCGACGGCGGCGAATGGCCCGATCTGGTGCTGATCGACGGCGGCCGGGGGCAGCTGAACGCCGTGCGCGGCGTGCTGGAGGAAATGGGGATCGAGGATGTTCCCCTCGTCGGCGTCGCCAAGGGGCCGCATCATGGCCGTGAGGGGCGCGAAATCTTCCACCTGCCCGACGGGCGCGAAATCACGCTGCCGCCCAATGCGCCGCTGCTTTTCTACGTCCAGCGGCTGCGCGACGAGGCGCATCGCTTCGCGATCGGCGCGCATCGCACCAGGCGGGCGAAGGCGATCGGCGGCAGTTCGCTCGACGAGGTGCCGGGCATCGGCCCCGCGCGCAAGAAGGCGCTGCTCATGCATTTCGGAACGGCGCGGGCGGTGCGCGACGCGAGCCTCGAGGATCTGCAGAAGGCCCCCGGCGTCTCGACCGCGATGGCGCAGAGCATCTACGATTTCTATCATATGCGCTGAGGGCGCGCGCAGCCCGAACGGCATTCTCGTCATTGCGAGCGCAGCGAAGCAATCCAGTGCGATGTCCGGCCTCAGGCTGGATTGCTTCGTCAGCTTCGCTTCCTCGCAATGACGGGGTGGTTTACCCCTCCTTATGCCCCGGCGGGTTAAGTCGTCGGCATGCCGAGCCCCGTCCTGCTGACGATCGATACCGAGATCGCCTGGCGCCACCACGCCGCGGGGCTCGATCTCGATACCGTACTGCGGCGCTCGATCGATCCGGCGGGGGTGGGAATCGGCCATCAGCTCGAGCGGCTGGCGGCGCATGGGCTGAAGGCGTGCTTCTTCGTCGATCCGATGCCGGCGCTTGCCTATGGCATCGCGCCGGTGCGCGCGCTGATCGGGCGGATATTGGCGGCGGGGCAGGAAGTGCAGCTTCACCTCCATCCCAATTGGGCGGGGGCATCGGCGGACGATCGCAGGACAAGCGGCGGGTTCGAGCTGGGCGCGCTGCCGCCGGCGGAGCAACGCCGGCTGATCGGGCAGGCGCGCGACCTGCTGGTCGAGGCGGGCGCGCCGCCGCCCGTCGCCTTTCGCGCGGGGAGCTTCGCGGCCAATGACGATACGATCGACGCGCTTGCCGCGCTCGGCTTCCGCTTCGACAGCAGCCATGACGGCGCGCACGCACCCGATCCCAGCGCGATCGGCCTGCCGCACGACCTGATCGCGCCGGCCGCGCATCGCGGCGTCGTCGAAGTGCCGGTGAGCCTGTTCGAGGAATGGCCCGGCCGGCTGCGCCATTGCCAGATCACCGCCATGTCGCTGGCCGAGATGGCGGGGGTGCTCGATCATGCCGAGGCCGAGAACCATTCGCTGACCTGCTTCGTCGGCCACAGTTTCGAGCTGGCGACGCGCGACGGGCGGCGGCCCAACGGGATGCTGGTGCGGCGCTTCGAGGCGCTGTGCGCGCTGCTGGCGGAGCGGCGGGCGGCGCACCCGACCCGCTTCTTCGCCGATCTCGATCCGCCGTTGGGGCAGGCGGCGCAGCCGATGCGCTGGCGCGCGGGGCGGACGGCGGCGCGGATGGTGGCGCAGGCGGCGGCCAATCTCTTCTACGATTTGAAGCCATGACGCCGACCGTCACCGAAGCGCGGCCGGTGCTGATCAGGCTGACCATGGGCGCTCGCACGATCCTGTCGGTGCGGCGGCGCCTGCATCATGTCGCCTATGGGCTCGACGCCGCGCTGGCGGGGGCGGCGCCCGATCTGCCGCCGCTGGGGGATGCCGAAGGGTGGCTCGTAAGGTCCTTGCCAGCAGGGCAGGTGCCAGTTGCGGCAAACGCGATCCGGATCGAGCGCCAGCGCTATGCGCGGCGCTATGTCGACCTCACGATCGGGCGCGAGGCGTGGCTTGCCGGGCTGTCGGCCAATGCGCGTGCCGCGATCGGGCGCAAGCTGCGCCGGATCGAGGGACAGGGACTCCGCGTGACGGCGCATCATGAACCGCAGGCGATTGCGGCCTTCCATGCGGCCGCGCGCGCGATTTCGGCGCGAACCTATCAGGAAAGGCTGCTCGACACAGGGCTGCCCGAGGGCGGGGATTTCGTCGCCTCGCTGACGGGCGAGGCCGCAGCGGGGCGGCTGCGCGCCTGGCTGCTGCATGTCGGCGACCGGCCGGCCGCCTATCTGTGCTGCCCGGCCGAGGGCGCGACGCTCGTCTATCGCTGGGTCGGGCATGATCCCGATCTGGCGGCGCTCTCGCCGGGGAGCGTGCTGCTCCACGAAGCGATCGGCGCGCTGATCGAGGAAGGGGCGTTCGCGCGCTTCGACTTCACCGAGGGCGACGGGCAGCACAAGCGCCAGTTCGCGACCGGATCGGTCGACTGCATCGATCTGCTGCTGCTCCGCCCGACGATCGCCAATCGCGTGCTTGCGGTGCTGCTCGGCGGGTTCGAGGGCGCGGCGCGGCTGGCGAAGCGCGCGGGGATCAGGCGTCTTCTTCGACCGATCCTGCGCTGAACCAGCTTTTGGGAAGGATCGCGAGCAGCCCGTGCGCGGCGGCGAGGCCGAGGAGGATCGCCGCGACGTCGGCATACCAGTCGTTGATATCCTCGTCGCGGTGGACGAAGGGCAGGCCCTGCACGATCTCGATCAGGCCACCGAGCGCGGCCAACGCCAGCGCGACCTGCCACCAGCGCGCGCGCGGCCAGGCCAGCGTCCAGCCGATCGCCAGCGTCGCGAAGGCCAGTTCGTGCTGCGATTTGTCGTTGTGGATCAGCGTCGGCGGGTGCGGCGCCCATGCGAAATAGAGCGTCACGGCGAGCGCGACCCAGAATCCGGCTTTGATGAGGCGGGGCATGGCCGAGCGATGGCCGATCCGCTGCGCCGCGGCAAGCGCCGAACTGGCGTTGGAGGCGCAAGCGCCCTATCCGGATGGCATGAGGGTCGAAGCCGAAGCGATCATCTGCGGCGTGCGCGTGCATGGCGAGCATGGTGCGATCGTGCGCGCGCTGACCCGCGATCACGGCCTGCTCGCGGGCTATGTGCGCGGCGGGCGGTCGCGACAGCTTCGTCCCGTGCTCGTCCCCGGCAATATCGTCGCCGCCGATTTCCGCGCGCGGACCGAGGATCAGCTTGCCGGGCTGACGGTGGAGCTGGTCCACAGCCGCGCGCCCTTGCTCGCCGAGCCGCTGGCTGCGGCGGGGATCGACTGGGCGACCGCGCTTGCCGCCGCGACCTTGCCCGAAGGGCTGGCCGCGCCGCGCCTGTTCGACGCGCTGGGCGGCGTTCTCGACGCGATCGAGGCCGCGCCGGCGGCACGCGGCTGGGCGGGGAGCCTGGCGCGGTTCGAGCTGCTGCTGCTCGCCGAACTGGGCTTCGGCCTCGACCTCGAGCGCTGCGTCGCGACAGGGGTGGACGAGGATCTGGCCTATGTCAGCCCGAAGAGCGGCGGCGCGGTGAGCCGGGCGGCGGGCGATCCCCACGCGACCCGGTTGTTCCGCCTGCCGGCCTTTCTTTTGGATGGCGGCCCGGCCGGCTGGGACGAACTGTTTGACGCGCTGACGATCACCGGCCATTTCCTCGCGCGCGATCTGCTCACCGACCGCAAGGCGGAGGTGCTGGCGGCGCGCGAGAGGCTGCTCGACCGGTTGCGGCGGGCGGCGGGGTGAGGAAAGGGAGCGTTTGTGCTGATCGCATTGTTGGCGGGTGACGGAATCGGGCCTGAAGTCGTGGCTGAGGCGGTGCGCGTGCTTGGGGCTGTCGCGCCCGATCTGGCTTACGAATCGGGTCTCGTCGGCGGCGCGGCATACAAGGCCGTTGGCCATCCGCTTCCACCCGAGACGCTGGCGCTGGCGAAGCGCGCCGATGCCGTGCTGTTCGGCGCGGTCGGCGATCCCGATTGCGACGCGCTCGAACGCCATCTGCGCCCTGAACAGGCGATCCTCGGGCTGCGCAAGGAACTGGGGCTGTTCGCCAATCTCCGCCCCGCGCGCCTGTTTCCCGAGCTGGCCGACGCATCGGCGCTGCGCCCCGAAGTCGCGCGCGCGATCGATCTGGTCATCGTCCGCGAGACCAATGGCGACGTCTATTTCGGCGAGAAGGGGATGCGCACCACGCCCACGGGCCGCCGTCAGGGGTATGACCTGATGAGCTATGACGAGGATGAGGTTTCGCGCATCGCCCGCGTCGGATTCGAGACGGCGCGCGCAAGGCGCGGCAGGCTCTGCTCGGTCGACAAGGCCAATGTGCTGGAGACCTCGCAGCTGTGGCGCGACGTGGTGATCGAGACCGCCGCCGATTATCCCGATGTCGCGCTCAGCCACATGTATGTCGACAATGCCGCGATGCAGCTGGTGCGCAACCCCGGCCAGTTCGACGTGATCGTCACCGGCAATCTCTTCGGCGACATCCTGTCCGACCAGGCGTCGATGTGCGCGGGATCGATCGGGATGCTGCCTTCGGCGACGCTCAACAAGGACGGCAAGGGGCTTTACGAGCCGATCCACGGCTCCGCGCCCGATATCGCCGGGCAAGGCAAGGCCAATCCGCTGGCGACCATCCTCTCGGCGGCGATGATGCTGCGCTATTCGCTGGGTCGCGGGGTCGAGGCCGATCGGATCGAGGCGGCGGTGGCGGCCGCGCTGGCCGGCGGCGCGCGCTCGCCCGATCTGGGCGGCTCGCTTTCGACGCGCGAGATGGGCGACAGGGTGCTCGCGGCGCTCGCATGACGCTGCCGCTCGACATCGCAATCGTGCTGCCGACCTTCAACGAGTCGGGCAATATCCGCGCGGTGATCGAACAGCTCGACAAGGCGCTGGCCGGGCGGGGCTGGGAAGCCATCTTCGTCGACGATGCCAGCCCCGACGGCACCGCCGCGCTGGTGCGCGAGATCGGCCGCACCGATCGGCGCGTGCGCGTGATCGAGCGGATCGGGCGGCGTGGCCTCTCCTCGGCCTGTATCGAGGGGATGATGGCGACCTCGGCGCCGCTGATCGCGGTGATGGATGCCGATCTGCAGCATGACCCCGATGTGCTGCGCGCGATGGTTGAGCGGCTGGAGGCCGATCCGTCGCTCGATATCGCCATCGCCTCGCGCTTCGTCGAGGGTGGCGGCACGGGGGACTGGGATCGCGACCGGCTCGCCAAGTCGGAGCTGGCGACGCGGATCGCGCGTAAGGTGCTGCGCGCCGACCTCAACGATCCGATGAGCGGCTTCTTCCTGATCCGCGGCGATCGCTTCCGCGAGCTGGCCCCGCGCCTGTCGGGGATCGGCTTCAAGATATTGCTCGATCTCTTCACCACGGCGCGGCAGCCGCTGCGCTTCGTCGAGGTGCCTTTCACCTTCCGCAGCCGCGAGGTCGGCGAAAGCAAGCTCGACCATGTCGTCGCGCTCGAATTTCTGATCGCGCTCTACGATCGCGCCTTCGGGCGCTTCGTGCCCGTGCGCTTCGCGATGTTCGGCGCGATCGGCGCGATCGGCATCGTCGTGCATATGAGCCTGCTGGCGCTGGCCTATGAAGCGATGGGCCTCGGCTTCGTGCCCGCGCAGGCGACGGCGACGATGGGCGCGATGACCTTCAACTTCGTCCTCAACAACATGCTCACCTACCGCGACCGGCGGCTGCGCGGCAGCAAGGCGCTGTTCTGGGGCTGGGTCAGCTTCTGCCTCGTCTGCGCGGTGGGCGCGCTCGCCAATGTCGGCGTCGCGGCCTTCCTGTTCGAGGTGCGCCATGCGCTGTGGACGGTGTCGGCGCTCGCCGGGGTCGTGGTCGGCGCGGTGTGGAACTTCGCGCTGTCTTCGTGCTTCACCTGGGGGCGTTACCGCTAGATTTCTCCCGGTCCGTCATTGCGAGCGCAGCGAAGCAATCCAGCGATGCCGGCCGCCCGACTGGATTGCTTCGCTGCGCTCGCAATGACGATGCGCGACCGAACCGCCGTCACCGCCAGCTGTCGAACCACATCCAGGTCAGGAAGGCCTGATCGTTGACCAGCGGCAATGCGGCGATGATCGGGTAGAAATAGAGGAAGGCGGCGAGCGCGACGGTCAGGAAGATCGCCGGCTCCTTGCCCGTCCGGCTTTTCTGGAAGGCTCCGGCAAGCGCGAGGCTGAGGAACAGGGCGGGCAGATAATAATAATAATAGAAGCCGATCTTCTTCGGGATCACCGCCCACAGCGCGAAAGCGAAGACCCAGATTCCACCCGCCCACAGCAACGCGGGAGACCGGTCCTTCACGCCCCACCACAGGCAGGCCGCGACTGCGATCAGCCCGCCCCACATGATCGCGGGATTGCCGACGAGCAGGATTCCGCGCTGCACGCCGTCCACCTGTTCGTAGAAATACCAGATCGGGCGGCTGATCAGCGGCCATTGCCACCAGTCGCTCATATAGGTGTGCGGCGACAGCGGCTTGGTCTGCTGCACGTACATTTCGAGCTGATAGGGCAGCAGCCGGGCGAGGCTGAGCGGCCCGTGCTGATAATAGAAGGCCGGCGCGAAGCTGATGAAATAGGCGACGAGCGCCGGGATGCCGATCCACAGCGCCGGGGTCGGCAGGCTCGTGCCCGCAAAGCGCGCCGGGTCGCGCCACCGGGCGATCGCGGCGGCGATGCAGGTCAATGCGACATAGGGGGCGGCCGCCCATTTGCACGCGACGGCGAGGCCGAGGCACAGCCCCCCCGCCGCCAGCCGCCAGCGCGCGTCGCCCGGCCCGCGCCATGCCCACAGCGCGAACGCCAGCCCGGCCATCAGGAAGGCGGCCATATAGGTGTCGAGCATCGCGATGCGCGCCTGGATGAACAGCAGCTGGTCGAGCAGCGCGATGACACCCGCCGTGATCGCCGTGCGTCGATCCTGGAACAGCAGCATCGCGATCCAGAAGATCGACAGCGCCGTTGCAGTGCCCGCGACGGTGCCCAGCACACGCCAGCCCCAGGGCGTGTCGCCGAACCAGTCCATCGACAGGCCGATCAGCCATTTGGCGAGGATCGGATGCTCCTCGTTCGCCGGGGATTCGAGCCCGTAGATGATCCGCGCCGCGCGGACATAATGAGTCTCGTCGAACACCATCTTGTTGGGATCGCCGAGGTGGGCGAGGAACAGCAGTTCGGCGACGGCGGCGAGGATCAGCGCCAGCTCCAGCGCCGTGCGCCGCGCCAGCCAGTCGACCATCCGGTCCAGCATCAACCCATATCCCTTATTTCCGGCCTTTTCCTGGCCCGCTCATGGCGACCCGCCTTCTCTGCCTTGGCCGCCGCGCGAAGGAAAGGCCGTTCGCCGTTGACCTTGGCCATGGTGAGGCTGCAAAGCGAAAAACATGAAGCGCTATGCAGGCCAGGACCGTTCGATCACCCGCAACTGGCGTCCGGCGACGCTCGCCGTGCGCGGGGGCACCGCGCGCTCGGAATGGGGCGAAACCTCCGAAGCGCTCTTCCTGACCTCGGGCTACAGCTATGACAGCGCAGCCGAAGTCGCGGCGCGCTTTGCCGGTGACGCGCAGGGCATGACCTATTCGCGCCTGCAGAACCCCACCGTCGAGATGCTCGAGCATCGCATCGCGCTGCTCGAAGGCGCGGAGGCCGCGCGGTCGATGGCCACGGGCATGGCGGCGATGACGGCGGCAATCCTGTGCCAGCTCTCGCAGGGCGACCATATGGTCGCCGCGCGCACCATGTTCGGTTCGTGCCGCTGGCTGACCGACAGTCTGCTGCCGCGCTTCGGCATCGGCGTGACGATCGTCGACGGGCGCGACACGCAGGCCTGGGCCGATGCGGTGACGCCCGCGACGAAGCTGTTCTTCTTCGAGACGCCGGCCAACCCGACGCTGGACATCGTCGACATCGCAGCCGTTTCGGCGATCGCCAGGCCGCACGGCATCAAGGTGCTCGTCGACAACGCCTTCGCGACCTCGATGCTCCAGCGTCCGCTGGATCTGGGCGCCGACATCGTCGCCTATTCGGCAACCAAGATGATGGACGGGCAGGGGCGCGTGCTGGCGGGGGCGGTCGCGGGCAGCGAGGATTTCATCCTCAACACGCTGCTGCCCTTCACGCGCAACACCGGGCCGACGCTGAGCGCCTTCAACGCCTGGGTGGTGATGAAGGGGCTGGAGACGCTCGACCTGCGCATCCGCCGCCAGAGCGAGAATGCGCTGAAGGTCGCGACTTTCCTCGAAGGCCGCGTGCCGACCGTGCTCTATCCCGGCCTGGCCAGCCATCCGCAATATGATCTCGCCACGCGCCAGATGGCGGCTGGCGGCACGATCCTGTCGGTTGTGCTCGACGGCGGACGCGCGCAGGCGCACGGTCTGCTCGACGCGCTCGAACTGGTCGACATCTCTAACAATATCGGCGATTCCCGTTCGCTGATGACGCATCCCAGCTCCACCACCCATGCCGGGCTTTCGGCCGAGACGCGCGAGGAAATGGGGATCGGCGAAGGCATGCTGCGCCTCAACGTCGGGCTGGAGGATGCCGACGACGTGATCGACGATCTCGACCGGGCATTGAAAGCCGTCGGCCTGTGAAGGCGCTGTTCCCACACGCTGCGACCACCCGCGAAGTGACGGTGCGCGTATCGGTGAGCTTCCTGCCCGAACAGTCGGAGCCCGATCGCGGCCGCTGGTTCTGGGCCTATCATATCCGCATCGAGAATGAAGGCACGATGGCGGTGCAGCTGCTGAGCCGCCACTGGTCGATCACCGACGGGCGCGGCGCGCGCCACGAGGTCGAAGGCGAAGGCGTGGTGGGCGAGCAGCCGATGATCGCGCCGGGCCAGTCCTACGACTATGTCTCGGGCTGCCCGCTGGCGACGCCGACCGGCCAGATGGTCGGCAGCTATCATATGATCCGCGAGGACGGATCGGTGTTCGACGTCGCGATCCCGCGCTTCGCGCTCCTCGCGCCGACGGTTTCGCAATGAAGCGTACGCATCTGCCGCTCAACGGCCTGCGCGTGCTCGATGCGGCCGCACGTCACCTTTCCTTCACGCGCGCGGCCGACGAGCTGGCGGTGACGCCGGCGGCGGTCGGCCAGCAGATCCGCGCGCTTGAGGATACGCTGGGCACCGTGCTGTTCCGCCGCACCGCCAAGGGGCTGGAGCTGACGCCCGAGGGGCAGGCGGGGCTGGAGGCGCTGCGCGCCGGCTTCCTCAATTTCGAGGATGCGGTGCGCGCGATGCAGGCGGGGCAGACCTCCAAGTCTTTGACCATCGCCGCGCCGCGCGACTTCACTGTCAAATGGCTCGCGCCGCGCCTTGCCGCCTATGCCGCGACCGACCCCGAGCTGCGCTTCCACCTGATCGCCGCCGACGAGGCGATCGACTTTACCGAGGCCAATCTCGATATCGCCATCCGCCTGATCGAAGGCCCGGGCGAGCATGAAGGCGTGATGCTGGGCACCACGCGCTTCGTGAGCGTAGGCGCGCCGGGCGGCGGCGAGGGCTGCATAGGCTGGCCGGGCGCGACGGCGGGCGAAGGCGTGCTGCGCGTCGCCGATGCCGGCATCGCGATCGATTCCGCCGCCGCCGGCTTCGGCGTCGCCGAGGTGCCCGAGCTGCTCGCCGCCGCCGATCTTGCGGCCGGGCGGCTGGTCGTCCGCGGCGAGGCGATAGATCGCGCGCTCGGCTATTGGCTGGTCGCGCCGCTGCCGCAATGGCGCCAGAAGAAAGTAAAGGCGCTGGTCGCCGCGCTAACCGCCTGACAAATATCTGAAATCATCCGGAACCTCGCGACGAGCCGCGCCGGATTTGCGTTGAAATGCAAATCCGTGCGACTATCGGCGCCATCAACACGACTTCGCGTCATCGAAATGCGAAGCGGTTGAGAGGAGGGGTGATTTCAGGATCATGGCGGCTGATGGCGCGCGAACGATGTCGATCCCGTCCGGGCTGGAGATAGCGCGCCTTTCCATCGGTGAAGACGATGCGTGGCTGATCGGCGATTTCGCCACGCGCAGCGAGGCGGTCGCCATCCTTCTCTCGCTCCACTGCCGGGGACGCGACGAGGCTGAACCCCTTTTCCTGCTCCTCCCCTCCGACGGCGACAAGGCGCTTGCCGAACGCATGGCCGCCGCCGCCGCCGGCATCTGGCCCGATCGGCGCGCGAGCGACTATGCCGTGCAGGCGCAGTGGAGTTCGGTGGCGCATGGCGGACGCGACCGGCTGTTGCTCGCCATGCCGCTTGCGGCGCGCGGCGCGGGGCGGCTGGTGCTCACCGCGCTCTACGATCGTGATGCCGACGCCGATCACGCGGCGCAGGATGCGGCGATCGCGTCGGCCCAGCCGATGCTGTCGATCCATTTTCGCCTCTGGTTCGCCGAGCGCGAGCATCTGCATCGCATGGCGGGGATGGCGGCCGCGCTCGACGCCACCGATTTCGCGACTTACCTGATCGACCGCGCCGGGCAGATAGTGTTCGCCAATAGTTGCGGGGAGCGGCTGGCCGAGGTCGGCGACGGGGTGCGGCGCGCTGGCGCAATGCTTGCCGCGACCGACGTGACCGATTCGGTGAAGCTGCGCGTTGCGATCGATCATGTCGTCTCGCTCGATCGCAGCGGCGAGGCCACGCCGCCCAGCGCGACGATCGTGCCCCTGCGGCGCGGCGCCGGCCAGCGGCCCCTGGTCGCCGTGATCATCGCGCCGGAGACCGCGCCGGGCGGGCCTGACGATCCCGCCGCGATCGTGCAGATCTTCAACCCCGAGGTCGAGGTCGCCGATCTGCTGCTGCCGATCTGCCAGCTTTACAGCCTCTCCCCCGCCGAGACGCGGCTGGTGGCGCTGCTCGCGGAGGGGCTTTCGGTCAACGAAGCCGCCGTCCGCATGAAAGTGAAGGTGCCGACGCTGCGCACCTATCTGAAGCAGATCTTCGCCAAGACGCAGACCGGGCGGCAGAGCGACCTCATCCGTCTGATGATGGGCAGCATGATCCGCGCGCGCAGCCCGGGCGGCTACCGCACGCTCTGAATACCCCCAAATGGATGAGGGTAGCCGACCATGTGGATGGCCCGCTTTGGTCGGGGTGGGGGCAGACCCGATCCGGGGGCGGCAGGTAAATATTCCGATGCGTGTGAGTCCGGGTGGGTGATTCGGGCGCTTAGGCACGTTTGAAGGGGTAGATGTATGCGCTTCAAGACCACGTTCCTCGCCGCGGCTGCCGCCGTGGCTCTCGCGGCCCCGGCTTACGCCGTGACCGTCACCACGATCTCCAGCGGCTCGTCGCCGGCTGTCGATCCGGGCTATGCCTCGCTCGGCCAGACCCTGCTTTATGATTTCGACGCGCTCACGCCGTCGGCAGGCAATCTGACCGGCAACTACAGCATTCTCGTTGCGCCGGGTAACGGCAACAGCGCTGCGCCCTCGGGCACGGCGGCTGGCACCAGCTACCTCAGCGTTCCGAACCCGGCGTCGAGCGGCACCGCCACGATCCTGCTCGGCGGCACCTACAAGTCGGCGAGCTTCTACTGGGGGTCGATCGACAACTACAACACCGTCGAAGTGCTCGGCGTTGGCGGCGTGGTGCTCGGCACCTTCGGCGGCGCGGGGCTTCCCTCGCCGGTCGACGCCAACGGTAACCAGTCGGCGTTCACGTCGAACATGCGCGTGAACTTCGCTGACGCGGCCGGCATCACGGGCTTCCGCATGACTTCGACGCAATTCGCGTTCGAGACCGACACCTATGCGGTCGGTGCTGCGGTTCCCGAGCCGGCGACCTGGGCGATGCTGATCGCGGGCTTCGGCCTCGTCGGCTTCGCGGCTCGTCGTAGCCGCAAGACGGTCTCGGTCGTCACCGCCTGATCGCTTCGATCGGAAGGACAAAGGGGAGGGGCGGTCTTCGGGCCGCCCCTTTCTTTTTGTCCGGCGCACCGGCGTCAATCGCCGATCGTTGCCCCAGCGCGGGACATGTCTCGCGTCGGTCATATCCCTGTTGTGAAACGGTAACGCCAAAGTCGGTTAACCTTCATTAACCCTGTCTAAGTGCCTCTCGCTCTTTGGATTTCACACAGGGGAGAATCGCACAATGAACGGGTTTCTGACGACGCGCATCGCCGCTATCGCCATCGCGGCGGCCGCTCTCACGCCGGCTGCCGAGGCCGCCGGGCTCGACCTTTCGACCTATCAGGTCAGCCTCGTCCGCGGCCTCCAGTTCGATGAGGCCAGCGGCGTCACCTATAATTGGGACCGCAACTCGCTGATGATCGTCGGCGACGAAGGCACCGCGATGGAATTCACCACCTCGGGCGATCGCTATCCGGGCGTGTTCGACTATCTCGGCGTGTCGACATACAATGATCTGGAAATCGCCGCCTATGTCGGCAACGGCCAATATGTGTTCGGCAACGAGCGCACGATGCGCGCGTCGCTGGTCGGCGTCGATCAGGTCAACACCGTCAACATGGGCGGTGGCCTGACGCGCTATTTCTTCACGCCGCCGGTCGAGGCGCAGAGCTACTCGTTCAGCAACGGCGTGAACGTCGGCAATATCGGGCTTGAAGGCATCACCTATGATCCGATCACCGGCGGCTTCTTCGCGGTGAAGGAAAACAGCCCGCAAGGCATCTTCTTCGTCGACCAGATCGCGCCCAACGCCGTGCAGACCACGCCGTTCAACGTCGCTTCGCTCGGCCTGCAGACGCTGTCGGACATCATGGCGCTGTCGAACAACCCCAACTATGCCAGCACCGATTTCTACGCGAACCTGCTGATCCTCAGCCAGTCGTCGCAGAAGCTGCTCGAAGTCACCCGCACCGGCGAACTGGTCAGCAGCTTCGACCTGTCGGGCATCTTCGGCGACACCAGCCGCGTGACGGTGATCGAAGGTGTGACGATCGACCATGCCGGCAACATCTATCTGGTGGCCGAGCAGGGCGGCAATCCCTCGTCGCTGGTCGTGCTGTCGCGCGCCAACGCGGCGGTTCCCGAGCCGGCGACGTGGGCGATGCTGATCGCTGGCTTCGGCCTCGTCGGCGGCGCGATGCGTCGTCGCGCGCGCACGACGGTGAGCTTCGCCTGAGCGTCGGACATGAAACGCCCCTTCTCTACGGAGAAGGGGCATCTTCAGTTTGATTGTTAATATTGTGTACTAAATAACTGTAACATAATCTATCTTGTCCCGAGATAATGCGCCGATGCGCTGTCGGTGGCGTTGACGGCAAGGATCGTCCGCGCCTCGCTCACCGCCGCGCCTGATCGTGCGGCGCCGCCGGCGCGGATCACCCGCTCGAGCAGTTCCTGGCCTTCGTCCCACCAGCCCAGCCCGCTTGCCGCGTTGATATGGCCATGCGCCCCCGCGCTCACGAAATGGCTTCCCCAGTCGGCGGCAAGGCTGTGCGCCTTTTCGGGGCTGATCCACGGATCGTCCTCGCTGGCGACGACGATCGACGGGAAAGGCAGCGGCTTGCGCGGCGAGGGGCCGAAGCCCCTGAGTTCGGGGCGCACGTCGCCGCGATCGACATCGGCCGGCGCGACGAGCAGCGCACCCGCGACCGGCCAGCCATAAGGCTGGCCCGAAAGTTCCGCCCACCATGCGACGGCAAGGCAGCCAAGGCTGTGTGCGGCCAGGATGATCGGCGGCTTGGCGCCGCGAATGGCCTGGTCGAGCTTCGTGACCCATGCGTTGCGATGCGGCTGGGACCACATGCCCAGCTCGATCCGCGTCGTATCGGGGCGTGACTGTTCCCACAGGCTCTGCCAATGGGACGGACCGGATCCGTTGAGGCCGGGAACGGTGAGCACCAGCGGCTGGAGCCGGTCGCTCTCGTGAAGGTCGCGTGGCATGTCATCTCTCCCGATTAAGGCCGGGAATGACCGTGCGGCGGTGTTGAAGGCCACCGCACGGCCACCTTCTCTCGACGGGCAGATGATGACTCTACCGATGAAATAGACAATGGGGCTGCGACGAGTCGAAGGCGGCGCGAGCCAGTCGGACTCGGCCCTTTCAGCGGCTAAAGAAAAGTTTGTAGAAGGCGTTCGGAACAATGGCGAAAATCCGCGTGGATCAGATGCTTGTCGATCGCGGCCTGGTGGAGAGCCGGGCACGCGCACAGGCGCTCATTCTCGCCGGGCTGGTGTTCAGCGGCGAGCAGCGAGTCGCTAAGGCCGGGCAGGCGCTGGCGGCCGATGCGCCGCTCGACGTGCGCGGCCGCGACCATCCCTGGGTGTCGCGCGGCGGGATCAAGCTCGATCATGCGCTGACCCATTTCGGCTGGGACGTGACGGGCGCGGTCGCGATCGATGTCGGCTCGTCGACGGGCGGCTTCACCGACGTGCTGCTCAGCCGTGGCGCCGCGCGCGTCTATGCCGTCGATTCGGGCACCAACCAGCTTGCGTGGAAGCTGCGGCAGGATCCGCGCGTCGTCGTTCACGAGCAGACCAGCGCGCGCATTCTGACCGAAGACCATATCCCCGAACCCATCGACCTCATCGTCTGCGACGCCAGCTTCATCGGGCTCGCCAAGGTGCTCGAACGGCCGCTGGGCTTCGCGAAGCCCGGCGCGCGCCTGCTCGCGCTCATCAAGCCGCAGTTCGAGGCGGGACGCGGCGAGGTCGGCAAGGGGGGTGTCGTCCGCGATCCCGCGACCCACGCCCGCGTCTGCGCGGAAGTACACGCCTGGGTCGAGGGCGAGGGCTGGGCGGTCGAAGGCATCGTCGAAAGCCCGATCAAGGGCCCCGAGGGCAATGTCGAGTTCCTGATCGCCGCGCATCGCGGCTGAACCATAACGGGACGCGTCTCGCCGCTTGCCATGAACGGCTCGTCCCGGTAGCGCCGGGCCTTGATGCGACCTGCCCGGCCATGGCTGATTGATCCGGGGGCGACCTCCATGTCGCCCGCCATCCGCCGCACCCGTGCGGCCGGGCGTTCATCCTGTTCCGTACCGCTTGCAATCGGCGCGCGCCGCTGGCCTCATGGCGTCATCGCGGCCGCGCCTGGAGACTTGTCACTGTAGCCTGGAGTCAGAAGGGGGTTTTGAATGGGTGAGATCGCATCCCGGTCGCAATTGCGCATGTCGTATCTGCGCTGGGCCCTTGTCTGCGTGCCGGCGATCATCCTTCTCGGTTTCATCTCGTCCAGATTGTCCGGCGCGGGGGCCGACGGCATCTGGTTCGAACGGCTGGCCAAGCCGTCCTTCATGCCGCCCAGCTGGCTTTTCCCGGTCGCGTGGACGATCCTCTACGCGCTGATGGGCTTCGCGCTCGCGATCATATTCAACGCGCGCAGGGCGAAGGGCAAGGGCGCCGCGATCGGCCTGTTCGTGGTCCAGCTTGCGCTCAATCTCTTCTGGTCGCCGCTCTTTTTCGGCGCACACCAGATCCACCAGGCCTTCTTCCTGATCCTAGCCATCCTCGCCTTCGCGGTGCTGACCGCCTTCGCCTTTGCGCGCATCCGCGCGCTCGCGGGCTGGCTGCTCGTGCCCTATCTGCTCTGGCTGGGCTTTGCCGCGGCGCTCACCTACAGCGTCGACCAGTTGAATCCGGGGGCCGAGTCCCTTGCCGTTCCGGCATCGGCCACCAACATTGGGCTTTGAAGGAGATTAGAATGCAGTCCGAGAACCGCCTGTTCGATGATCTGGCGAAAGTGCTGAACGGCGCCGCCGGGACGATCGCAGGCCTCGGCCGCGAAGCCGAAGCCTCGGCGCGCGAACGCGCGCGCGAGTGGATCGGCGGTCTCGACTTCGTCAGCCGCGACGAGTTCGAGGCTGTGAAGGCGATGGCCGCCGCCGCGCGCGACGAGAATGACGCGCTGCGCGCGCGCATCGAGGCGCTGGAAGCCGCGATCGCCGGCGCTGCCGGGCCGGCCGCGAAACCCGCAGCAAAGCGCGGCAAGGGCGCCGCTGCCTAGGATTTTGTTTCAGCGCGGCCCCGGCCCACTCCTCCACCCGGCCTCCCAACGACAGTATCCTGAAATGGGAGGCCTGGTGGAGGAGTGGGCCGGTGCCGCGAAATGCGCTATGCGCATTTCTGACCCGCTCACGGATGGCCAACAGCTTATCCACAGCTTTTTACACTGTTGCCTTGCTCCCCTTGGGCGTTGCGGGCAATTTTCAGCGCGGCCGAACAGGGCTGCGGGGCGCTAAGGCATGACGTTGGAAGAATTTGAAGACAGCAGCGGCGACGACGCCGCGCCGATCGACATGCTCGAAAATTATTTCTCGGCGCATGGCTGGTCCTACGAGCGGATGGGCGATGACGAGATCGTCGCCAATATTCAGGGCAGCTGGGCCAAATATGAACTGCGCGGCGTGTGGCGCGACGATGATCGGGTGCTCCAGTTCCTGGCGCTTCCCGACGTGCGCGTGCCCGACGACAAGCGTGCGACGATCTACGAGACGATCGGGCTGGTGAACGAGCAGCTATGGCTCGGCCATTTCGAGCTGTGGGCGAACAGCGGCATCCTGCTCTTCCGCCACGCGGCGTTGCTTTCGGTTTCCGATGGGCCGCTGCTTGCGCTCGATCAGGCCGAAACCCTGATCGAGGCGGCGCTCGACGAGTGCGAGCGCTTCTACCCCGTGTTCCAGTTCGTGCTGTGGGGCGGCAAGAGCCCCAAGGAGGCGATCGCCGCCGCGCTCATCGAGACGCAGGGCGAAGCCTGAAATCAGCTTGATCGGCAAGGGCGGCGGGAACTTATCCGCCGCCGGGGTTTTCGTCCGGCTATCCCGTCATTAGTCTGGAGCCCGGATGGAGCCCTATGCCCTCGTCTTCGCGCTGATCGGCGCGCTCGGTATCGGCGCGCAATGGATTGCGTGGCGGACGGGCTGGCCCGCGATCGCGCTGATGCTCGCGGCCGGCGTTATCGCGGGGCCTGTCACCGGCCTCGTCCGCCCGCACGATATATTCGGCGATCTGCTCGAACCGATGATCTCGGTCGCGGTCGCGCTGATCCTGTTCGAAGGCGGGCTGAGCCTCAATTTCCGCGAGCTGCGGCGCACCGACGGCGCGGTGACGCGGCTGGTGCTGCTCGGCGCGCCGATCGGCTGGGTGCTGGGCTCGCTCGCCTGCTATTATGTCGCGGGGCTGGTCTGGCCCGTCGCGATCCTCTTCGCCGGCATATTGGTGGTGACGGGGCCGACGGTGGTGCTGCCGCTGCTCCGCCAGAGCAACGTCGCCGCCCGGCCGCGCGCGATCCTCAAATGGGAAGCGATCGTCAACGATCCCGTCGGTGCGCTGTTCGGCGTCATCACTTACGAATATCTGCGCCGGACGGGCGAGGGCGGGACGCTGGCCAGCGTCCTCGTCTCGCTCGCGGCGGCGGCGGCGGTGGCGGGGCTGATCGGCTGGCTCGCCGCGCGCGCGATCGGCTGGGCCTTTCCGCGCGGCCATGTGCCCGAATATCTGAAGGCGCCCATCCTGCTCGTCGCGGTCATCGCGGTGTTCGTCGGCTCGAACATGGTCCAGCAGGAAACCGGGCTGCTCGCCGTCACGGTGATGGGGATCGTGGTCGCCAACATGAAGATGGAGTCGCTGCGCGATGTCCAGCCCTTCAAGGAGAATATCACCGTCCTGCTCATCTCGGGCGTGTTCGTGCTGCTCTCCGCCTCGCTCGATCTGCAGGTTCTCCGGCAGTTCGAGTGGCGCTTCCTTGCCTTCCTCGTCGCGCTGCTCTTCCTCGTCCGCCCCGCGACGGTGCTGCTGAGCCTGGCTTTCAGCCCGGTGCCCTGGCGCGAACGGCTGCTCGTCGCGTGGATCGCGCCGCGCGGCGTCGTCGCGGTCGCCATTTCCGGGCTGTTCGCGCTGCGCCTCGATCATCTGGGGTATAGCGACGGATCGATCCTCGTCACCCTGTCCTTCGCGGTGGTGATCGCGACGATCATCGCGCACGGCTTCTCGATCGGCCCGGTCGCGCGGCTGCTGAAAGTGACGGGCGCGACCGAGCAGGGGCTGCTGATCGTCGGCGGCACGCCGTTCAGCCTCGCGCTCGCCGATCAGCTCCGCCAGCTCGAAGTGCCGGTGACGATCGCCGACAATAGCTGGCAGCGCCTCGCCGCCGCGCGGCAGGCCGGCATCCCCACCTATCATGGCGAGATACTGGCCGAGGCGACCGAGGAGCGGCTGGACCTCACCCAGTTCCAGGTGATCGCCGCGACGACCGACAACGAGGCCTATAACGCGCTGGTCTGCAACGAGTTCGCGCCCGAGGTCGGCCGCGACAATGTCTATCAGCTCGGCGATTCGAGCGATGACGACGATCCCCGCTCGCTGCCCGAGGCGCTGCGTGGCCGTGCGCTCTTCGCCTCGGGGCTGGGCGTCGAGCAGATATTGGAGCGCGACCGCGCCGGCTGGGGCTTCCGCAAGACGCGGATCACCGAACAGTTTGATTTCGAAGCCGCGCGCGCCGGGCTGCCCGAGGGAGCCGACATGCTGCTGCTGATCCGCAAGGGCGGCGCGCTGCGCTTCTTCACCCACGCATCGCGGCCGACGCCGCAGGCGGGGGACATAATCATATCCTACGTCCCGCCCGACGCGGCGGCGGCGAGGGAACAGGAGGGAGAGGCAACGGCATGACGACAGAGAAGATCGGCGCAAGGCCGGCGGGGATCGCGCTGGGGGTGGCGCTGGCGCTTCTCGCCGCCGCCTGTGCCCCGCAGACGAAGCAGGGCAATGCCGCCGACAATGCGGTCGCGGACAATGAAGCGGTCGGCGATGCCGGCAGCAATGAGGCCGTCGAGCAGCGCTCGATCCTCAGGCCCGAAGTCACGCCGACGCCCGATGCGCCCAGGCCGCTCGAACCCGAGACGCTGACTGTCGCCTTCGCTACGTCGGGCCAGAAGCTCGACGATGCCGGGCGGCAGGCGATCGACGCCTTGCTGGCGCATCCGGTGATGCAGGCGGGCGGCCCGATCATCCTCAGCGGCCACAGCGATTCGCGCGGATCGGACGGCGACAATCGCGTCGCTTCGCGCAAGCGGGCCGAGGCGGTGCGCGCCTATCTGGTCGAAAAGGGCGTGGACGCGAAACGGATCACCGTCGTCGCGCTCGGCGAGACGCGCCCGATCGCGCCCAATGCCAATGCCGACGGCAGCGACGATCCCGAGGGGCGGGCGAAGAACCGCCGTGTCGAGATCGAGGTCGGGCCGCCGGAGCAGCCTTCTCCCAATCCGACAGCGCAGCCCGCGCCCGCCGCCACACCCTGATCGCCCGCCCTATTTGGTCGTATAGCCGCCGTTGATCAGGATGGTCTGCCCGGTCAGCCACCAGCCGTCGGAGACGACGTGGCGGATGAAAGGCACGATATCGGCGATGTCGGTCAGCCCGGTCTTCGTATAGCCCGACAGCGCCGCCGCGCTTTCATGATATTGCTGCGCTTCCTTGCTTTCGGCGGGATAGAAGAAAGGCGTGTCCATCGGCCCCGGCCCGATCGCGTTGACCGAGATGCCGCGCTCGCCAAACTCCTTGGCCGCTGCGCGCGTATAATGCTCCACCGGCGCCTTCGAGCCCGCATAGGTCGAATAGAAGGGCGTGAACGCGCCGAGCAGCGAGGTGACGATCGTCACCAGCTTGCCATTGTCGTTGAGCGTCCTGCCCGCTTCCTTGATGAAGAAATAGGCCGCCTTGGCGTTGACGGCGGACATTTCGTCGAACTCCTCCTCGCTGGTCTCGACGATCGGCTTCTTGAGCACCTTGCCCACGGTGTTGATCGCGATGTCGATCGATCCCATCGCCGCCCTGGCATCGGCGAACAGCGTCTCGACCGCAGCCGCCGTGGTCAGGTTGCCCTGGAAAGCATAGGCCCTGGCGCCCAGCGCCTGCACCGCCGCCAACGTTTCCTCGGCCGCCGCCTTCGTCGCCTCGCTATTATAGTGGATGGCCACGGCCGCCGCGCCCTGGCCGGCCAGATCGCGCGCGATCAGCCCGCCCAGATTCTTCGCGCCGCCAGCGATCAGCGCCGTCTTGCCTGCGATATCATGCTTGGACATTCGGAAAGGTCTCCCTCGTTGGATTCCCGCCGAATCTAGCGAGGCTGCGCTCCGCCGCTTTCGAGATATAGTCGGCGATTGTCGGAATCGTTGCGAGGAGGCGCTTATGGTGTGGGACGGGCGAAGGCCGCTGTCGGAACGCCGGCGCCTGTCGCATCGCGCGCTCGGCGCGCAGGGCATGGGCTTCAACTTCGTCACTGAGTCGATCGCCGCGCCGACCGACTGGTGCATCGAGGAGGATCACCACACCCTCGTCCTCCACATGGCGGGCGGGTTCCGGGGCATGGAATCGGTGTTCGCCAACGGCCCCTCGGCGCGCGTGCTGCCCGATGTGGGCGATTTCTGGGTGATCCCGGCGGGCCAGCGCTATGCCGCGCTCGCCGAGGGCGAGACCGTCGGCTATTGCGAAATGACGGTGCCGACCGCGCTTATCGCCGATCGGGCGCTGTCCCCGCGGATCGGGCATCGCGATCCCTTCCTCCAGGGCATGATCGAGCGGCTTGCGGCCGTCGCGGGACGCGAGGACGATCTCGCCCAGATGCTCCGCGATACGCTGGCCGAACTGATCCGGCTGCACCTGCTCGATCGTTCGCGCGAACCCATGCCGGGCGGGCAGGGCGGCGGGCCGGTCCCGCGCGCGCTGCTCGGTCTGCTCGATGAGCTGCGCGAAACGCTCGACTGGCCCCACAGCCTCGACACGATGGCGGCGCGCGCCGGCATGGGGCGCGGCGATTTCCTGCGCGCCTTCCATGCCGCGACGGGGATGACCCCGCATCGCTGGCTGATCGGCCAGCGCATCGCACTGGCAAAGGCGCTGCTCGCCGATCGCCGCCGCCCGATCACCGATATCGCGCTGGCCGTCGGATTCTCGACCCCCAGCCATTTCTCGGCGGCCTTCCGCCAGCATACCGGCCTCAGCCCCAGTGAACATCGGCAGGCGCTGCTGGGCTAGGCGGTTGCGCGCGACGGGGCGGGGTGTAGGGAAGCGTGTATCCCGTTTTCCGAAAAGGGCCATGCCTGCCATGCCGACGCTTCCCGAGATCGCCGTCCCCACCGTTGCCATCGAGGGATCGGCAGCCCGCTTCCCCGTGCGCCGCATCTTCTGCGTCGGGCAGAATTATGCCGATCATGCGCGCGAGATGGGGGGCGATCCCGATCGCGCGCCGCCCTTCTTCTTCTCCAAGCCCGCCGATGCGGTCGTCGCGAACGGCGCGACGCTGCCTTTCCCGTCGCTGACCGACAATCTTCATCACGAGGTCGAGCTGGTCGTGGCGCTGGGTGCGGGCGGGGAGACTCTCTCGCCGGATGCGGCCGCCGGGGCGATCTTCGGCTGGACGGTGGGCATCGATCTCACGCGCCGCGACCTTCAGGCCGAGGCCAAGAAGGCCGGCCGCCCGTGGGACATGGCCAAGGGTTTCGATCGGTCGGCCCCGGTCGGCGCGATCCGCCCCGGCATGCCGCCCGCGAGCGGCGCGATCACGCTCGGCATCGACGGCGAGCAGCGCCAGTCGGGCAATCTCGATCAGATGATCTGGCCGGTGCCGGAAGTCATCGCCAATCTCTCGACCTATGTCGCGCTCGCGCCCGGCGACCTGATCTTCACCGGCACGCCCGCCGGCGTCGGCCCGATCCTGCGCGGCCAGACGGTCGAGGCCAGGATCGACGGCCTCGATCCGCTCGTCATCACCTTCGGCCGGTGATCGCGCGATGAGCCTCAGCCTGACCACGCCGGAGATGCCCGGCGACGCCGAACGCGACGCCGTCCTCGCGCCGCTGCGCGCCTATAATGTCGAGCGGGCGGGCGATCCGCGCGCCCGGCCGGTCGCGATCCTGCTCACCGACGAGGCCGGCAATCATGTCGGCGGCCTGTGGGGCAAGACTGCCTATGACTGGATGTTCGTCGAATTTCTCGCCGTGCCCGAGGCGTGGCGCGGACTATGGCACCGCGCTGATGCGCGAGGCCGAAAGCGTGGCAAGGGCGCGCGGCTGCATCGGCATCTGGCTCGACACCTATGATTTTCAGGCGCGCGGCTTCTACGAGAAGCTGGGCTTCACGCTGTTCGGCACGCTGGAGGACCAGCCCGTCGGCCACAGCCGCTTCTTCCTCCGCAAGCGCTTCTGAGGAAGCGGGTTGCGATTCAAATCCTCAGGCGATGATCACCTGATCGCGGCCCGCTCTTTTGGCGCGGTAAAGCGCTTCGTCGGCGCGGCGGAGCATGTCGCGGCCCTTGGCGTCGTCGGCGGTGAGCTGCGCGACGCCTGCCGAGAAGGTGATCTGGCCCAGCGGCTCGCCTGAATCCTTGGCCGCCAGCCGGCGCGACGCGAGCGAGCGCCGCGCCTCGTCGACCATCTCATAGGCTTTTTCGGCGGCGATATTTTCGAACAGCACCACGAATTCCTCGCCGCCGTGGCGCGCCACATGGCATTTGTCGTTCGAGATTTCGCTGAGCAGCTTGGCGACGAACTTGAGCACGCGGTCGCCGACCTCATGGCCGTGCCTGTCGTTGACCGTCTTGAAATTGTCGATGTCGCAGAAGGCGAGCGACAAGGGATTCTGCGACGCCTTGGCCTCGGTCACCGATCGCGTCAGCAGCGCCTCGAAGGCGCGGCGGTTGGGCAGGCCGGTCAGTTGGTCGCTGTCGGCCTGGCGGCGCGCCTCGACGAGGCTGGTGCGCAGCGCGGCCATTTTCTTGCCGGCCTGGCGCAGCTCATGTTCGGCGGCGCGGGTTTTCTCGATCATCGCGCGGGTGAGGAAGACGAGCGCGCTGACGCTCTGGCTGACATCCTCCTGCGCGGCGAGCCCGGCAACCTTGTCTTCCAGCGCTTCGCCATAGGCCTGCGCGTCGGCGCCCGATTGCTTGACCACGCCGGCGACGCTGGCGAGGCCGACCTGCGCCTCATCGATCAGCTTGTGGAGCGCGGCGGCCGACATGTCGGTGCGCGTCTCGGCGAGGATCGCTTCGGCCACTTCGTCGCGCAGGATGCCGTCACGCTCGATCGCGCGATCGACGGCGAAGGCCAGGCGGCGGTTGCTGCCCGAGATATAGGCGTGGGCCAGCTCATAATGCGTCGGCAGCGGATCGAGCTGGTTGTTGAACAGGAAGGTGCCGATGCGCTCATACAGGTCGCGCGGGCCGATCGGCGGATCGGTGCGCGCCCGCTCGCCGTCGGCCTCGTCCTGCTCGGTGCCGAACAGGCCGCGGACCGCGCTCATCAGGCGCGACGTGCGGCGGTCTCCCGTCTGGTGCGAGGGAGAGGATGGCGTCGCCGTGACGCGGCCGGAATGAGCGATATCGGTCATGACCCGGTTAACGACAATATCGGCGCTTTCTTGCGTGCCTCATCCGAAAGATCGGCAAATTATTTCGTCCGATGTGGATGCCTGCGCAGACGGTTCCGTCGCGGCGGCTGGCGGGCTATGCGCTGGGCATGACGCTCGAACATTTTGACCATGCGCCGATCTGGCTGCTCGGCTGCGGAAACATGGCCGGCGCGATGCTCGGCCGCTGGCTCGATCAGGGGCTCGATCCCGCGCTGGTCACCGTGATCCGCCCCAGCGGCGCGCCCGTCGCGCCGGGTGTCCGCGTGCTGACGGCCTTCCCCGACGAAGCGCCGCCGGCGATCCTGATGCTCGGCGTCAAGCCGCAGCGCCTGGGCGATGTCGCGCCCGCAGTGCGCGCGGCGGTCGGGCAGGGGACGATGCTCGTCTCGATCCTCGCCGGCGTGCGGATCGATACGCTATCGCAACATTTTCCCGCGGCCGGCGCCATCCTCCGCGTCATGCCCAACACCCCCGTCGCCATCGGAAAAGGCGTTGTTCCCCTGATAACCCAGCAGGAAACCTCCGAAACGCAGCGCTTGGCGGCGGAAAAGCTGATGGCTCCCCTCGGCCTCGTCGAATGGGTCGCCGACGAAAATCTGTTCGACCTGATCACCGCGCTGTCCGGCAGCGGCCCCGCCTTCCTCTTCCGCTTCATCGATGCGCTGGCGGGCGCTGCCGCAGATATCGGCCTCCCCGCCGATCAGGCCGCGCGCTTCGCTCTGGCGACCGTCGAAGGCGCGGCTCTGCTGGCGGCGGCGTCGGACGAGGAGCCGGGCAAGCTCGCCGATCGCGTCGCCAGCCCCGGCGGCTCGACGCGCAAGGGGCTGGACGTGCTCGACGACGGGGAAGCGCTCCGCGACCTGCTCCGCCGCACGCTCGCCGCCGCGACGAAGCGCAACGCCGAGATGGCGGCCGAAGCGCTCAAGGGGTGACGAGGCGCGCGCGCTCGGCCTCGGGAATCAGCCCTTCGAGCACGCGCCAGAATCCCGTCACCGCATCCTGCCCCGCCTCGGCATAGGCGGCGGCGAGCCGCGCGCGCATCGCCTCGAACAGCCGCGTCTCGAGCGCCTGCCCGTCGGCGGTGAGCCGCAGCAGGCGTTGCCGCCGATCGTTGCGGCCCTGCCGTGTCTCGACCAGCCCGCGCGTCTCCAGATCGCCCAGCACGCGCCCCAGCGACTGCTTGGTGATCGCCAGCAGGCGGAGCAGATCAGTGACACTCAGGTCGGGCCGCCGCGCGATGAAATAAAGCGCGCGCTGGTGCGCTCGCCCCAGTCCTTCGACCGCCAGCACCGGTTCGATCGCGCGGCCCAGCACCGTCTGCCCGAAATGCATCAACTCGATGCCGCGCCTGACCTCGGCTTCACGAAGGAACAGCGCTGAAGCGCCCGGATGTGGGGAGACCATGTTGACGACTCTAGCGCCCCCTCCTAGTCCCGGGCAACCCGCGCGGCCCGATGACAGGCAAGCGAGGCATCAGGGTCAGCCAGCCGGAGGTCAGCACATGAGCGACGCCGCGTCGTTGCGTTTCGAGTTCGAACCCACTGCCAATCCCATTCCCGCGAGCGAGCGCGATCCGATGCTCGCCAATCCGGGTTTTGGCCGCGTGTTCACCGATCATATGGCACTGATCCGCTATTCGGATGCGAAAGGCTGGCATGACGCCAGGATCACCGCGCGGGGATCGGTGACGGTCGACCCTGCGGCGGCGGTGCTGCATTATGCGCAGGAGATTTTCGAGGGGCTGAAGGCCTATCGTCTGCCCGACGGCGGCGCCCAGTTGTTCCGCGCCGAGGCCAATGCCCGCCGCTTCCGCCACAGCGCGCGGCGCCTCGCCATGCCCGAACTGCCCGAGGAACTGTTCGTCGAATCGGTCCGCGCGCTCGTCCGCACCGATCGCGACTGGATTCCGCAGGATGCGGACGGCGCGCTCTATCTGCGCCCCTTCATGTTCGCGAGCGAAGCCTTTCTCGGCGTGAAGCCCGCCAGCGAATATCTCTACATGGTCATCGCATCGTCGGTCGGCGCCTATTTCAAGGGCGGGGCCAAGCCGATCGCGCTCTGGGCCACGCCGACCTACAGCCGCGCCGGGCCGGGGGGCACCGGCGATGCCAAGTGCGGCGGCAACTATGCCTCCAGCCTGATCGCGCTTGCCGAAGCGACGAGCGAGGGCTGCGATCAGGTGCTGTTCCTCGACACCAAGGAGCGCCGCTGGATCGAGGAACTGGGCGGGATGAACGTCTTCCTTATCTTCGACGACGGCTCGCTGGTGACGCCGCCGCTGGAAGGCACGATCCTGGCCGGCATCACGCGCGACTCGCTGATCCGGCTCGCGCGTGCCGAAGGACGCACCGTTCGCGAAGAGCATTATGGCATCGACCAGTGGGAAGCCGACGCGAAGAGCGGCCGCCTGCGCGAGGCATTCGCCTGCGGCACGGCAGCGGTCGTCACGCCGATCGGCCGGGTCAAGACGCCGACCGCCGACTTCACCATCGGCAACGGCGCGACCGGATCGGTGACCGAAGGGCTGCGCGAAGCGCTCGTCGCGATCCAGCGCGGCACCGCGCCCGATCCGCACGGCTGGACCGAGAAGCTGTTCTGAAATCCTCTGGATCGCGCCTGCGCCCTTCCCAACGGGCGCGGGCGCGGCTAGAGGCAACGGCCCGGGCTGGTCGCCCGGCCTGCTGGGGCGTCGCCAAGCGGTAAGGCACCGGTTTTTGGTACCGGCATTCGCAGGTTCGAATCCTGCCGCCCCAGCCAGTCTGGCCAATTGCGCCGCGTCGAAGGCGAGACGCGACGACACGTCGTCCGAACGCGCCGCCGCGCTGTTCCACCGGAGCATCGACCGGCTCGCGGGAAAGACGCCGGCATGCTCCTTTATGCCGAGCGTCTTTCGGAGCGGGCGAGACGATCGAGATAGGCGTCGAGGGCGGCGCGGCTTTCCGGCGTCAGCCGCAGGAAGACGCGGCGGCGATCCTTTGCGTCGTCGCTGCGTTCGAGCAGGCCGCGCGCCTCCATGGCGTGGATATGGCGAAGCGCCGTCGTGGTCGGAACGCGCGAAGCGACACAGGCGCTCGATACCGATACGGGCCGCGACAATATGTCCTGGATCGCCATATCGAGCAATATGTCCCAGACGGGATCTGCGAACAGTTCCGCGCTGAAATGGCGTTCGCGCGCGCGCCGCTCGGCGACCAGGCGTTCCAACTGGATGAGGCGGCCGGGCTTTATCGAGGGGGGAAAGGATTCCCCGATGCTTTCGATCCGGTGCGTCTCGCCTTCAACGATCCGCGCCGACACCTTTGCCCGAAACACCGGCATTTCGTGAGTCATGATTGCGCCGCCAGTGTCCGGCCGCCCCGGCGGCCAGGCTTGCGAGAATGGGATAGGCCCAAAAGCCCTGCAGCAGGGAATAGGCGACGGCGAGATAATGCGGCGTCACGAGCACGGCGATATGCGAACTGAGGCCTGCCAGCTGGAATCCCGCTGCCCAGATCGGCCAGTTGCGCGGCGTCCTGAGCGCCAGCCCGATCAGAATGGCCAGCAGGACGAGATCGACGACGAACGTCCCCGCCTCGAAATGCAGATAGGCTTTCAACGTACCCGGCTTCACGAGGACGCTGAGGCCCGAGGCGGCGATCATCGCGAGCGCGCCGATCCGTTCGGGCCACGCGCCTTTCGCGAGCGCAAAAAGGATGGCCCCCGCAAGGGCCAGCCAGAAGGCCGCGACGAGCAGCAAGCTGATCGGGGAGATCATCAGACCCGGCTCCTGAAGTGCACCGCCCCCTACCGGTGATCGCGGCCATATGCATCATTTTCCGTCTCCACTTTCGTCTGTTCGCTCAGGCCGGGATGGGCTTGAGGTCGCCGCCGCCGAAGGCTTCTTCGGGAAGGTTCATCTGGCGACGGACGAGCGCGAGGCGGTCGTGCGTGGAAAGAAGGTGGCTGCGCGCATCGATGATGGCGGATTGGGCGGCAGTCGTGGACGAAAGCGCGGGTTGAGCCATGACGGCCGCCAGCCTGGCTTCCAGCCTTGCTTCGGGAAGCGCGGCATTCAGCCGTGCGACGGCGGAGAATGCCCGGTCGAGCTCACGCTCGGCCTTGAAGAGCAGGGCTTCCACTTCGGTCCCGGCGGACAGGCGCCGGCTGAAGAGGCGGTTGAAGACGCCCTTACCGCGCGAAAAATTCTCCGACGGCGCGGAGAGTGGCGATGAGTCCGGCGAGCCCGATGATTGATGAGACGGCGATGCCGACAATGTAGGCGAGGACGCGAGCGTTTCCGATTGAACCATGTTCACCCCCAACTGGCAAAATTGCCAGGGGGATTTGCGCCCCCGGCAAGACCGTTGGTGAGGCATTTTCGGTCGTGTCCGGAATCTCCGGCGCTTGATGCACCAAATTCTGGTGTAGGTTTCCTTCCGCAGCAGCCAGCGCTTTCGCGGCGTCGAAGCGGCTCTTGGCGTCGAGCTTCTTCATCGCCGCCTTGATGTGCATGTCGACGGTGTGGGACGACAGATTCAGCGCCTGGCCGATCCGCTTGGACGTGCCGTGAACCAGCACCAGCCGAAGACACTCCCGCTGCGCTGGCGTGAGTTTGGCGACTGCGTCCCGGTCCATCGGAGTTCCCATTTCGCGCGCTACCCGCGGCGGTCAGTAATCACCTTCCTGTGGGATTAATGTTAAATGCCGTCAAGCGGCATGCGGCAGGCACCGTCAGGCGGCCGCCTCGACCCGCACGAGCAGCGCATCGACCTGAACCTGCGCGCCGACGCTGGCGTTGAGTTCGGCCACGGTGCCGTCGAAGGGCGCGGTCAGGCTGTGCTCCATCTTCATAGCCTCGAGCGTGACGAGTTTCTGGCCCTTTGTGACGGCGTCGCCGGCCGCGACGTCGACCGCGATGATGCGGCCGGGCATGGGCGAGAGGATTGCGCCGTCGGCGGCGGCCCCGGCGGCGGCACCATCGAAGCGCGCCAGCCGGAAGGCGTGGGTCTGGCCCTCTTCGACCGTTATAAAGTCTTCGCCGACAAAGCGGCCGCCGCCGTCAACCGGGTCGCCCTCCCAGATGTCGACGATATGCAGATCGGCATCTCCGCGTATCGCGATCGGTGCGCTGCGAGGGCCATTCAAACGGAAACCGTCGAGGCCACCCCAAGGCTCGTCCTGACTGATGCCATGGGCTTCGTCATGAGCGAACAGGAGGTTGAGCGCGGCGAGCTTCTGCGAGGCGGCGCTCGCTTCGCGTGGGGGAAGAAGATCGGCGAGCCGATCGGCGATGAAACCGGTTTCGACGCGGCCGGCGACGAAGTCCGGGTGACGAAGGGCGCGGACGAGGAAGCCGGCGTTGGTCTTGACGGGCCAGACGGCGGCATAGTCGATTCCGTCCGCGAGACGCTCGGTAGCCGCGGCGCGATCTGCTCCGAAGGCAACCAGCTTCGCGATCATCGGATCATAGAAGGGCGAAACCTCGTCTTCTTCTTCGACACCGGTCTCCACGCGCAGATCGTCTTCGGGGAGCTGGAGAACATCAAGCCTGCCGATCGAGGGCAGAAAGCCGTTAAGCGGATCTTCCGCATACAGCCGCGCTTCCATCGCCCAGCCGTTGATGCTCAACTCATCCTGACGCTTTGGCAGCGGTTCGCCGCTTGCGACGCGGAGCTGCCATTCGACGAGGTCGACGCCGGTGATTTCCTCGGTCACCGGATGCTCGACCTGCAGGCGCGTGTTCATTTCCATGAACCAGATGCGGTCGGCGCGCAGGCCTTCGCTGGCGTCGGCGATGAATTCGATCGTCCCGGCGCCGACATAGTCGACGGCCCTGGCGGCGCGGACGGCGGCGGCGCAGATCGCCTCGCGCGTCGCTTCGTCCATGCCGGGGGCGGGGGCCTCCTCGATCACCTTCTGGTGGCGACGCTGGAGCGAGCAATCACGCTCGAACAGGTGGATGGCATTGCCGTGGGCGTCGCCGAACACCTGCACTTCGATATGGCGGGGCGAGAGGATATATTTCTCGATCAGGACGCGATCGTCGCCGAAGCTGTTGGCGGCCTCGCGCTGGCAACTGGTGAGCGCATCGGCGAAATCCCCGGCGGCATCGACGCGGCGCATGCCCTTGCCGCCGCCGCCGGCGACGGCCTTGATCAGCACGGGATAGCCGATCTTGTCGGCCTCCGCTTTGAGACGATCGGGGCGCTGATCCTCGCCGAGATAGCCGGGGGTGACGGGGACGCCAGCGGCGATCATCCGCTGCTTGGCCGCGTCCTTCAACCCCATCGCGGTAATCGAGGAGGGGTGGGGGCCGACCCAGATCAGTCCCGCGTCGATCACGTCTTGCGCGAAGGCGGCGTTTTCCGACAGGAAGCCATAGCCGGGATGGATCGCCTCGGCCCCTGTCGCCCTGGCGGCGGCAATGATCCTTTCGCCCACCAGATAGGATTCGCGCGCGGGCGACGGGCCGATATGCACGGCCTCGTCGGCCTGACGGACGTGCAGGGCGTTGGCGTCTGCATCCGAATAGACGGCGACGGTGCGGATACCCATCGCGCGCGCGGTGCGGATGACGCGGCAGGCGATCTCGCCGCGATTGGCGATGAGCAGCGACTTCAGCATCCGGTAGTCCGCTTGGACCAGGTGATGTTCTGGATCTTCCACGCACCGCCTTCGCGGATCAGGTCGAAATGATCGACCCCGCAATGGCTGGTCTTGCCGTCGATGGTGAAGCTGTAATGGCCCCAGACCATCGCGATATTGCCGTCGATCTCGATCGCGGGATCGGCCATGCTTTCCTCGAAGCGTTCGGCGCCGGGCTTGATGCGCGCGGCCATCTCATCGGCGGTCAGATGATCGATGCGGACCGATCCGTCCACCGATTCAGTGGCGACCGTCACGGTCGCGCCCGGTCGGAAGGTTGCGGCGATCGCCGCCCCATCGCGCGCGGCGATGCCTGCGAACAGCGCGTTGACGGGGATCATCGCCGATGCCTCGGGCGTGCCCGGGGGCGGCAGGCCAGTCCCCTTGGGCAGCGGCTGGACCGGGGTGATCTGGAGCGCGAGGGCGAGGAATATCATTGGCCATCCCCGATGCGAAGTTGACAAAGTTGAGAGGCTAGAACGTCAAACGCTCCGGCGCCGCCGACGGCTGGCGCAGGTCGTGCGCAATCGCGGTCGAGGGCGATCATGGGCATGCACGAAGCGTAGCCCGAAACCGCAACTGTAGGACAGCGCGGCATCGCTACATCCGGAACACGCCGAAGCGCGCGGCTTCGGGAATCGGAGCGTTCAGCGTCGCGGCGAAGGCAAGGCCCAGCACGTCGCGCGTCTGCGCGGGGTCGATGATGCCGTCATCCCACAGCCGCGCAGTGGCGTGATAGGGATTGCCTTCATCCTCATATTTCTGGCGGATCGGGGCCTTGAACGCCTCGGCCTCATCGGGTGTCCAGCTCTCCGCGTCGCGGTGGACGGTGGCGAGGACCGAAGCGGCCTGCTCGCCGCCCATCACGCTGATCCGGCTGTTGGGCCAGGTGAAGAGGAAGCGCGGGGAGTAGGCCCGGCCGCACATGCCGTAATTGCCCGCGCCGAAGCTGCCGCCGATCAGAAGCGTGATCTTGGGAACGCTGGCGGTGGCGACGGCGGTGACGAGCTTTGCGCCATGTTTTGCAATGCCTTCCGCCTCATATTTACCACCGACCATGAAGCCGGAGATATTCTGGAGGAAAAGCAGCGGGATGCGGCGCTGACAGGCCAGCTCGATAAAATGCGCGCCCTTGACCGCGCTTTCGCTGAACAGCACGCCGTTATTGGCGAGGATGGCGACGGGCATGCCCCAGATATGCGCGAAGCCGCAGACGAGCGAGCTGCCGAACAGCGGCTTGAACTCGTTGAACTCCGATCCGTCGACGATGCGCGCGATGACCTCGTGGACATCATATGGCGCACGAACGTCGTCGGGGACGATGCCGTAAAGCTCCTGCGGATCGAAGCGCGGCGGGCGCGGATCGCGCAGATCGAGACCCGGATCGTGCGGCTTGCCGAAGGTCGAGACGATATCGCGGACGATGGTCAGCGCATGTTCGTCATTCTCGGCGAGATGATCGACCACGCCCGATTTGCGCGCATGGAGATCGCCGCCGCCGAGATCCTCGGCCGAGATGACCTCGCCCGTCGCCGCCTTCACCAGCGGTGGGCCGGCAAGGAAGATCGTGCCCTGATTGCGGACGATGACGGTCTCGTCCGACATGGCGGGAACATAGGCGCCGCCCGCGGTGCAGCTTCCCATCACGCAGGCGATCTGCGGGATGCCCTTGGCCGACATATTGGCCTGGTTGAAGAAGATGCGCCCGAAATGGTCGCGATCGGGAAACACCTCGGCCTGATGCGGCAGGTTGGCGCCGCCGCTGTCGACCAGATAGATGCACGGCAGGCGATTGGCCTCGGCAATTTCCTGCGCGCGGAGATGCTTCTTGACCGTCATCGGATAATAGGTGCCGCCCTTCACCGTCGCATCGTTGCAGACGATCATGCACTGGCGGCCCGAGACGCGGCCGATGCCCGCGATCATGCCGGCCCCGGGCACTTCGCCTTCGTACAGGTCGCAGGCGGCGAGCTGGCCGATCTCGAGGAAAGGCGCGCCGGGATCGAGCAGGCGCTCGACACGGTCGCGAGGAAGCAGCTTGCCGCGTTCGACATGCCTGGCGCGTGCCTTCTCGCTGCCGCCGAGCGCCGCCGTCGCGACGCGGCCGCGAAGATCGTCAACCAGCGCGCGGTTATGCGCGGCATTGGCGCGGAACTGTTCGCTGTCGGCCGACAGCTTGGTGTCGAGGACAGGAGCGCTCATGCCGCGCCGATCAACTCGCGGCCGATGAGCATGCGCCGGATCTCGTTGGTGCCGGCGCCGATATCGAGCAGCTTGGCGTCGCGCAGGAAGCGTTCGACCGGCCAATCTTTGGTGTAGCCCGCGCCGCCCAGCGCCTGAACCGCCTCACCCGCGACGCGGAAGGCATTTTCCGATGCAAGCAGGATCGCGCCTGCCGCGTCGAAGCGCGTCGTCTTGCCAGCATCGCAGCTTTTGGCGACGGCATAGACATAGGCGCGGGCCGAATTGAGCGCGACATACATGTCGGCGACCTTGGCCTGGAGGAGCTGGAAGGCGCCGATCGGCTTGCCGAACTGCTTGCGCTCGCGGACATAAGGCAGGACGACGTCGAGGCAGGCCTGCATGATGCCGAGCTGGATGCCGGCAAGCACCGTGCGCTCATAGTCGAGCCCCGACATCAGCACGCCGACGCCGCCGTTGAGCGGCCCCATGATGTTTTCCTCGGGCACTTCGCAATCGTTGAAGACCAGCTCGGCCGTGGGGCTGCCGCGCATACCCATCTTGTCGATCTTCTGGCCGATCGAGAAGCCGGGCATGTCCTTTTCGATGAGGAAGGTGGTGATGCCGCGGCTGCCTTCGCCCGTCTTGGCATAGACGACCAGCGTATCGGCATAGGTGGCGTTGGTGATCCAGAACTTCGTGCCGTTGAGGACGTAGCCGCCCTGAACCTTGTCGGCCTTGAGCTTCATCGAGACGACATCGGACCCGGCGCCGACCTCCGACATGGCGAGGCTGCCGACATGCTCGCCCGAGATGAGCCTGGGGAGATATCTGGCCTTCTGCTCGTCACTCGCCCAGCGCCGGATCTGGTTGACGCAGAGGTTGGAATGCGCGCCGTAGCTGAGGCCGATCGACGCCGAGGCGCGGCTGACTTCCTCGCAGGCGATGACATGTTCGAGATAGCCGAGAGCGAGGCCGCCATATTCCTCTTCCACGGTGATACCGTGGAGGCCGAGCGCGCCCATTTCGGGCCAGAGCGACTTGGGAAACCAGTCCTCGGCGTCGATCTTCGCGGCGATGGGGGCGATGCGATCGGCGGCGAAGCGCGCCGTCGTCTCGCGGATCATGTCGGCAGTCTCGCCAAGCGCGAAATCGAAATCGGGGGTCATGGCTTCGGTCTCTCCTCTCCCCCAAGCCTAGCGGGGTGGCGCATCCCAGAAAAATTGAATGGATTTGAACGATATCATTATTTTTATCTATGAAGGGCGGGGCGTCGCGGCCGCGGCGTCCCGGCCAGCCGGATTTTAGACTGATGCTCGATCGTTATCTGCTTCGCTATTTCCTCGCCGTGGTCGACCAGGGCAATTTTTCGCGCGCGGCGAATCATTGCAACGTGTCGCAGCCTACATTGTCGGTCGGCATCGCCAAGCTCGAACGATTGCTGGGGCACCGGCTGTTCGTGCGATCGAACCAGCGCGTGGCGCTGACCGAAGCCGGCACGCGGCTCCAGCTTCATGCGCGCCGGATCGAACGCGAGTTCCACCTCGTGCAGCAATCGATGGACGAGGCGATCGACATGCCGCCGCTGCGGATCGGCGTGCTCGGCAGCGTGCCCGGCGCGCTGATCGCGGCGGCGCTGGCCGAGGCGCGGCCGAGCGAGCATAATCGCTTCGAGCTGCTGTTCGGGAGCGAACGCGAACTGGCGAGCGACCTTGCCAAAGGGCGGATCGACGTGGCGCTGACCCTGGTCGATCGCGGTGCGGACCGGTTCGCCGAGCGCGCGATCCTGACCGAAGGCTATGCGCTGGCCGTGCCGTCGGGGCACCGGCTCGCAAGATGCGCGGCGATCGACGCCGAGCAATTGGGTGAGGACGTGATGATCGTCCGCCGGCATTGCGAAGCGCTGTCGTACACCAGCCGCTTCTTCACCGAACGGGGGGTGCGGCCGCATTTCGCGCTGCGCTCGACCAACGACGAGCGCGTGCTGCAGATGGTTGCGGCGGGGCTGGGGATCACGGTGATGCCGCTTTGCTATCAGGCTGAGGGCGTGTCGCGGCCCGCGCTGGCGGGGTTCGACTTTACGCGGACGCTGGGATGGGCTGCGGCGCAGGACGCGGAATATCTGCTTGTCGACACACCGAGGGTGATGACCGCGATCGCCGATCGTCTGGCGGCGCAGGGGCCGCCGAAGGAAGAAAGGGGCAGCGTCGGGCGCTGAACCCAAAATACGGCGCCCGGGCCGGGTATGATGCCCGGCCCGGCGTCGTCATGGGGTCAGCGATTGTTCGCAGCGATGGCGGCGAGCTTGATTTCCTGATTGGCCTGATCGAGCAGCTGCTTCGCCTTGGCCGCATGGCCGCCCAGATCATATTCGTTCGCCTGCTGCGCGGCGGTCAGATAGTTGTAGGCCTGCCGCGACATGGCCTGCGCTGCGGCGAGGTTGCCGTGACGGAACGAGCTGACATTTTCGACCGGCGGCTGAGCGGCATAAGCGAGAGCCGGAGTGGCCAGCAGCGACAGGGCAACCAGTGCCTTCATGGGATTGTTCATCGTCATTCTCCTTCAAAGCAAAAGAGTGAGGGATAGTGGCCGCCTCCCCGGGGAGAGCGGGGGGCAGGGTGTTCAACCCGGAGAGGCGGCGCCTGGCGCGACCCTTGGGGGAGGGGGATGGGGCGCGTCAGGGATGGGGTAGAAAGGGCGGGGGCAAGGCGTGGGACCCAAGCCGGCGCCGGCCCGAACCGCGAGCCGGCATGGCCGGCGGCGATCGTCGCATGAAAATCGAAAGTGACATGTTAGCGCCCTTTCTGCCTCATTCGTGAGCGGTTTCGGCTGGTTGATCGCCTCGTCCGTTCACAAGCTCTTATCTACCCGTTCGATTGTGAACGGTGCCGAAACGGTTGGTTAGAAAAGCGTCATGTGGCGGACAGGATTGGAGCGCCAAGCGATATGGCAGGCAGCGGACCTCAGCCGTTGAGCTCGTTCCGTACCGTGACGCCGCCCTTCATCACGAAGCGCACGCCGCGCAGCAGATCGATATTCGCGATCGGATCGCCCTGAACCGCGACGAGATCGGCGAAACGGCCGGGCTGGAGCGTGCCGACGCGGTCGGACGCGCCGAGCAGGTCGGCGGCGTTGCGCGTCGCGGCCTGAATGGCCTGCATCGGGGTGAGCCCGGCGGCGACGAGATGGCCGAACTCCTCCGCCTGCCGATCGGGCAGTACCGCATCGCTGCCGAAGGCGATGGGGACGCCCATCCTGTGCGCCCTGGCGACGGTGCGTGCCGGCGTGTCGCCGACGGCGATGATCTTCTCGCGGATGACGGGATGAAGCTGCTCGGGTCGGTTGCGCGCGGTGTCGATGCTGATCGCAAGGATCGTCAGCGTCGGCACGAGATAGACGCCGCGATCGCGCATTGCGGCGAGCGCGGCGTCGTCGGCGAACGAGCCATGTTCGATCGACGCGACGCCGCCCCGAACGGCGGCGGCGATCGCCTCACCGCCATAGGCGTGCGCGGCGACCTTCATGCCGAGCGCATGAGCGGTTTCGACCACGGCCCGTATCTCGGCATCGGACATGAGCTGCATGCCGACGGGATCGGGCGACAGGCTGGTGACGGCCCCACCGACCATGATCTTGATGAGATCGGCGCCGCGCTTCTTGCGATCGCGCACCTGCCAGGCGGCCTGTTCCGGCGAGTCGATCGTCCGGCGGCGCCAATGGGGATTGTCGAGCGCCTCGTCGAAACCGACCGAACGATCGGCGACGCTGCCGGTGGCGCCCAATTGCTCGAGCGCCACCCAGAGGCGCGGGCCTTGCGCCAGCTTCCGGTCGATTCCGCGCTTGAGCGCGGCGTCTTCGCCGACCGATCCCAGCACGCGCGCCGAGGTGAAACCGCGCATCAGCATCTCGCGCGCATTGGCGGCGCTTTGCATCAATGCGTCGAGCTCGCTTGCCTGTGCCGCGTCGAGCACGGGGTTGAGCGAACCCGGGCGGGTATCGAGGTGGATGTGGCAATTGATGAAGCCGGGGAGGACCGTCGCCGACGACAGGTCGACGATGCGAACGCCTGCGGGCCTGACATGACCGGGGACGATTTCGACGATGCGTTCGTCGGCGATCAGGATCGATGCGGCGGAGCGGGGTGCGCCGATGCCGTCGATGAGCGTTCCGGCGTGAACGATGCAATCGACCTTGCCCGTGGCCGCCATCGCCGGAGCGCTCGCCAGCATGACCCCGCCGACGATGAAGGCACGCCGGTCCACCGATTTCCATTCGCCCATGCTTGTTTCCCCCTGCAATGGTGGAAAGCTAGCGCGATCAAAGAGCCTTGCGAAGCAGGGAAGCGTGCTCGCCCGTCGCGGATTCGAGCGCGGCGAGATTTTCGAGGACGGCACCGACCGAGCGGGCGAGCGTTCCGAGCAGCTTGATGGCTTCCGGATCGATCGGTCCCTGCCGAGCCCAGTAAGTGCCGATGGCGAAGCGGGATTCGTCGAAGCCCACGGGAAACATCGCCATGCTGCCGACGAAGGTGTCGCGATAGTAATTATAGACGAGGCGCGGATCATTGGTGATGTCGGGAATGATAATCGGCTTGCGATCGAGCATCGCCAGCCCCGAAATGCACGCCTTGATCGGGAAGCTCTGGCCGACCCAAAGGGGGGCGAGAGCATCTTCCGCGACATATTCGACTTCGTCGGCGCGTCGGCGCACGACGGTTATGCCGTCGGAGGCCGCGATCTCGCGCGTCGATTCGCGCAGGATCGCCACGACATCGTCGACGGAGACAGCCACGGACAGGCGCTGAATCGCCGTGACGAGCGCGCTCCATCGGGCAAGTATTGCCGGTTCGGTCACGGCTCTCCCTCCGTAATCCGTGATACGCAACCACCGAATTTACATTTTAAATCCCTAAGAGACTATTTTTGCAAGGCCGCGCGACAATTGGAGCGCTCCGTTCAAGCGCGAGGCGGGATCGCCCCAGGCGCGGGTGATGACGAGCTTGCTGTCAGGACGCAGCCGTGCAGTGCCCTTCAGCCGGTCGACATAGCCGAGCAGCCCCGGCAGATCGGGGAAATTGTCCTGGAAGAAGCTGACCAGCGCACCGCGCGGACCGGCGTCGATCTTGGCGATGTTGGCGCGCCTGGCGTTGAGCTTGATCTCGATGACGGTCAGCAGATTCTGCGTCGCGGGCGGCAGCTTGCCGAAACGGTCGATCAGTTCGGCGGCGAAGGCTTCGATGCCCTGCTTGTCCTCGATCTCGTTGAGGCGGCGATAGAGGCCCATGCGCAGATCGAGATCGGGGACATAATCGTCGGGAATCATGATCGGCGCATCGACGGTGATCTGCGGCGAGAAGGATTCCTTCGCCATCGCCTTTTCGATCCCGCCCGCCTTGGCCGAGAGGATCGCCTCCTCGAGCATCGACTGGTAGAGTTCGAAACCGACTTCCTTGATGTGCCCCGACTGCTCGTCGCCGAGCAGATTGCCCGCGCCGCGAATGTCGAGATCATGGCTGGCGAGCTGGAACCCCGCGCCCAGGCTGTCGAGATCGGACAGCACCTTGAGCCGTTTCTCGGCGGTTTCGGTGAGCACGCGGTCATGCGTCGTGAGATAGGCATAGGCGCGCGTCTTCGACCGGCCGACGCGACCACGCAGCTGGTAGAGTTGCGCGAGGCCGAAGCGATCGGCGCGGTGGATGATCATCGTGTTGGCGCTGGGAATGTCGATCCCGCTTTCGACGATGGTCGTGGAGACCAGCACTTCGTAGCGCTTGTCGTAGAAGGCCGACATGCGTTCCTCGACCATGCCCGCCGCCATCTGGCCGTGGGCGACGACATAGCGGACCTCGGGCACTTCCTCGCGCAGGAACTTTTCGATGTCGGGCAGGTCGGAGACGCGCGGCGTGACGAAATAGCTTTGCCCGCCGCGATAATGTTCGCGCAGCAGCGCCTCGCGGATCACGACGGGATCCCAGGGCATGACATAGGTGCGCACGGCGAGGCGATCGACCGGCGGCGTCTGGATCACCGAAAGCTCGCGCAGGCCGGACATTGCCATCTGGAGGGTGCGCGGGATCGGGGTTGCGGTGAGGGTGAGCTGGTGGACGTCGGTCTTGAGCGCCTTCAGCCTTTCCTTGTGGACGACGCCGAAGCGCTGCTCCTCGTCGACGATGACGAGGCCGAGGCGCTTGAACTCGACGCCCTTGGCGATGACCGCATGGGTGCCGATGACGATATCGATCGTGCCGTCGAGCAGGCCTTCCTTGACCGCCTTGGCTTCGCCTGCGGGGACGAGGCGCGAGAGGCGGCCGATCTTCAGCGGGAAGCCGTTGAACCGGTCGACGAAATTCATGTGGTGCTGGCGGGCGAGCAGCGTCGTCGGGCAGACGAGGGCGACTTGCATACCGGCCATCGCCGCGACGAAGGCGGCGCGCAGGGCGACTTCGGTCTTGCCGAAACCGACATCGCCGCAGACGAGCCGGTCCATCGGGCGACCCGAAGCGAGATCGGCGATGACGTCGCCGATCGCGCGCTCCTGATCATCGGTTTCCTGATAGGGGAAGCGATCGACGAAGGCGGGGTAGCCGCCGCTGTCGGGCTCGGCGATTTCGGCGGGGCGGAGCGCGCGTTCGGCGGCGGTCTTGATGAGCTCGTTCGCGATCTCGCGAATCCGCTCCTTCATCTGCGCCTTGCGCCGCTGCCAGGCCTCGCCGCCCAGCCGGTCGAGCGCGACGCCCTCGCTTTCGGCCCCGTAGCGCGACAGCACGTCGATATTCTCGACGGGCACGTAGAGCTTGTCGCCGCCCGCATAGGTCAGCCAGACGCAGTCGTGCGGGCTCTGGCCTACCGGGATCGATGTCAGCCCTTCGTAGCGCCCGATGCCGTGATCGACGTGAACGACGAGATCACCGGGGGTGAGCGTCGCCAGCTCCGACATGAAAGCGTCGGCGCTCTTGCGCTTCTTCTGCCGGCGGACGAGGCGGTCGCCGAGCATGTCCTGCTCGGTTATCAGGGCAATATCGGGCGTGGCGAAGCCGTGGTCGAGCGGCAGGACGACGATCGCCGCGCCATAATTGGCGGCAAGGCCCAGCGCTTCCTGCCAATTGTCGGCCGCTGGCGCGGTCTTGAGACCATGATCGGCGAGGAGCGCGGTCAGGCGCTCTCGCGAGCCCGCCGAATAGCTGGCGAGGACCAGGCGCCTGCCGGCACGCTGGAGCGACCGGGCATGCGCGGCGACCGCTTCATAGACATTGGCGTTCTGGGCGCGCTCGGGCGCGAAATCGCGTGGTCCGTCGACGCCGAAGTCGAGCACCGTGGCGCTTTCGGGCTCGCGGAAGGGCGTGGTGAGGTGAATGGCATTGTCGCCGACCGCCTGCGCCCACTCGTCGGGTGTCAGATAGAGGGCGGCGGGTTCGATCGGGCGATAGCTCCCGGGATCAGAGGACTGCGCGCGCACGCGATTGGCGTGATAGTCGGCGATCGCCTCAAACCGCGCCTCTGCAGCGGCGGAGGTTCCCGAATCGCGGAGGATCACCGCATCGTCGCCGAGATGATCGAAGAGGGTGGTCAGCCGATCCTCGATCAGCGGTAGCCAATGCTCCATGCCGGCGAGACGACGGCCGTCGCTGATCGCCTGATAAAGCGGGTCGCCGGTCGCGGTCGCGCCGAAACGTTCGCGGTAGCGGCTGCGGAAGCGCTTGATGCCTTCCTCGTCGAGAAGCGCCTCGGATGCGGGAAGCAGGGTGAAGCCGTCGACGCGCCCGGTGGTGCGCTGATCGGCGGGATCGAAGCGCCGGACGCTTTCGATCTCGTCGCCGAAGAAATCGAGGCGCAGCGCCTGCTCCTCGCCCGAGGGGAAGAGATCGACAAGACCACCGCGCACCGCGAACTCGCCCGGATCGGCCACGGTCTCGACACGGACATAGCCATTGGACTGAAGCAACTCGGCAAGCCGGTCGCGATCAATCCGCTCGCCCGGCGCGAGCCGCGCGACGAGCTGGCGGATACGGAAGGGCGTCAGCGTGCGCTGCGTGGCGGCATTGAGCGTGGTGACGAGAAGCTGCGGACCTCTGGGCTTCGCCTGCAGCGCGTGGAGCGTCGCGAGTCGTTCCGACGTCGAGCGCAGCGACGGCGAGGCGCGATCATAGGGAAGACAATCCCATGCCGGGAAACTCAGTACTTCCAGCTCGGGCGCAAAATAGGTGGCGGTCTCGGCGAGGCTGCGCATCGCCTGCTCGTCCGATGCGATGAAGACAGCGCGACTCTTCGATGCGCGCGCAAGATCGGCCGTCAGCCAGGGCAGGAAGCCGGCAGGGGCGCCCGCAAGGGTCAGCGGCGACTTGGCATGGAGAATCTTCTGAAGGTCGGTCATCGGGCGGTCCAAACCGCGCTCCTTAAGGGAGGAGCACGCGAGATCATTCGGAGATGGGAATATAGTCGAGGCGCTTCATCGCCTGGATCATCGGGCCTTCGATGTGCGGCGGAACCGGGATCGTGCCGATCGCCCAGCCCATGATGTCGACATCCTGCTCGTTCATCAGCGCCTCGTACCAGGCGATCTCCGCCTCGTTCCATTCCGTTGCATGGCGATCGAAGAAGCCGCCGACCATCAGGTCCGCTTCCTTGGTGCCGCGATGCCATGCGCGGAACTTCAGGCGTTTGAGACGGGCATCGCGATCCATGGGCGTCCAATGCAAATTGGCCGGCGGGCTTTTAGGGCCGGCCGGCTGGTGATCCCTGTCTGCCCGGGAGCGGAAGGCACCGCTTCCGCTTCGGCTGAACAGACTTTAGAGCGCAGATAGCCATGCGACCCGATATTCTCAATCCGCTGTTCGCCGAAGTCACGGCCCTGAAAGGGATCGGGCCGCAGCTTGCGCGACCGCTCGAGCGGCTGGGGCTGGCGCGCGCTGTCGATATCGCTTTCCATTTGCCGAGCGGGTTCATCGATCGGCGTCCCGTCGTCAGCCTCGACGAGGCGATTGCCGGGCAGGTGGTGACGCTGACGCTGACCGCTGCCGACTATCGGCAGGGCGGCCCGCGATCGCCCTTCCGCGTCCATGCGATCGACGCGATCGGCAACGCGATCAGCCTAGTCTATTTCGGCGGCAATCCGGGCTGGGCGAAGAAGCTGCTGCCGCTGGGCGAGGCGCGCATCGTATCGGGCAAGATCGAGACCTATGGACAGGAATGGCAGATGGTCCATCCCGACCATGTGCTGCCGCCCGAAGAGGCCGGGGAGATCGCCGAGCGCGAGCCGGTCTATCCCCTGTCGGAAGGGCTGACGGGCAAGCGGCTGGCGGCGCTGGCCGCGCAGGCCGTGGCGCGCGCGCCCGAGCTTGCCGAGTGGATCGAACCCAGCGTGCTGGCGAAAGAGGGATGGGCGTCATGGCGTCAGTCGCTCGCCACCGCGCATGCCGATCCGGCCGACAAGGCCGCGCGGCGGCGGCTGGCCTATGACGAACTGTTCGCCAACCAGCTTGCGCTGATGCTGGTCCGCGCGTCGTCGCGGCGGCGGCGCGGCGTTCCGCTGGCGGGCGACGGCAGGCTGCGCGATATGCTGCGGCTGCCCTATGCGCCGACGGGTGCACAGACGCGCTCGATCCGCGAGATCGAAGGCGACATGCAGCAGGCGACGCCGATGGTCCGGCTGCTGCAGGGCGATGTCGGCGCGGGCAAGACGCTGGTCGCGCTGATGGCGCTGCTGACGGCAGTCGAGGCCGGCGCGCAGGGCGCGATGCTGGCGCCCACCGAGATATTGGCGCGCCAGCATCATGCGAACCTGACGGCGATGCTCGCCGGCTTGCCGATCAATGTCGCGATCCTGACCGGGCGTGAGAAGGGCAGGGCCCGCGAATCGACGCTGATGGGGCTGGCCGATGGATCGATCGACATCCTCGTCGGCACGCACGCGATCTTCCAGGAAGCGGTGAGCTACAAAAGGCTGGGGCTCGCGGTGGTCGACGAGCAGCATCGCTTCGGCGTTGCGCAGCGGATGATGCTCCAGGCCAAGGCCGAGCATCCGCCGCACCTGCTGGTGATGACGGCGACGCCGATCCCCCGCACGCTGACGCTGACCCATTATGGCGAGATGGACGTGAGCCGGCTCGACGAGATGCCGCCCGGCCGGCAGCCGATCGAGACGCGCGTCCTTTCCGACGAGCGGCTGGGTGAGGTGGCCGACGGGCTGGGGCGGCATATCGATGCGGGCGGGCAGGCCTATTGGGTGTGCCCGCTGGTCGAGGAAAGCGAGACGAGCGATCAGGCGGCGGCCGAGGCGCGTGCGGCGGCGCTCAGGCTGCGCTTCGGCGACGATCGCGTGGGTCTGGTCCATGGCCGGATGAAGGGGCCGGACAAGGATGCCGTGATGGCCGATTTCGCCTCCGGGCGGACGGCGGTGCTGGTCGCGACGACGGTGATCGAGGTGGGCGTCGACGTGCCCAATGCGACGCTGATGATCATCGAGGGTGCCGAGCGTTTCGGGCTGGCGCAGCTCCACCAGTTGCGCGGGCGCGTGGGGCGCGGCGACAAGAAGTCGATCTGCCTGCTGCTGCGCGGCGGGATGCTGAGCGAGACGGCGCGCGCGCGGCTGGCGCTGATGCGCGAGACCAATGACGGTTTCCGCATCGCCGAGGAGGATCTGCGCCTGCGCGGTGCGGGCGAGCTGCTCGGCACGCGCCAGTCGGGCGAGCAGCTCTTCCGGCTCGTGGAGCCCGACATGCTGCAGGACCTGCTGCCGATGGCGAGCGACGATGCGCGGCTGCTCGTCGATCGCGACGGCGGACTGGAAGGCCCGCGCGGCAAGGCGGCGCGGCTGGCGCTCTATCTGTTTGAGCGCGACGCCGGGGTGGCGCTGCTCAGGTCGGGCTGAAGCGCGGCTCAGCGCGCGTGGGCGACGAGCTCGGAGAGGAGCTGGAGATAAGGGGCGAGATCGATCATGCGGTCGAACTGGCAGCCGACGCGGCCGCCGAGCGCCCAGCGGACCTCGGCGCCGACCGAGCCCACCACGGGAAAGCGGACCATCAGCCGGTCGCCTTCGGCGAAGCTGTTTTCGGAGCGCGCCATGAAACCCGAGGCGGAGATGTTCACGACCTGCAGCGAAACCACGCCCGCCGGGCCGTTGCCCCGGGTGCGGTAGAAGACTTCCTCACGCGCGGCCTCGCGCTGATCGTGGATCGTCCGGTTCTGTGCGTTGAAACTCATGACGCTACTCCGGAACACCACTTGCCCCTTCTGACAGACCTAGACCCGAAACCTTAACGGCGGCGCAAGGAATGGGATTAAAGAAGCCTTACCGCGCCTCGGCTCGGCCACATCGGGGACGGCGTCAACGCACCAGCAGCGCGTGATTTTTCTTGCCCGCCGAGACGCGCACCGGCGCGTCGCCGACCGCGATCACCAGCGCTTCGTCCTCGACCTTCTCGCCCTCGACGCGCGCGCCGCCGCCCTTGATCAGCCGGCGGGCCTCGCCCTTCGACGCGGCAAGGCCCAGCGCCACGAGCGCGTCGACGACGCCGATGCTGCCGCCCTCGACCCTGTGCGTCGGGAGCGCGGCGCCGCTGGCGCCTTCCTCGAAGGTGCGGCGCGCGGTCTCGGCTGCTTCGGCGGCGGCCGTTTCGCCATGCGCCATGGCGGCGGCGGCATCGGCGAGAATCTTCTTGGCGTCGTTGATCTCGGCGCCCTCCAGTGCCTCGAGCCGGGCGATCTCGTCCAGCGGCAGATCGGTGAAGAGGCGCATGAAGCGGCCGACATCGGCGTCCTGCGTGTTCCGCCAGAACTGCCAATAGTCATAGGGCGACAGCATATCGGCATTGAGCCAGACCGCGCCCGAGACGGTCTTGCCCATCTTGCCGCCGTCGGCGGTGGTGATGAGCGGCGTCGTGAGGCCGTAGACCTGCTCGCCGTCGATGCGGCGCGTCAGTTCGATGCCGTTGACGATATTGCCCCACTGGTCCGATCCGCCCATCTGGAGGCGACAGCCCACGCGGCGCGAAAGCTCGCGGAAATCATAGGCCTGCAGGATCATGTAGTTGAATTCGAGGAAGCTCAGCGACTGTTCGCGGTCGAGGCGCAGCTTGACCGAGTCGAAGCTGAGCATCCGGTTGACCGAGAAATGCTGGCCGATTTCGCGCAGGAAGGGGATATATTCGAGCTTGTCGAGCCAGTCGGCATTGTCGACCATGATCGCATCGGTCGGGCCGTCGCCGAAGGTCAGGAAGCGCTCGAACACCTTCTTTATGCCCGCGATATTGGCGGCGATCATATCGGTGGTGAGCAGCTTGCGCGCTTCGTCCTTGAAGCTCGGATCGCCAATCTTCGACGTGCCGCCGCCCATCACCACGATCGGCTTGTGCCCGGCCTGCTGGAGCCGGCGGAGCATCATGATCTGGACGAGGCTGCCGACATGAAGCGATGACGCTGTGGCGTCGAAGCCGATATAGCCGGGAACGATCTCCTTCGCCGCGAGGGCGTCGAGGCCCTCGGCGTCGGTCAACTGGTGGATATAGCCGCGCTGGTCGAGCAGGCGTAGGAGATCGGATGCATAGGTCATGGCGCGCAGCGCCTAGCATGGGGACATCGGCTTGAGTAGCGTCTTGGCGAAGCGGCGGCTGATCGCGCATCCCGATTTTCCGTGCCCTGCGATCGAGGGCTTCGACATCGAGCTGAGCCGTGTGGGGGAGGCCATGTTGTCGATCGCCTATATGGTCGTCGGGGACATTGCGGCGCTGGCCGTCCCCGTGCCAGCCGCTCCGGCGCGGCGCGACGAGTTGTGGCGGCGCACATGCTTCGAGGCGTTCGCGTGGGACGGCGAGGGCTATGCCGAGGTCAATCTGTCGCCCTCAGGCGAATGGGCGGCCTATCGCTTCGACGGTTATCGCGCGGGGATGCGCGATGCGCCGGTCGCTTCGCCGCCCTCGATCGACGTTGTAGCGGAGCCTGCGCGACTGAGCGTCGGCGCGACGATCAATCTCGCGGGCCTGATCGCGCCGGGGGCCACACGGATCGGGCTGTCGGCGGTAATCGAGGCGAAGGACGGGACCAAAAGCTACTGGGCACTCGCGCATCCCGAGGGCAAACCCGATTTTCATCATCGCGCTTGCTTCGCGATCGAACTGCCTGCACCTGAGCGGGCATGAAATTCGGCATCGACCGGCTGCTCGCCGACCCCGCTCTTCGCGCGCCGCTCGCCGGCAGGCGCGTCGCCCTGCTCGCGCATCCCGCATCGCTGACCGAGACGATGGTCCATTCGCTCGACGCGCTCGCGGCCTGCCCGGACATCGAGCTGAGCGCCGCCTTCGGGCCGCAGCACGGACTGCGCGGCGACAAGCAGGACAATATGATCGAATCGCCCGATTATCGCGATCCGGTCCATGGCATTCCGGTGTTCAGCCTCTATGGTGAAGTGCGCAAGCCGACCGACGCGATGATGGATGCGTTCGACGTGCTGCTCGTCGATCTGCAGGATCTGGGCTGCCGTATCTACACCTTCATCACCACGCTGCGTTACGTGCTCGAGGCAGGCGCGCGGCTGGGCAAGGCGGTGTGGGTGCTCGATCGCCCCAACCCCGCCGGGCGTCCGGTCGAGGGGCTCACGCTGCTGCCTGGCTGGGAAAGTTTCGTCGGTGCGGGCGCGATGCCGATGCGCCACGGGCTGACGATGGGCGAGCTTGGCCGCTGGTTCGTGGCCGAGCTTGGGCTCGACGTCGATTATCGCGTGATCGCGATGGAAGGCTGGCAGCCTGAAGAAGGGCCGGGGTTCGGTTGGCCGCTTGGCGAGCGCGTGTGGGTCAATCCCAGCCCCAACGCGCCCAACATCAACATGGCGCGCGCCTATGCGGGGACGGTGATGGTCGAAGGTGCGACGATATCCGAAGGGCGGGGGACGACGCGTCCGCTCGAACTCTTCGGCGCGCCCGATATCGATGCGCGCGCGGTGATCGCCGAAATGCAGGCGCTTGCCCCCGAATGGCTGCACGGCTGCATTCTGCGCGATATCTGGTTCGAACCGACCTTCCACAAGCATGTCGGCAAGCTGTGCAGCGGCGTGCACATCCATGCCGAAGGGCCGGCTTATGACCATGGCGCGTTCCGGCCATGGCGCGTGCAGGCGCTGGGCTTCAAGGCGATCCGGCGGCTCTATCCCGATTATGATCTGTGGCGGGATTTTCCCTATGAGTATGTCCTCGACCGGCTGGCGATCGACGTGATCAACGGCGGGCCGGGGCTGCGCGAATGGGTGGATGACGCCGCTTCGTTGCCGGGTGACCTGGATATCGTGACCTTGCCGGACGAAAGTGCATGGGCGGAGAGGCGGAAACCCTTCCTGCTTTATTGAGCAGTCTCGCCAGTCGCCTCATGCTGGCCAAATCCGGCGGCGGGATCGATAGGGGGACGTTGCCGGATCCAGCGGCTGGAGAGGAGCTTCACGCCGCTTTCCACGGCGCTGCCAATGTGGCGCGTGGCCGGATCGGGTCGGCCGTCGGGCAAGGCGTTGGCGAAGATCAACGCATCGCCGGTACGGCCGCGCAGCGCGAGACCGAGTTCGGTGAAGATCGTCTCGCCGCCGTGGTAATCGTCGTTGAGCCAGGTCAGCAACGTCAGGTGGCGCTGGTTGGCCATGCCCGGGATCGCATCAAGGTGAGCGCGATATTGCTGGCCGGGATGGTAGCGCAGGACCTGGAGCGTCTCGCCCTGTTCGACTGCGGTCCGGCTCGCGGCGGCGAAACGGCGATTGAGCGCGTGGATCGCGGGACATTCGAAGACGAGGGGGAAGCCCGCCGCATCCGAATCACGCACGGGATCGGCGACGAAGCGCTTCTGCGCCTCGTGGAAGATGAGCGCCGGCTTGAGGCGTGGTTCGGCCATGTCGGCGAGGAAGGCGCATTCGGCGGGCGTCAGCAGCGCTTCGATCTGCGCGATATAGGGTGTGGCGTTGACGATCTGGTGTGGGGGCGTCGTGCGGGGCGTGCCTGCTTCGTCGAGATCCATCGCCGCGATCAGATCGCGTTGACGCGCCGCGATCGGATCATTTCCTGCCCAGCGGTGAAGGCTGTCCACGGCCCCGGCCCAGTCGCGCGCGCCGCCGGCTCCGGTTGCGAGGAAAGCGGCGTGGATACGCGCGGCCTGCATATGGCCCGCTTCGTCGCCGCGCTGGAAGTCTTCACGCGCGGCGGCGAGATCGCGGGGAAGCAGGCGACCCTCGACGCGCCACAGCCCGCGCGCCCACAATGCCTCGCCGTCGCCGCGCGCGGCGAGATCGTCGATCAGCGCAATTGCGTCAGCGGCGCGGCCTTGCTGCGCGAGCGCGAGCGCCTGCCGGGCGTCGCTCATAAGCTCAATTCTTGCGGGTCAGCGCGCGCATCGCTTCGTCGAGGCCGGCGAGCGTCAACGGGTACATGCGATCGTTCATCAGTTCCTTGATGAGTGCGATCGACTGCGAATAGCCCCACTGCGCCCTGGGGATCGGATTGAGCCATGCGGCGGCGGGGTAGGTCGTCACCAGCCGGTGCATCCAGACAGCGCCCGATTCCTCGTTGAAATGCTCGACCGAGCCGCCCGGATGGCTGATCTCATAAGGGCTCATCGACGCGTCGCCGACGAAGATCAGCTTATAATCATGTCCATATTTGTGGAGCACGTCCCACATTGGCGTGCGTTCGGAGAAGCGGCGGCGATTATCCTTCCACACGCCTTCATAGGGGCAGTTGTGGAAGTAGAAGAATTCGAGGTTCTTGAACTCGGCGGTGGCCGCCGAGAACAGCTCCTCGCACAGCTTGATATGCGGGTCCATCGATCCGCCGACGTCGAGGAACAGCAGCAGCTTGACCGCATTGTGCCGCTCGGGACGCATGACGACGTCGAGCCAGCCCTGGCGCGCGGTGCCGGCAATCGTGGCGTCGATGTCAAGTTCGTCCGCGGCGCCTTCGCGGGCGAAGCGGCGGAGGCGGCGGAGCGCGACCTTGATGTTGCGCGTGCCAAGCTCCTTGGTGCTGTCGAGATTCCTGAACTCGCGCTGATCCCAGACCTTGATCGCCTTGCCCTGCCGGCCTTCGCCGCCGATGCGCACGCCCTCTGGATTATAGCCGCCATGGCCGAAGGGCGAGGTGCCGCCGGTGCCGATCCATTTGCTGCCGCCCTGATGGCGTTCCTTCTGCTCTTCGAGCCGCTTCTTCAGCGTCTCCATGATCTCGTCCCACGAGCCGAGTTTCTCGATCTCCGCCTTCTGCTCGTCGGTCAGGTAAAGCTCGGCGACCTGGCGGAGCCATTCGGCGGGAATCTCCGCGGCTTCGGTGCCGTAGCGCGTCTCGATGCCCTTGAAGATCTTGGCGAAGACCTGATCGAAACGATCGAGCAGCCCTTCGTCCTTCACATAGGTGGCGCGCGCCAGATAGTAGAATTCCTCGGGCCGGTTCGCGATCACCTCGCGGTCGAGCGCCTCGAGCAGGATCAGATGCTCCTTGATCGAAGCCGGGATGCCGGCAGCGCGAAGCTCGTCGAGGAAGTTCAGGAACATGGACGCAGTCTAATCGAGCGCAGGCGCGCGTCCAGCGCATTTGCGCCAGTGGTTAACCAGCCTTCAAGATTTGGCTGCTAGGCCCGTCCGGATATCCCGGGGGATAATAGATGCTTCACAACGAGATAGTCGCAGCCGATCCGGGTGCGATAGACAGGGTCGCGAAGTCTTGTGGAGATCTGGCCGTCGGCTGCACCGACGCAGCCGGGCACATCTCCGACGTGTCCGACAGCGTGAGCCGCCAGATCGCGATGATCGCGACGCTGGAGGACATCATCGGCGGGCTCGAGGAAGATCAGCGCCGCGCCGCCGATTCGACCGACGAGGCGCGGCTGCTATCCGAAAAGGCGCGCGCCAAGCTGGAAGCCGGCGCGCGGGTGATCGCGCAGTCGCTGGACGAATTCATCGCCGTCACCAATCTGGTGGTGAAGCTGGGCGAACAGGTGACCGAGGTGACGTCGGCGCTGGCGCAGGTGAAGCGCGTGACCCAGAGCATCGACACGATCGCGCGCACCACCAACATGCTGGCGCTGAACGCAGCCATCGAGGCCGAGCGCGCGGGCGAGGCGGGACGGACCTTCGCCGTGGTCGCGGCCGAGGTGAAGAAGCTCGCGCAATCGACGCGCGCGGCAACCGAGGAAATCGACGCGACGATGACCTGGGTCGGCCGCGAGACCGAAGCCTATGTGAGCGAAGTGCGCGTGGGCGTGGAGAAAAGCCGCGCGGCACAGGCGAGCCTTGCGACGGTGAACGAAACGGTTTCGGAAGTGGCGCAGATCGTGGAACTGGTCGATCATCAAAGTGACGGGATCGCGCGATCGACCAGCCTGATCCACGACAATGTCCTGCGTTGCCGCGACGAATTGTCGGGCTTTGCACGCGAGGCGCGATCGAGCGAGCGCCAGCTTGTCGATGCGCGCGACAAGATGATGGAGCTCGAACTGCTGTCGAACACCATGTTCGACCAGATCGTCCATAGCGGCTTTGCCAGCGAGGATCGCATCTTCGTCGACATGGCAGTAGACGCCGCCAAGCGCGTCCAAACGCTCGTCGATCGCGCGATCGCACAGGGCGAGGTCAAGATGAGCGACGTGTTCGATACCGATTATCGGCTCATCCCGGGATCGAATCCGGAACGCTTCAACAATCGCTTCAACGATTTCGCGGACCGCTATCTGCGCCCGGTGATCGACGAGGTCACGGCGGCCCACGCCGATGTCGAGGGATCGGTCTGTTCGGACGTCAACGGCTATCTGCCGACGCACCAGACGAGCCGGTCGCAGGAGCCGCGCGCCGACGATGTCGAGTGGAACAATGCGCGCTGCCGCAACCGCCGCATCCTGCTCGACGACGCGACCGCGCGCGCGATCAGGAGTGACGCGCCCTATCTGATGGCGGTCTATCGCTATGAGCGCGGCGACGAGTTCAGCCTGCTCAAGAATGTCTTCGTGCCGCTCTATTTCAACGGCCGGCGCTGGGGCAATTTCGAGATCGCCTATGTCAGCGATCGGGGCGCAGTGCGTATCTGACGCCGCCGGCCTGCCGGGGGCATAGGGAGAGGATTCAGGCCTTCCCGCCCTGGCGGCGCGCCATGAAGGCGAGGCGTTCGAAGAGCATCACGTCCTGCTCATTCTTGAGCAGTGCGCCGTGGAGCGGCGGGATGGCCTTAGTCGGGTCGCGCGACTGGAGGACCTCGAGCGGCATATCCTCGTGCAGGAGGAGCTTGAGCCAGTCGAGCAGCTCGCTGGTCGAGGGCTTCTTCTTGAGGCCGGGGACGTCGCGGACCTCGTAGAAAATGTCCATCGCCTTGCTGACCAGCAGCTTCTGGATGCCGGGGAAGTGGACATCGACGATCGCCTGCATCGTGTCGCGATCGGGAAACTTGATATAGTGGAAGAAGCAGCGGCGCAGGAACGCGTCGGGCAGTTCCTTCTCGTTGTTCGAGGTGATGACGACGATCGGCCGCTCGGCGGCGCGCACCGTCTCCTTCGTCTCATAGACATGGAATTCCATGCGATCGAGTTCCTGAAGCAGATCGTTCGGGAACTCGATGTCGGCCTTGTCGATCTCGTCGATCAGGAGGACGGGCAGGGTGGGGGAGGTGAAGGCCTCCCACAGCTTGCCACGGCGGATATAGTTGGAAATCTCGTGGACGCGGGGATCGCCGAGCTGGCCGTCGCGCAGGCGGGCGACCGCATCATATTCGTAGAGGCCCTGCTGCGCCTTGGTCGTCGACTTGACGTTCCATTCGATCAGCGGCGCGCCGACCGCCTTGGCGATCTCGGTAGCGAGAACGGTCTTTCCGGTTCCGGGTTCGCCCTTGACCAGCAGCGGGCGGCGCAGCGTGACCGCCGCGTTGACGGCGACCTTCAGATCGTCGGTTGCGACATAATCGGCCGTACCTTCGAAACGCATAGCTGTCCTTCCCGTTGCTCTTCGCAACGGGATAGGCAGCGCCGATGGCGCACGCAAGCGTGGTTAGATATGGGCGCGGGCGTCGCGGCGGGCGTCGAGCAGGTCCCAGAGCCCGCGATGCTGCGCGAGAATCTGTTGCGCGCCGAAGGCGAGCGCGCGCTCCACCGCTACGGTTTCCGCGATCGCGGCTGTGGCGGCGAGCGTGCCGGCTTCGTCGGGAAGACGGTTGTCGGGAAGATGGATGCCGAGGCGCGCCGAAGCGGCGTCGAGCAGGGCGCGAATCGGGCTCCAGTCGAGCGTGAGCGCGAAGGCGGCGCCGAGCGCGGTGCCCTTGCGATCCGACTGGGCGAGCATTTCGAGCGCGTGGCGCTGCTGCGAGACGGCGGCTTCGCTTTCGGCCTGGCCCGGCGTGCTGGGCAACGGACCGGCGGCGGCGACGAGCTGGGCGATGGCGGCGCGTTCGATCGCGAAGGCCTCGGCCGCTTCGGCGAGCCAGGCGCGGGCGACGGGATGCGTCGCCTTGTTCGCGGCATAATCGATCACGCCGGGATGGCGACCGTGGAGCGCGGCGAGATAATGGACGGCGTCGGCAAGGTTGCGCGGGCCATCGACACCGTCGAGCAGATCGCGCGTGCGCGGGAAGCGATGCGCGCCGCTGCCGTCGCTGCGGACGAGCGCGACGAGGAACTCGGCGGCGCCCGCACGGCTCAGATCGACCGCAGGTGAATCCATCTCTCGCGCTTCCTCCAACCCGATCCCGGACGTCCGGCGACCGGCGATGCGTCACTTAACGGAAGGCATATAACCGAAGCACGTAAAGAGAAGGTTGATCGCGCATTAGCAAATGCCCCGGCAAGCCGGGGGCCATGCTAACTCACTGATCCAGAAAGCTGCGCATCTTGCGGCTGCGCGAGGGATGCTTGAGCTTGCGCAGCGCCTTCGCCTCGATCTGGCGGATGCGTTCGCGCGTGACGCTGAACTGCTGACCGACTTCCTCGAGCGTGTGATCGGTGTTCATGCCGATGCCGAAGCGCATGCGCAGCACGCGTTCCTCGCGCGGGGTGAGCGAGGCGAGGACGCGGGTGACCGTTTCCTTGAGGTTCGCCTGGATCGCGGCGTCCACCGGGATGACGGCGTTCTTGTCCTCGATGAAATCGCCGAGGTGCGAATCCTCCTCGTCGCCGATCGGCGTTTCGAGGGAGATCGGCTCCTTCGCGATCTTCATCACCTTGCGCACCTTCTCCAGCGGCATGGAGAGGCGTTCGGCCATTTCCTCGGGCGTGGGCTCGCGGCCCTGCTCGTGGAGGAACTGGCGGCTGGTGCGCACCAGCTTGTTGATCGTCTCGATCATGTGGACCGGGATGCGGATCGTGCGCGCCTGATCGGCAATCGAGCGCGTGATCGCCTGGCGGATCCACCAGGTCGCATAGGTGCTGAACTTGTAGCCGCGGCGATATTCGAACTTATCGACCGCCTTCATCAGGCCGATATTGCCTTCCTGAATGAGGTCGAGGAACTGCAGGCCGCGATTGGTGTATTTCTTCGCGATCGAGATGACGAGGCGCAGATTGGCCTCGACCATTTCCTTCTTCGCGATACGCGCCTCGCGCTCGCCCTTCTGCACCATGTTGACGATGCGGCGGAACTCGCCGAGCGACATGCCGGTGGCCTGAGCGATCTCGGCGATCTCGGCGCGGATGCGCTCGACCGCCGGGCCTTCGTTGGCCGCGAACGCCGCCCATTTCTTGTCGCGCTGGGCGACCATCTCGACCCAGGTCTCGTCGAGCTCATGATCGATATAGGCTTCGAGGAAATCCTTGCGCGGCACCTTGTGGCGCTCGGCGAGGCGCAGCATCTGCCCGCCAAGCGCGGTGAGGCGCCGGTTGTAGGAATAGAGCTGATCGACGAGATATTCGATCTTCGCCTGGTGGAACTGGACGCTCTCGACCTCGGCGGTCAGATCCTCGCGCAGCCGCTGATATTTCTTCTCCTCGGAGGCGGGGAATTCCTCGCCCGAGCCGAGTGCGACGAGGCGCGAGGCCTGCATCTTGGCGAATTTCTTGAAGACCGAAGTGATGGTCGCGAACTTCTCGAGCGCGGCGGGCTTGAGCAGCTCCTCCATCGCGGCAAGCGAGAGGGTGTTGTCTTCTTCCTCCTCGTCGACCGGGCGCTTGGCGCGCCGCTCGGTCATCGATTCCTCGTCGTCCTCGTCGGCCGAGACTTCCTCGACATCGTCCTCTTCCTTGAAGGAAGGGCCGGCATTCTTCTCGGAAATCTCGCCGTCGACGCTTTCCTCATCCTCGAGGCTGTCGGGCGAGGGATCCTTCGAGAGCATCGCATCGAGATCGAGGATCTCGCGCAACTGCATATGGCCTTCGTTGAGTGCCTCGGACCAGCCGATGATCGCGTTGAAGGTGATCGGGCTCTCGCACAGGCCGAGGATCATCGTGTCGCGGCCGGCCTCGATGCGCTTGGCGATCGCGATCTCGCCTTCGCGGCTGAGCAGCTCGACCGCGCCCATCTCGCGCAGATACATGCGGACGGGATCGTCGGTGCGATCGACCGTCTCCTTCTTCTTCTCGCCGACGGAGGGCGCGGGGCCGTCGACCGAATCGACGCCCTCGACCTCGTCATCGTCCTGCTGCTGCTGTTCCTCGCCGTCTTCGCCGGCGTCCTCATTCTCGACGATGTTGACGCCCATCTCGTTGAGCGCCGACATGATGTCCTCGAGCTGGTCGGACGACATCTGGTCCTGCGGCAGGGCCTCGTTCAGCTCGTCATAAGTGATGTAGCCGCGCTTGCGGGCGCGGGCGATCAGCTTCTTGACCGACGCTTCGTTGAGATCAATCAGCGGCGCATCGCCGGTTTCCACCTTGTCGTTGCTGTCGCCGCCGCCGTTCGTCTTCGCCATTTAACCGCCTTCGAAATTACTGGTCGCCCTCGCCGTCCTGCATGAGATTTGCAAGACGCCGCTCCACTTCGTTCCTCAGACCAAGCAGACGCTGCTGCTCGGCAAAAGTTTCCTCGTCGAACCGCGCCTGAAGCCGCCCCGTGGCTTCCTGCAGCGCCGCATCGACTTCCGGCCGCGAGACCATCACCTGGATGGCCTCACCAAGATCGGCCCGCGCCTTCTCCGGCTCCGCATCCTTGCGGGTGAAGGAGAAGGGCAGGCTGTCCGCTCGGAGCAGCTCACGCGCGACATCATTATACTCGGATAGCGCCAATATGGTGGATAGTCGCCCGGGATCAAGCGTCTGATCGGCGATCGACACATCGATGAGCGCCGCCATGAGTCGCCCGAGCGCCGGATCGTGGAAGCGAAGCGCGGTCAAAGCCTCCATATGGCGCGCGATTTCATCGGGGAATCGCAGCAGCCCGGCGGCGATTCCCTTGGCGAGAACGCGCTCGATTCCGCCGCTGCCGATCCCGCGTGCGACGGTGGAAACGGGACGCGGCGGCTCGCGCCAGTGGCCGCCGCGACCGCCGCGGCCGCCGAAGTCGCGGCGCTGATCGTTGCGGCGGCGCGTGAGGAAGCGCGCTTCGAAACGCTCGCGAAACTCGGCCTGATATTGCTGGCGGACGTCCGAATCGCTGATCGACTGGGCGACGTCGTTCAACCGGCGGCGGAGCCCGGCGCGCTGCTCGGGCGTGTCGAGCGGGCCTTCCTCCAGCGCATGGCGCCACAGCCGGTCGACGAGCGGCTCGGGGCTGGCGAGCAGCGATTCGAACGCGGCGGGGCCGCCGGAGCGCACCAGATCGTCGGGATCCTGCCCGCCCGGCAGCGTGAGGAAGCTGAGCGAACGGCCGGGCTCGAGCAGCGGGAGCGCGCGCATTGCCGCGCGCACCGCCGCTTTCTGGCCCGCGCTGTCGCCGTCGAAGCAGAGGACGGGGACTTCGGCGATTCGCCACAGCCGCTCGAGCTGCGCTTCGGTGAGCGCGGTGCCGAGCGGGGCGACGACCTCGCCGATCCCGGCCTGCGCGAGCGCGATCACGTCCATATAGCCTTCGACGACGATGATCCGCCCGGCCTTGCGCGCGGCGGCGTTCGCCTTGTCGAGATTGTAGAGTGTGCGCCCCTTGTCGAAGAGCGGAGTGTCAGGCGAGTTGAGATATTTGGGCTCGCCTTGCCCGATGATGCGGCCGCCGAAGGCGATGACGCGCCCGCGCTGGTCGCGGATCGGGATCATCAGCCGGTCGCGGAAGCGATCGTAAGGCTCCTTCTCCTCGACCTGGATCAGCAGTCCCGCCTCGACGAGCAGCGGATCGCCCGCCGATTTGAGCGCGGTGCGCAATTTGCCGCGCGAATCGGGCGCGAAACCGAGCCCGAAGGCGCGGCGCGTGGCATCGGTGACGTCGCGCTTGTCGAGATAGGCGCGAGCGGTCGCACCGGCGATCCCGTCGAGCTGCTCGCCGAACCAGCGCTGAGCCTCGGCCATCACGCCGTGGAGCGTGTCGGCGCGTTCGGCCTTTTCGGCGGAACGCGGATCGGGCGCGGGGACTTCCATGCCGGCGACGGCGGCGAGTTCCTTCACCGCATCCATGAAGGGCAGGCCGCGCTGGTCGGTCAGCCAGCGGATCGCGTCGCCATGCGCCGAGCAGCCGAAGCAGTGATAAAAACCCTTCTCGTCATTGACGTAGAAGCTCGGCGTCTTCTCGTTATGGAAAGGGCAGCAGGCGCGGAACTCCCGCCCCGCGCGCTGGAGCTTCACCGTCTTGCCGATCAGCGCGGACAGCGTGGTACGCGCGCGGAGTTCGTCGAGGAAGGCGGCGGAGAGGCTCATGCGTGCATCTCGACCCGACACAACTCACCCTCGCCGTTCGTCCCGAGCGAAGTCGAGGGACGTTCGTGCGGTGGCCGGGCATAGTGAGACAGTGCAGCCCAATCGCCGCGCATCAGCGCTTCCTTTTTTGCGCGGGACCAGGGCTTGATCCGGCGCTCTGCCTCAATGGCTTCGATTCGGGTCGGGAAACTCTCGTTCCAGGCAAGGCTGACGGGGCGTCGCCGGGTTGTGAAATCGCAGGAGCCGCTCATCTGATGTTCGGCAATGCGCCGATCGAGATCGTCCGTATGGCCGGTATAATAACGGCCATCGGCGCATTTCAGGATATAGACCCAAAACGCCATTGTTTGCCCCGGGCAACGTCCCTCGACTTTGCTCGGGACGAACGTGATTTTCAATGTCGGCTTTGTGACATGTGACCCGGCTTTACGCCAGCGCGGCCTTCACGAGGCCGCTGGCCTTCGACATGTCGAGCGTGCCGGCGTGGCGCGTCTTCAGTTCGGCCATCACCTTGCCCATGTCCTTGACGCCGGTGGCGCCGATCTCGGCCTTGATCGCCTCGATCGCGGCCCTGGTCTCGTCCTCCGACAGCATCTGGGGGAGGAAGCGCTCGATCACCGTGACTTCGGCCTCTTCGGCGGCGGCGAGTTCGGCGCGGCCGCCCTTGGCGTACATCTCGATCGATTCGCGGCGCTGCTTGACCATCTTCTGCAAGACTTCGGACACGAGAACGTCGTCGTCGGGCTGGTTGCTGCTGGTCCGCAGTTCGATATCGCGATTCTTGACCGCCGACTGGATGAGGCGGATCGTGGCCGTCGTCGGCTTGTCGCCGCCCTTCATCGCCTCGACGAGCGCGGCCTTGATGTCGTCGCGAATCATGCGCTTTCCCTGCTGCTTTCCGGAAACCTCCTTCATAGGGCGGCGGCGCAGATTTTAATAGATTGACCAGGCGGGATGCGGCACCTATCTCGCCGGCCGTTTACCCGTAAGAGGACCCCCGAAACGATGGCCGAGGCCAATCCCATGCGCGCGCCCGAAGGAGCCACCGGCGCTCTCGTTCTTGCCTCGGGCGAGGTGTTGTGGGGGAGAGGATTCGGCGCTGCCGGGCATGCGGTGGGCGAGGTGTGCTTCAACACCGCGATGACGGGTTATCAGGAAGTGATGACCGATCCCTCCTATGCGGGGCAGATCGTGACCTTCACTTTCCCGCATATCGGTAATGTCGGCACGAACGACGAGGATATCGAGGCGGCGACGGCGCATGCGCTGGGCTGCATCGTGCGCGAGGACGTGACCGAACCGAGCAATTTCCGCGCGTCGAGCCGCTTCGACGAATGGCTGCGCAAGAATGGCCGTTTCGGACTGGCCGGCATCGATACGCGCGCGTTGACGCGCAAGATCAGGCTGGACGGCGCGCCCAACGGCGTGATCGTCCACGCGCCTGATGGCGTGTTCGACATCCCCGCGCTGATCGAGAAGGCGAAGGCCTGGCCGGGGCTGGAGGGCATGGACCTCGCCAGGGACGTGACCGTCGACGAATCCTATGATTGGCAGGGTGGCCCGTGGCGGCTGGGCTTCGGCTATGGCGAGGAGGGGCTGGAGGAAAAGCGCCCCCATGTCGTCGCGATCGATTATGGCGCCAAGCGCAACATCTTCCGCAACCTCGTGAAGGCCGGCGCCAAGGTGACCGTGCTGCCCGCGACGGCGAGCTTCGCCGACGTGATGGCCGAGGGGCCGGACGGCTTCTTCCTGTCGAACGGCCCCGGCGATCCGGCGGCGACGGGCGACTATGCGGTGCCGGTGATCCGCGAGATACTGGACACGGGCAAGCCGCTGTTCGGCATCTGCCTTGGCCACCAGCTGCTTGGCCTCGCGGTCGGCGCGAAGACCGAGAAGATGCATCAGGGGCATCGCGGCGCGAACCACCCGGTCAAGCGGCTGAGCGACGGCGCGGTCGAGATCACCAGCATGAATCACGGCTTTGCGGTGGATGCCGGCACGCTGCCTGCCAACGCCAAAGCGACGCACGTCTCGCTGTTCGACGGCAGCAATGCCGGGATCGAGCTGACCGACAAGCCGGCATTCAGCGTGCAATATCACCCCGAAGCGAGCCCGGGGCCGCAGGACAGCTTCTATCTGTTCGAGCGGTTCGTGGGGATGCTGAAGCCATGAGCATCAAGCTGCCCAAGGTCGACCAGTCGCGGCTCGACGAGGAGTGGGAGGCGGACAGGGACGTTCTCGCCAATCTTGCCGCCAATGGCGACAAGCCGAGCGTGCCGCGCCCGGTCGACGTCAGCTTCCGCGGCAGCGAAGAGGCGCTGCAGCGTCTGGCCGAGGGCGCCAAGCCCTTCGGCTTCGTCGAGCTTGATCGCGAGATCGGCGAGGATGGCGAGACCTATCTGTTCCTCGAATGCGAGCAGGCGGTGGACGAGGAATCGATCCGCGCGCTGACCCGCAAATGCCTGCAGATCGAGATCATGTTCGACGTCGAATATGACGGCTGGGGCTGCATGGCCGTGAACGGGGCGACGCATTGATCGAGTTTTCGCCCTTCAGCGGCGACGTACAATATTCACCAGAGGCCAAATAATGCCCAAGCGCACCGACATCTCCTCCATCCTCATCATCGGCGCGGGCCCGATCGTCATCGGGCAGGCATGCGAGTTCGACTATTCGGGCACGCAGGCGTGCAAGGCGCTGAAGGAGGAGGGCTACCGGATCATCCTGGTCAACTCCAACCCGGCGACTATCATGACCGATCCCGAGCTGGCCGATGCGACCTATGTTGAGCCGATCACGCCCGAGATCGTGGCGAAGATCATCGAGAAGGAGCGCCCCGATGCGGTGCTGCCGACGATGGGCGGGCAGACCGCGCTCAACACCGCGCTGGCGCTGTTCGAGGACGGGACGCTGGAGAAGTTCGGCGTGAAGATGATCGGCGCGGACGCCGAGGCGATCGACAAGGCCGAGGATCGCGCCAAGTTCCGCACCGCGATGGACAAGATCGGGCTGGAAAGCGCGCGGTCGACGATCGCTCACACGCTCGACGAGGCGCTGGCGGGGCTCGACAAGGTCGGGCTGCCGGCGATCATCCGGCCCAGCTTCACGCTGGGCGGAACGGGCGGCGGCGTCGCCTATAACCGCGCCGAGTTCGAGGAGATCGTGCGCAAGGGGCTCGACGCGAGCCCGACCACCGAGGTGCTGATCGAGGAATCGCTGCTCGGCTGGAAGGAATATGAGATGGAAGTGGTCCGCGACCGCGCGGACAACGCCATCATCGTCTGCTCGATCGAGAATATCGATCCGATGGGCGTCCATACGGGCGATTCCATCACCGTCGCGCCGGCGCTGACGCTGACCGATAAGGAATATCAGATCATGCGCAACGCCTCGATCGCGGTGCTGCGCGAGATCGGGGTCGAGACGGGCGGATCGAACGTCCAGTTCGCGGTGAACCCGAAGGACGGCCGCCTCGTCGTCATCGAGATGAACCCGCGCGTGTCGCGTTCGTCGGCGCTGGCGTCCAAGGCCACCGGTTTCCCGATCGCCAAGGTCGCGGCAAAGCTGGCAGTGGGCTATACGCTCGACGAGATCGTCAACGACATCACCGGCGTGACGCCCGCGAGCTTCGAGCCGACGATCGACTATATCGTCACCAAGATTCCGCGCTTCGCCTTCGAGAAGTTCAAGGGCAGCGAGCCGATCCTGTCGACCGCCATGAAGAGCGTCGGCGAAGTGATGGCGATCGGCCGCAATTTCCACGAGAGCCTGCAAAAGGCGCTGCGCGGCCTGGAGACCGGGCTCGCCGGGCTCAACATCGTCGATGCGTTGGTCGGCGCGCCCAAGGACGAGATCATAGCGGCGCTTTCGCGCGCGACGCCCGACCGGCTGCTGGTCGCGGCGCAGGCCCTTCGCGAGGGGCTTTCGGTCGCCGAGATCCATGCGGTCGCCAAATATGATCCCTGGTTCCTCGAGCGGATGGGCGAGATCATCGATGCCGAGCAGGAGGTGATCACCAACGGCCTGCCGCGCGACGCGGCAGGGATGCGCAAGCTGAAGGCGATGGGCTTCTCCGACAAGCGGCTCGCCTATCTCGCGCTCCAGTCGGCCAATGTCCGCCACGGGATGAGCCGCGGGATCGCCAAGGGTTCGGGGCTGATCCACGACGCGGTCAGCGCGCTGACCGGCGGGGTGAACGAGGACGAGGTGCGCAAGCTGCGCCACAAGCTGGGCGTGCGCCCGGTGTTCAAGCGCATCGACACCTGCGCCGCCGAGTTCGAGGCGAAGACGCCTTACATGTATTCGACCTACGAAGCGCCCACCTTCGGCGAACCGGAGAATGAGGCCCAGCCTTCCGACCGGCGCAAGATCGTGATCCTCGGCGGCGGTCCGAACCGGATCGGGCAGGGGATCGAGTTCGACTATTGCTGCTGCCACGCCTGCTTCGCGCTGGCCGATGCAGGCTATGAGACGATCATGGTCAACTGCAACCCGGAGACGGTGAGCACTGACTATGACACGTCCGACCGCCTCTATTTCGAACCGCTGACCGTCGAGGACGTGCTGGAGATTCTGCATGTCGAACAGTCGAACGGCACGCTGGAAGGCGTGATCGTGCAGTTCGGCGGGCAGACGCCGCTGAAGCTGGCGCAGGCGCTGGAGGATGCCGGCATCCCGATCCTCGGCACCAGCCCCGATGCGATCGACCTGGCGGAGGATCGCGAGCGCTTCGCCAAGCTGGTCGCGACGCTCAAGCTGCGCCAGCCCGAGAACGGCATTGCGCGGAGCCGCGACGAGGCGATCGCGGTCGCCGACCGCATCGGCTATCCGGTGCTGATCCGTCCCTCCTACGTGCTCGGCGGGCGCGCGATGGAGATCGTCGACGGCCCCGCGCAGCTCGACGACTATATCCAGACGGCGGTGCAGGTTTCGGGGGATTCGCCCGTCCTGATCGACCGTTATCTGCGCGATGCGATCGAAGTCGATGTCGATGCGGTCGCCGACGGCACCGACGTGGTGGTGACCGGCGTGATGCAGCATATCGAGGAGGCGGGCGTCCATTCGGGCGACAGTGCCTGCACGCTGCCGCCCTACAGCCTGAGCGATGCGATCGTCGCCGAGATCGAGCGGCAGACGGTGGCGCTTGCCACCGCGCTGAAGGTCAAGGGGCTGATGAACATCCAGTTCGCGGTCAAGGACGGCGACGTCTATCTGATCGAGGTCAATCCGCGCGCCAGCCGCACCGTGCCTTTCGTCGCCAAGGCGACAGGCAATGCGATCGCCAAGATCGCCTCACGCGTGATGGCGGGCGAGAAGCTGGCCGATCTGCCGCCGATCGATCGAAACATCGATCATATCGCGGTGAAGGAAGCCGTATTCCCGTTCGCGCGCTTCCCCGGCGTCGATCCGGTGCTTTCACCGGAAATGAAGTCCACCGGCGAAGTCATGGGTATCGATCAGGATTTCGCCACCGCCTTCGCCAAGGCGCAGATCGGGGCGGGGACGATCCTGCCCGCTGGCGGCACCGTGTTCGTCTCGGTCAAGGACAGCGACAAGGCAGTGATCCTGCCCGGCGTGCAAGGGCTCGTCTCGATGGGCTTCAAGATCATCGCGACGGGCGGCACCGCCGACTATCTGCGCGCGCAGGGCGTTCCGGTCGAAATGGTCAACAAGGTCCAGCAGGGACGGCCGCACATCGTCGACAAGATCAAGGACGGCGCGGTCGCCCTGATCTTCAACACGACCGAGGGCTGGCAGTCGCTGAAGGACAGCCAGTCGATCCGTGCATCGGCGCTGAACGGCAAGGTGCCTTACTTCACGACCGCCGCCGCGAGCGTCGCAGCAGTGCGCGCGATCGAGGCTTTGCGCGCTCATCCCCTTGAAGTCCGTCCGCTCCAGTCATATTATTCGCGTTCGCACGCCTGATCCCGACATTGATATCGAGCGGCGGGCGGCCCGGGTAACGGGTCGCTTGGGGTAGAGTTTTTGACGAAGGGTGGAACGAATGGCGACCGTCGAAAAGATGCCGATGCTGGCCGAGGGCTATAAGAAGCTCTCGGAAGACCTGCACCGCCTCAAGACCGTCGAACGTCCCGAAGTGATCGACGCGATCGAGGAAGCGCGCGCGCATGGCGATCTTTCGGAAAATGCAGAATATCACGCCGCCAAGGAGCGCCAGGGCCAGATCGAGGCGTCGATCGCCGACATCGAGGACCGGCTGAGCCGCGCCCAGGTGATCGATCCCACCACGCTTTCGGGCGACAAGGTGGTGTTCGGCGCGACCGTCACGCTGCTCGACGAGAATGACAAGCCGGTGCGCTACCAGATCGTCGGCCAGACCGAGGCGGACGCCAAGGGCGGGCGTATCTCCTATAATTCGCCGCTCGGCCGCGCGCTGATCGGCCGCAAGGTCGATGACGAGATCGAAGTGACCGTGCCGTCGGGCGACCGCTGGTACGCCGTGTCGAAGATCGAGTTCATCTAGGCGGCGCCGCGCGGGCGGCGGCGTGCCGCCCGTGCATTCCCGAGGGTTTCGACCGGATGAAGATGCCACCCGGCCCCTATACGCAGGCGATCCTCGCCGTGACGTCGATCGTCTGGCTGGGGCTGTGGCTGAGCGGCTGGCTGGATATTTCGGGGATGCTCGGCGGGTTCATTCCGGCGCGCGTGGGCGGGCTGATCTACGTCGCAGGTGCGCTGCCGGTGTGGCTGACGCCGCTGAGCGCGGCTTTGCTTCATGCCAATCTCGTCCATCTCGGCTTCAACATGCTGATGCTCGCCTTTTGCGGGCGCTTTACCGAGAGCGCGATCGGATCGCGGCCCTATCTGCTGCTTTACGTTGTCGGCGCCTATGCGGCGGCGGCGGCGCAATATCTGGCGGGGCCGGCGAGCACGGTCCCGATGGTCGGCGCGAGCGGCGCGATCTCGGCCGTGGTCGGGGCCTATGCCATGCTCTACGGCCAGCAGAAGACGCGCGCCGTCGGTCCATTTTCGGCGACCGTCGTGCACGTCGCCTGGCTCGCGGCGGCGTGGATCGTCGTCCAGATGATGTTCGAGCTCGCCATGTCGGGCAGCGCGACGCAGATCGCGATCGCCGCGCATATCGGGGGCTTCATCGCCGGGCTGATCCTCGCTCGCCCGCTGCTGATCTGGCATTACCGGCACGCATGATCCCGCTGCCCCCGGCGCTGGCCGAATGGGTCGCGGGTTATGACGCCGAGGTGCATGAGGGCGGTGAATCCGGGGGGCGGATAATCCGCTTCGCGCGGTCCGGCCGAACGGCGCTTTTCCTGAAACATGGCGAGGGGCGCGTAGCCGACGACATCGTCGACGAGGCCGAGCGCCTGCGCTGGCTCAACCGCCATTTCGCGTCGCCGACGCTGCGCTGCTTTCTCCTTGCCGGCGATGCAGCCTGGTTGCTGGCCGATGCAATGGCGGGGGCAACGGGCGATGCGTTGATCGAGGATGGCGACGCCGATATCGATCTGATCGCGCGCGAGGCGGGGCGGATGCTCCGCCGGCTGCACGACCTGCCCGTCGACGATTGCCCGTTCGATGCGGGCCATCGGCTGCGGATGCGCGCGGCCCGGCGCAATGTCGATCTGGGGCTGGTCGATGCCGAGGATTTCGACGCCGAGCATGAAGGCTGGGATGTCGAGCGGCTATGGGCGAAGCTCGAAGCCATGCCGCAGCCGGGCGGACCGGCCGTGGTCACGCATGGCGATTATTCGCTGGGCAATATCCTGTTTGCGGACGGACGCGCGACCGGCCTGATCGACGTCGGGCGTCTTGGCCGTGCCGATCCTTATCAGGATCTGGCGATCATGTGGTCCAACCTCGGCGAGCATGGCGCGGACGCCCAAGCAGCGTTCCTGCGGGCCTACGGCATGGAGGATGGCGGCGACGCCGAGCGCATCGCCTTCCATCTCTGCCTCGACGAGTTCTTCTAGAGCAGCTCAGCCCTGAGGGGGCGGGGCGAGCAGATCGGGCTCGAGCAGGCGGTGGAGATGGACCACCACATATTTCATCTCGGCATCGTCGACCGTGCGCTGCGCTGCAGCACGCCAGGCCTCTTCGGCCGACTTGTAGTCGGGAAAAACACCGACGACGTTGATGGTGCTGAGATCGTCGAAATCGAGAGTCCGGGGGTCACGAACGCGGCCGCCGAACACGAGATGAAGTTTGCTCATCGTCTGGTCCTGCAGTTTCCGGTCGCCTATGCGCCTGACGACCGGGAACCGCAAGGGCAGTAGGGTTATTCGCCCTTCTTTTTCGCAGAATCGCGCGCGCTTTTCACGGCGGCCTCGCCTGCCTGCGTTACCGCGCTGATTGCGCTCTGGACCAGTCGGTTGGCTTCGGCGCGCGCCGCCGATCCGTTCACGCCGAGCGAGTCGAGCGTCTCGCTGCCCGCTGCCCGCGCAGCCTTGACGGCGTCGGTCGCGGCGCCGCGGATGCGCTTGCCGACCGGGCCGAGCACCTTGGCTTCGCGTTGTGTGCGGGGCAGCAAAGATGCGGCGATCGCGCCGATCGCCAGACCGCCGACGACGATCGCGAGCGGGTTCTGCTCGATGCCGGCCGCCGTGCGCTCGCGCGCGGTTTCGGCTGTGCGCTTCGTGCTGGCGTAAGCCGTCGCGACGCGCTCACGCGCGTGCGTCGTCTTCTCCCGCGCCGCCGCCTTCGCCTGTTCCAGCTTCTGCGTTGCCTTTTCGCGCAGGGCCGCCTTTTCGGGCACGAGGTCGTCGCTCATTCTTTGTGCTCCTTGCTGGTTCGGTCGCCGGGGCGCGGGCAGCCGCGGCGCTGATCGCCCTGGCGATCAACTCATCTGGACTTAATTGGGTTGCGTCGTGTAAGCCGAGCAGGCGTGCGGCGCGGTTGATAAGCGGCTTGCGCAGCAGCCAGGCGGCGCCGGCGGCAAGCAGGGCGGCCGTCGCCCCGGGGTTGCGGCGCGCCGATTCCACTCCGTCATTGACCAGCCCGGTGCCCCATTGGCGCAGCTCGCGCCCCGCCTCGAGCATCAGCGTCTGCGGATGAAAACGCTTCTGGATACGAACCATCGTGGCCGTGAGCTGCGCGCGCGCGGCGGCCGATTCGGCTTCGGCACGCTCGAGATCATATTTGCTCTTGCTCATGGCGCTTCACCGATCCGCGTTGCCTTGTCGAGCTTGCGGAGCGCGATCGAGACGAGAAGGACGGCGACCCCGACGCCGACGACCGCGACGATCGCAGCCGCGCCGAGCGGCCCGACGAAGGGCGTGAGCGCCAGCACGATACCGACGAGAAGCGTCGTGGCGGTGGCGAGCCCGAGGATCGCCGCGACGACAAGCATCGCGACGGCGGTACGCGATTCGACGAGGCGTGCGACGAGTTTCGCACGCTGGAGCTTGAGTTCGGCCCGGACGAAACCTTCGACATCCTCGATCAGCTCGCCGAACAGCGAGCCGACCGGCTGGGCGTCGGGGCGTTCGTCGGGGTCAGGCTTGTCGATGCGCTCCACCCCGCTGGCTCCGCTCAGGCCTTGTTCGACCCGCCAGCTTTCACCAGCCGCGCGATGACGAAGCCGATCGCCGCCGCCGCGCCGATCGCGACGGCCGGGCTCTTGCGGACGAGGTCGCGGGCGTCGCCCAACAGCTCGTCGACATCCTTCTTGCGCAGATTGGCGGCGAAGCCCGAAAGGCTGTCGGCCGCGACGCGGGCGTAGCGGCCATATTGATCACCGACCTTGGCATCGACCTGAACCGCGGCGTCACTGACCAGCTTGGCGACGGTGTCGAGCGCTTCGCTCGCGCGTTCCTTGCCTTGCTCGGCATAGCTTTTCGCCTTGCCGGTGGCCTCGCCGGTCAGGCGCACGGCCTCCTCGCGGACCTTGCCGGTGGTGGTCGCGACCTTGGCCGCCGCGGGCTTTGCAGCAGCGGCAGGCTTCTTTGCGGTCGTGGCCTTCTTCACTGCCGGCTTGGCGGCGGCGGGAGCCTTGCGGACGGGGGCCTTCTTGAGCGGCTTGGAGGCTTCGCCGGCGATCGGCGCGGTCTTGCTGGTCTCGTCGGTCATCTCGATTCCTCCATTGGCGCGAACTGTATCGCGCAAACAACAGTCGCCGTCGCCTGCGGGTTCCATTGCCTCGCGCGCGCTCCATCGATAGAGCGCAGCCCACGTTCAGTCCACCAGGGAAGCAGCCGATGACCGCCATTCTCGACATTCATGCTCGTCAGATCATCGATAGCCGGGGCAACCCGACCGTCGAGGTCGATGTCTCGCTCGAGGACGGCAGCTTCGGCCGCGCTGCGGTGCCCTCGGGCGCGTCGACCGGCGCTTTCGAGGCTGTCGAGAAGCGCGACGGCGACAAGAAGCGCTGGCTGGGCAAGGGCGTGCAAGCCGCTATCGACGCCGTGAATGGCGAGATCGCAGACGCGGTGCTCGGCTTCGACGCCGAGGACCAGGGGGAAATCGACGCCGCGCTAATCGCGCTCGACGGCACCGACAACAAGGGGCGGCTGGGCGCCAACGCGATCCTGGGCGTCAGCCTTGCCGTCGCCAAGGCCGCCGCGGATGCACGGGGGCTGCCGCTCTATCGCTATGTCGGCGGGGTTTCGGCGCATGTCCTGCCGGTCCCGATGATGAACATCATCAATGGCGGTGCGCATGCCGACAACCCGATCGACTTCCAGGAGTTCATGATCGTTCCCGTCGGCGCGCCGACGCTGGCCGAAGCGGTGCGCTATGGCTCCGAGATATTCCACACGCTGAAGGGTGCGCTCCACGACAAGGGTCTCGCGACGGCGGTGGGCGACGAGGGCGGTTTTGCGCCCAATCTCGGTTCGACGACCGACGCGATCGACTTCATCATGCAGTCGATCGAGAAGGCCGGATATACGCCGGGCGACGACGTGATGCTGGCGCTCGACTGCGCGTCGACCGAGTTTTTCAAGAAGGGCGCCTATGAGATGACGGGGGAGGGCAAGACGCTCTCGCCCGCTGAAATGGCCGACTATCTCGCCGATCTCGCCGCGCGCTACCCGATCTTCTCGATCGAGGACGGCATGGCCGAGGATGATTATGAGGGCTGGAAGCTGCTGACCGACAAGGTCGGCGGCAAGGTCCAGTTGGTCGGCGACGATCTGTTCGTCACCAACCCCAGGCGGCTTTCGGATGGCATCGCGCAGGGCCTTGCCAACTCGCTGCTGGTCAAGGTCAACCAGATCGGCACGCTGACCGAGACGCTGGAGGCGGTGAGCATCGCGCAGCGCGCCTCCTATACCGCCGTCATGTCGCACCGTTCGGGCGAGACCGAGGATTCGACGATCGCCGACCTCGCGGTCGCGACCAATTGCGGGCAGATCAAGACGGGCAGCCTCGCGCGCTCGGACCGGCTTGCGAAATATAACCAGCTGATCCGTATCGAGGAGGAGCTTGGCGACGTCGCTCGTTACGCTGGCCGCACGATTCTCCGCGAAAAACGGGCTTGATTCGCCGACTCCGCTGTGATTCAAGCGGGGGGTGGCGCAGTCATCCAAATTCAGGGCTCTCATCCGTTCAGCTGCGGCGCCGGCCATCGGTACGCTCGTGATCGCCTTCTTCGGCGGCTACGCGCTGGTCGGCCCGAACGGGGTGATGGCCTATGGCGATTACAGCCGGTCGCTCGCGAAGCGGCAGGCCGTTCTCGCCGACCTGCAGAAGCGGCAGGGCGCCCTGGCCAAGAAGGTGTCGCTGCTCGATCCCAGGAAGGCGAATCCGGATATGGTCGACGAAATGGTCCGCAAGGAGCTCGGCGTCGCCCATCCCGACGAAATCATCATTCCGCTGAACTGAGCGGCGCTATGGCCGGCTCGCTCCTGATCCTCGCGGCCAGCGCGGCCCGGATTGTATCGATGCAGCTCGAATATCCCCCCAAATCACTCGTCGCCAACGAACAGGGGGCGGTCTCGTTCAAGGTCGAAGTGCTGGCGAACGGCAAGGCGCGCAATTGCCAGGTGACGTCCGGCAGCGGATTCGCGGCGCTCGACAAGGCGACATGCGACCAGATCCTGACGCGCGCCGTGTTCGAGCCTGCATCGGATGCGAACGGCAAGGCGATCGATTCGACGCTCGAAGGATCGATGAACTGGACGATTCCGCCGCGCGCCAGGCCCAGCCCGGAAGCCGCCCGCCCGCCCGAGGGTTGATCGCGACGCTACGGCAGCCGCCACCGGTTGCACGACACGCCGAGTGCCGCCTATAGGCGATGGCACGTCCCTTACTCATCTCAGGAATATGGAGAGCCAATTGGCCAGGGCATCGACCCCCAAAGCCGCGAAGGAAACGGCCGCCCCGGCGGCGCCCAACCGCGAACGCCCGGCCGAGCCGCAGCGCTATGCCGCCTCGAAGGACGAACTTCTCGAATTCTACCGCCAGATGCTGCTCATCCGCCGCTTCGAGGAGCGGGCGGGCCAGCTTTACGGCCTGGGGCTGATCGGCGGCTTCTGCCACCTCTATATCGGCCAGGAAGCCGTGGCCGTCGGCCTGCAGTCGGCGCTGGAGCCGGGCAAGGACTCAGTCATCACCGGCTACCGCGATCATGGTCACATGCTAGCCTATGGCATCGATCCCAAGCTCATCATGGCCGAGCTGACCGGCCGCTTCGCCGGCATCAGCCAGGGCAAGGGCGGATCGATGCACATGTTCTCGGTCGAGCATAAATTCTATGGCGGCCACGGCATCGTCGGCGCGCAGGTGTCGCTTGGCACCGGGCTGGGCTTCGCGCACAAATATCGCGACGACGGCGGGCTCTGCCTCGCCTATTTCGGCGACGGCGCGGCCAATCAGGGCCAGGTCTATGAGAGCTTCAACATGGCCGAGCTGTGGAAGCTCCCGATCATCTACGTGATCGAGAACAACCAGTACGCCATGGGCACATCGGTCAACCGCTCGTCGGCCGAGGACCAGCTTTATCGCCGCGGCGAGAGCTTCCGCATCCCCGGCATCCAGGTCGACGGCATGGACGTACTCGCGGTGCGCGGCGCGGCCGAGGAAGCGCGCGAATGGGTGAAGGCCGGCAAGGGGCCGATCCTGCTTGAGCTCAAGACCTATCGCTATCGCGGCCATTCGATGTCCGACCCGGCCAAATATCGCTCGCGCGAGGAAGTGCAGTCGGTGCGCGACAAGTCCGACCCGATCGACCATGCCGGCCGCGAGCTGCAGGCCATGGGCGTCAGCGAGGACGCGCTGAAGGATCTCGACAAGCAGATCCGCGCCATCGTCTCCGAGGCCGCCGATTTCGCCGAATCCGCGCCCGAGCCTGCCGTGGCTGAACTCTACACCGACGTTCTGGTGGAAAATTACTGATGCCGATCGAACTGAAGATGCCCGCGCTTTCCCCGACGATGGAGGAAGGCACGCTCGCCAAGTGGCTGGTCAAGGAAGGCGACAGCGTCAAATCCGGCGACATTCTCGCCGAGATCGAGACCGACAAGGCGACGATGGAATTCGAGGCGGTCGACGAAGGGACGATCGGCAAGATCCTCGTCCCCGAAGGCACAGACAATGTGAAGGTCGGCACCGTCATCGCGACGATGGCGGGCGAAGATGGCGAGACGGCGGCTCCGGCCGCCGCGCCCGAGCCCGCGCCGCAGCCGACGCTTGCCGCCGACGAGACCGGTATCGATGCGCCGAAAAAAGCCGCGTCGGGCACATCGAACCTTGCGGGCGACGCCAAGCCCAGCGTTTCCGACCCCGCCATTCCGGCGGGCACCGAGATGGTCCGCATGACGGTGCGCGAGGCGCTGCGCGATGCGATGGCCGAGGAAATGCGCGCCGACGACCGCATCTTCGTGATGGGTGAGGAAGTCGCCGAATATCAAGGCGCCTACAAGGTCACGCAGGGCTTGCTCGACGAGTTCGGCGCGAAGCGCGTCATCGACACGCCGATCACCGAATATGGCTTTGCCGGCGTCGGCACGGGCGCGGCGATGGGCGGCCTGCGCCCGATCGTCGAGTTCATGACCTTCAATTTCGCCATGCAGGCGATCGACCACATCATCAACTCGGCGGCCAAGACCAACTATATGTCGGGCGGCCAGATGCGCTGCCCGATCGTGTTCCGCGGTCCGAACGGCGCGGCCAGCCGCGTGGGCGCGCAGCACAGCCAGAATTATGCGCCCTGGTATTCGGCGGTGCCCGGCCTCGTCGTGATCGCGCCTTATGACGCGGCCGACGCCAAGGGCCTGCTGAAGGCGGCGATCCGCAGCCAGGATCCGGTCGTGTTCCTCGAGAACGAGCTGCTCTACGGCCGCAGCTTCGACGTTCCCAAGCTCGACGACTATGTCCTGCCGATCGGCAAGGCGCGGATCATGCGCGAGGGCAAGGACGTGACGCTGGTCAGCTATTCGATCGGCGTGGGCGTTGCGCTCGAAGCCGCCGAGACGCTGGCGGCGGAAGGCATCGACGCCGAAGTGATCGACCTGCGCACGCTGCGTCCGCTCGACAAGGAAACGGTGCTCAAGTCGCTTGCCAAGACCAATCGCATGGTCGTGGTCGAGGAAGGCTGGCCGACCTGCTCGATCTCGTCGGAAATCATCGCCATCGCGATGACCGAGGGCTTCGACGACCTCGACGCGCCGGTGCTGCGCGTGACCGACGAGGACGTGCCGCTGCCTTATGCGGCGAACCTCGAGAAGCTGGCGTTGATCGACGCGGATCGCGTCGTGAAGGCGGCCAAGGCGGTCTGCTACCGCTGATCCGGCCTTTGGGGGCGGGGGGAGCGCCTAAGGCTCCCCCGTCCGATCAGGTCGTATATTTGTCGCAGGTCATCGCCGTTTCCTTCGGCGACGGGTTCCAGACGCCGCCGGCAGCGTCGCCACCGGCTGCAGTCGCCTTGTAAGGCGTGACCTGATCGAGGTCGCGTTTGTCGCGCACCACGAAGGAGGCGACATACTGGATGCGCGGCTGGCCGACGAGCCACTGCGCGATCACCGGCTGATAGTCATAGTTGATCTCGACGAACATCACCGCGCTCAGCGGCGGTGCCGTCACGATACCGCCCACGGGCCCCATGCCCTGGACCGCCGTGCCGGTCTTTCCGTCACCCGCCTTGCCGTAAGACGAGTCGTAGTTGGCGCCCTTCTTCATGCCCAGGCAGCGCTGCCAGTGAATCCACTGGCCGCCGTCCGCGTTCAGCTCAAGGCTCGAAAGCGTGATGCGGCCGCGATTGGCGAGATCGAGATTGGCGCTCTGCAGGCGGGCGCCCTGCAGGATGTCGTTGATGTCGACTTCGCGGATCTGCTGCGTGTTGAGCGTGCTGGTGACGCCCACGCGCGAGGCGTTGTCGGCCAGGGCAAGCGCGATCTGGCTGACGCGCAGATTAGCCTGGGCGAGATTGGCGACCTCGAGGCCGTACATGCCGACGCCTACGAAAATCGGTAGCGAATAGCCGAATTCGATGAGCGCCAGCGCGCTCGTGTCGCGGCGGAACCGGCTGATTTCGGCGGCGAAGCCGCGCAACGTCCGTTGGATCAATTGCATCGTGTCACCACCGTCGGCAGATATTGCGTGGAATAGGGCTGGTTCTTGAGCACGGTCTTCGCCACCAGCGTCTGCGTCGGCGACCAGCCGAGCATCGAGGCCATGGGGAAGATGCGGGTGTAGTTGACCGTCACCTGATAGACGACGATGTCGTCGGAACCGCCGACGCCGGTCTTGCCGGGATCGGAATCCCACTGCCCGTTGCCATTGACATCGTCATAGCATTCACCGGCATCCCGAACGCCGTTCTTGTTGCTGTCGGTGAACTTCTCGGGCTTGATGTTGGAGAAGGTCGTATAGCTCTTGCGCAGCGGCTTCACCTCCGCGCCGGGCGCGACCCTGTGCACCGCATCCGCGACGGCCTGGTCGATCGTGTCGATATTGGTGCTTGCGCCTTCGAGCGTCGAGTCACGCGCCGCCTTCTGCACCGCGCCCTCGAGCATCGATTGCGTATAGGACTGATAGGCAAGGTCGCTGAGCCCGAGGATCATCAGGCAAAGCACCGGCGCGACGATGCCGAATTCGATCGCGGTGACGCCGCGGCGATCGCCGGCGATCGCGGAGAGGATGGTCCCGTTCATTTCGAAAGCCTCAGTTCGGCGATCTGCGACGCGATCGTCTTGAAGGCAGCCTTCAGCGCAGCGTCGTCGGCCGCATAAAACGCCTTGTTCGGCGAAGCGCAGCCCTGAAGCTGGCTGTTCATCGTCTGCGCATAAGCGACAACCCAGATCGTGATGTTTTTTGCTTTCGCCTGCTCGCAAATCGTTGAAAAACGCGTATTATGGCGGGATGTCAGCGAGCTAAAGCTGCCGCCCGAGACGCGCTTGTCGAGAACTTCATAGCCGTAAAGTCCGTAGATATTTTCATTGGGTGCCATGGCGCCGTCGGTCATAAAAATAATGTTACGGCTCGGAGGGTTGCGGTTTGGCCAAGCTGCTGTGTCTGACGCGAATGGGCCGGTCGGCGAGATGAAGCGTGCGCCCCACAGCATGCCGGTGTCGTGATAGGTGCCACCGGTCGTCCGGAGCCCGTTCACATATGTGGTGACCTCGGCCTCGGTCATCGTTCGCAGGCGCTGCGACTGCTGCCCACACGAAACATAGCCTTGCGCCTGGCCGCTATTCGTCGGGTCGGTTCCATCGCCCGGCGCTGCGCCATTGCTCCCACTGGTGGCTGCGGTTGGCGTGTTTGCGCTCGGATTGGTGTTTGGCGGATAGTAGATGACATCCGGCCACATCGGTCGCCAGCGTGTGTCATAGCTGGTTGGCGCCAGATCGATATTGAGGTCGCTCGGCAGCGCGTTCAGATCGAAGCTCGTCGATGCGGTCGTCGGGCGTTCTTCGATGCAACCTTCCCACCGGCTTTGTGTGCCGTCGATCTTGGCCGGATTATTGACGACTGTGCCTTTTACATAGTCGGTGACGTCGAAAGATTCCTGCTGATATTGCCACTTATCGAACACCTGCGCATAGCTGGTTTCGATCCAGCTGCAGGTGCCGCCATTGTTCGAGACCCAGCCGGTGGAGCGACGCGATGTGGCGGGATAGCCCGTCGCCGGCGTGCGTGCATAATTATATGTCCCGGGGCTGGCATTGCATGTTGCGCTGCTAACGTTACGCGTCGTTTGCGTCGTGCCGTCGGTCGCCTGCTGTTTGTAGAGTGCATGCCGGGATTGGTAGGTGTAGTTGCCGCTGATGAGGAAGTTACTCGGCAGCTGATATCCGACATTCACGGTCGACGTGTAGGGCACAAAGCCGAAACGCAGATGCGTCGAGGGATCAGCAGCGGAAATCAGCGTTTTATAGAAATCCACGACCGCCGAACGCAGGGCGACGATTTTGGATGTCGACTTTTCCTGAAGATAATAGCGTGGCCCGGACGGCGTGCTGTATGCGACCTTGGCCTGCGAACAACTGCTTTCGGACGCTGCGCACGCCATCGACCCCGTGGTGTCGAGGACGAACATCACATCGACATCGGCGACCTCGAGCCGCGCCTGGCAAGTGACGTTGAGCGCGACGGCCTGCTGGCCGAAGGCCTGCATGACCACCATCGGCACGGTCGCGGTCGCGGCGGCGGATATCTGCCCGTCTATCGTCGCCTGCGGCGTGAAGCTCACGTTGCGCGTGCTGAACCAGCCCTGCTGGAAATTGTTGCTGAAGAAATTCTGCGCTTGCGTCTGCGCGTTGCTGTCGAAATTGGTGTCGATCATGAACTTGCGGCCAGCGAGCGCGCCGGCGTCGCAGGCCTGCTGCAGGCGGACCTTGACGACATAGAGGCGCGCCATGTCGACGGCCGAGCCGGCGAGCGCGGTCAGCGGCATCAGCGCGGCAGCGACGATGACGAGCGTGTTGCCCGTCGTGTCGAACGCCAGCCGTCCGAGCGAGCGCCTGCGCCCCCTGATCATCCATCCGCTTGCCATGCAGTCCACCCCATTCCATGGAGGCAGGTGCCTCCGCAGTGGACGCTCATGCAGCAAACACAGCTAATGTCCGTTGAAGCGGCAGGGTTAACGCGCTTTTTTCCTTGATTGCGGTCATGCCAGTCGAATCAGTCATTTATGATCCCGATCGCGCGCTTGCGCTGGTTTATGCGCCGGCGGAGGTGCGGACGGCGCTCGCGACGCTGTGGCGACTCGACGAAGCGCTGGCGCAAGTGGTGCGCACGACGAGCGAGCCGCTGGTCGGGCGGATGCGGTTGACGTGGTGGCATGATGCGCTGCTGGCGCTGGCGGAGCGCCCCGCGCCCGCCGAGCCGTTGTTGCGCGACGTGGAAGCGCATCTGGTGCCGCATGTCGCGCCGGATCGGCTGGTTCCGCTGATCGACGGATGGGAAGCGCTGCTCGATCCGCTGCCTTTGTCGGTTGAGGCGATCGCCGATCACGCGGCGGGACGGGGCAAGGCGATGTTCGAGATTGCCGCCCGGTTGCTCGGCGGATCACAGGACGTTCGGTTCGTCGAGGCAGGCGGACTCTGGGCTCTGGCCGACCTTGCCGGGCATGTCAGCGATGCGGAGACGGCGGAGCGTGCGCGGCAGGCAGGGCGGGCCGCGATCTCCGGCCTGCCCGGGCGCTGGCCGCGCCACCTTCGCGCGCTTGGGGCGCTGGCGGTGCTGGCGCGGGGCGACCTGGAAGGTAAGGAGCGGACGCGCGGATCGCCGGCTCGCACGCTGCGCGCGCTCGGGCATCGCCTCTCCGGTTATTGAGTGCTAGCCTTTCGCTCGCACGGGCGGAGGGGACTATGGGGCGTTTCCTGGCGGGGGTCGCGTCGGCGTTGCTGCTGGCGGCGGCCGGATTCTTCTGGTGGCAGGGCAAGGGCGGTGACGGCGCTCTGCCGATCCCGGCGGCGCCGGGCGCCGCGCTTGCCGAAACCGGGCTGCCGGCTCCGCCCGAGGCCGACGAGCGGACGCGCGAGCAGAAGCGCTTCGATCGTTATGACAAGGATCGCAGCGACGGCGTTTCGCGCGAGGAATATCTCGCCAATCGGCGCAAGGCCTACGCACGCCTCGACGCCGATGGCGACGGCAAGCTCAGCTTCGACGAATGGGCGAAGAAATCGACCGACAAGTTCGCTGGCGCCGATGCCGACAAGTCAGGCGTGCTGACGCGCACCGAGTTCGCGACGACGCGCGTCGTGCGCAAGACGCCGGTCCGCCGCGATTGCCCGCCAGAGAAGCCAGCCGAGGCCGACGAAAGCTAAAGCCAGCCGGCGAACGCCTCACGCGCGCGATCGGTGTAGAGCAGCTTGCGATCGGCCTTCCTGGTCTTCTTGCCCATGATCGGGGGGAAGAGGCCGAAATTGACGTTCATCGGCTGATAGCTCTCGACGTCCGCGCCGCCGGTGATGTGGCCGAGCAGAGCGCCCAAGGCGGTTTCGGGAGGCGGCGGGAGGGGCGACGTACCCGACAGCTCCGCCGCGGCGAAGCGCCCGGCCAGCAGGCCGACAGCCGACGATTCAACATAGCCTTCACAGCCGGTGATCTGGCCGGCGAAACGGACATGTGGACGCGCCTTGAGGCGAAGCGTCGCATCGAGCAGCCGGGGCGAGTTGATGAACGTGTTGCGGTGCAACCCGCCCAGCCGCGCGAACTCAGCCTTTTCGAGGCCCGGGATGGTGCGGAACAGACGCACCTGCTCGGCATGCTTCAGCTTGGTCTGGAAGCCTACCATGTTCCACAGCGTACCCAACGCATTGTCCTGCCTGAGCTGGACGACGGCATGAGGCCAGCGGCCAGTGCGGGGATCGTCGAGCCCCACCGGCTTCATCGGGCCGAAGCGCAGCGTATCGAAGCCGCGTTCGGCCATCACCTCGATCGGCATGCAGCCTTCGAAATAGGGCGTGTCACGCTCCCATTCCTTGAACTCGCCTTTCTCGCCGTCGATCAGCCCCTGGTGGAAGGCGCCATATTGTTCGCGGTCCATCGGGCAGTTGATGTAATCCTTGCCGTCGCCCTCGGGGCCAACCTTATCCCAGCGCGACTGGAACCAGGCGACTGACATATCGATACTGTCGCGGTGGACGATCGGTGCGATCGCATCGAAGAAGGCAAGCGAGTCCGCACCCGTCGCCACGCCGATCGAGGCAGCCAGCTTCTCTGCGGTCAGTGGCCCCGTCGCGACGATGGTCGTGCCGCTTTCGGGCAGGCTGTCGACGCGCTCGCGGACCAGCTCGATATTGGGATGGCTCTCAATCGCCTGCGTCACGGCTTGCGAGAAGCCGTCGCGATCGACGGCGAGCGCGGAGCCCGCCGGCACGCGATGCGCATCGGCCTTGGCCATGATGAGCGAACCGAGCGCGCGCATCTCCGCATGAAGCAGGCCGACGGCGTTGCGTTCGGCATCGTCGGACCGGAAACTGTTCGAGCAGACGAGCTCGGCAAGCCCGTCGGTCTGGTGCGCCGGCGTCATGGTGCCACTGCCGCGCATCTCGAACAGGCGGACGGGGATGCCCGCTTCGGCAAGCTGCCACGCGGCTTCGGAACCGGCGAGGCCGCCGCCGATGATTTGTACCTTGTCAGTCATGACATGCCCGATACTCATAGTCGGGAAGGGAGGCGAGCGCTTTGACCACGACAATCTGCACCATCGGCTATGAAGGCGCGACCGTGCCCGAGCTGGTCGCCGCGCTGAAAGACGCGGGAGTGGAGCTGCTGATCGACGTGCGCGCGGTGACAAGCTCGCGGCGACCAGGGTTTTCGAAGAACGCGCTCGCTGCCGAAATGGCGGCCGCCGGGATCGACTATCGCCATCTGAAAGCGCTGGGCACGCCCAAGACAGGGCGCGATGCGGCGCGCAAGGGCGACAAGGCGACGCTGGAAGCCGTCTATGCCGGGCAGCTCGCCCTGCCCGAGGCGCAGGCGGAGGCGGCGGTGATGACGGGGCTTGCGGCCTCTCGACGCGCGGCCTTGCTCTGCTATGAGCGCGATCCGGCGATGTGCCACCGCTCATTGCTGATCAGGGCAATAATGCCCGATGCCGAGGTTGAGGATCTGTTTGCATGATGAAGGGCAAGGGGCTTCTGCTCGTTCTGGCGATCGTCGCCGGACTGGCTTACCCGCTGGGTTGGGGACATGAATTGTCGCCCGCCGTCGCGATCGTCTGGAAAGGCCTGACGGTTGCGCTGCTGGCGTTGTGGGTTGCGACGCAGGCGCGCGATTTCGATGGTTGGCTGATGACGGGCATGTTCGCACTTTATGCGATCGCCGACATGGTGCTGGTCGAAAGCATGACGCTCGGGGCGATCGTCTTCATGGCGGGCCATGCGACAGCCGCCTGTCTCTATTGGCGCAACCGCCGCCCCGGGCCGACGTCGAGCCAGAAGGCGCTGGGGCTGATCGTCATCCCCGCCGCCGTGGTGGCCGCCTATTTTATGCCCACCGATCGTGGGCAGGCGCCCGGCGTCGCTCTTTATGCGTTCTTCGTCTCGACGATGGCGGGCACGGCGTGGATGAGCCGCTTTCCGCGCTATCGCACCGGCATCGGTGCGATGCTGTTCCTCGCGTCGGACATGCTGATCTTCGCGCGCATGGGGCCGCTGACACCCAGCTACGGCCTGCAGTTCGCGGTCTGGTACAGCTATGTCGCAGGGCAGGTGCTGACCGCGATCGGCGGCGTGGAGGGACTCAGGCGCCGCACGGGCGCCTGAGCCGCACCCCTCATTCCTCGGGCGAGTCGCCTTCGGCGTCTTCGTCGCTTTCATCGATCCGCGCGGCGGAGACGACATGCTCGTTCTCCGCCACGTCGAACAGGCGCACGCCGGCGCTGTTGCGGCCGATAACGCGCGTGTCGGCAATCTTCATGCGGATGAGCTTGGCCTGATCGGTGACGAGCATCAGCTGCTCGCCGTCATGCGCAGGGAAGCTGGCGACGACCGGGCCATTGCGATCCAGATTGTCGATATTGGTGATGCCCTGACCGCCGCGATTGGTGCGGCGATATTCATAGGCCGAGCTGCGCTTGCCATAGCCGTTGGCGCAGACGGTGAGGATGAATTCCTCGGCTGCGGCGAATTCGGCCAGGCGACCGGCATCGAGCGTTGTCTCGCGATCGCCCTCTTTCCAGGGCGCCGCACGCAGATAGGCTTCGCGCTCTTCCGTCGACGCATCGAAACCCTTGAGGATCGAAAGCGAGATCACCTCGTCACCGTCGCGCAGCGTGACGCCGCGCACACCGGTCGAGGTGCGGCTCTGGAACTCGCGCACCGCAGTGCCTTCGAAGCGGATCGCCTTGCCCTGCCGGGTGGCGAGCAGGACGTCGTCCTCTTCGGTGAGCAGCGCCACGCCGATGAGCCGATCGGTCGCGTCTTCCTCGAAGCGCATCGCGAACTTGCCGTTCGAGGGGATGTTGGCGAACGCGTCCATGCTGTTGCGGCGGACATTGCCGTGCGCCGTCGCGAAGACGACGTGGAGGCGGCTCCATTCCGCTTCGTCTTCGGGCAGCGGGAGCACGGTCGAGATCGTCTCGCCTTCGGCCAGCGGCAGGAGATTGACCATAGGGCGGCCGCGCGTCGCCGGGCCGCCTTCGGGAAGGCGCCAGACCTTGAGGCGATAGACCTTGCCGTGGGTCGAGAAGAACAGCACCGGATTGTGCGTCGAGGTGACGAACAGTTCCGTGATCGCATCCTCGTCCTTCGTCGCCATGCCGGCGCGGCCCTTGCCGCCACGACGCTGCGCGCGGAAGGTGTCGAGCGGCGTGCGCTTGATGTAGCCGCCGAGGGTGACGGTGACGACCATCTCCTCGCGCTCGATCAGATCCTCGTCGTCGATACCGTCGGCAGCGGGTGCGATCTCGGTGAGGCGCGGCTTGGCGAACTCGTCGCGGATCGCGACCAGTTCCTCGCGCATCACTTCGTAAAGGCGGACGCGGTTGGCGAGGATCTCGAGCAGCTCGCCGATGCTTTCGGCGAGTTGCTTGAGCTCGTCGCCGATCTCGTCGCGGCCGAGCGCGGTCAGGCGGTGCAGGCGCAGGTCGAGGATCGCGCGCACCTGCGCGTCGGACAGGCGATAGCTGTCGCCTTCGATCTCCTGCTCGACGGCTTCGACGAGGCGGATATAGGGCGCGATCTCGGCGATCGGCCATTCGCGCGCCAGCAATGCGGCGCGGGCCTCAGCCGGGCTGGCCGATCCTCGGATGATGCGCACCACTTCGTCGAGATTCGTCACTGCGATGACGAGGCCGAGCAACAGGTGCGCCCGCTCGCGTGCCTTGGCGAGCTCGAACTTGGCGCGCCGGGTGATCACTTCCTCGCGGAAGCGGATGAACGCCTCGACGATGTCGCGCAGGTTGAGCGTCTCGGGCCGGCCGCCGCGAATGGCGAGCATGTTGGCCGGGAAGTTGGACTGCGCCGGCGTGTGACGCCACAGCTGGTTGAGCACCACCTCCGGCGTCGCATCACGACGCAGGTCGATGACGATGCGCACGCCCTCGCGGTTCGATTCGTCGCGAATGTCGCTGACGCCTTCGATGCGCTTGTCCTTGGCGGCTTCGGCGATCGATTCGACCAGCCGGTTCTTGCCGACCTGATAGGGAATCTCGGTGAGGACGATCGAGCGACGATCGCCGCGCCCTTCCTCGACCTTGTGCCGGCTACGCAGGATGATCGAGCCGCGCCCATTCATATAGGCGGCGCGCGTTCCGGCCTGACCGAGGATCAGGCCGCCGGTCGGAAAATCGGGGCCGGGAATATGCTCCATCAGCCCTTCGACGCTGATCGCCGGATCTTCGATATAGGCGAGGCACGCCGCGATGACTTCGCCCAGATTGTGCGGCGGGACGTTGGTCGCCATGCCGACCGCGATGCCGCCGGCGCCGTTGACGAGCAGGTTGGGGAAGCGTGCGGGCAGCACCTGGGGCTCGTCGCGCGAACCGTCATAGTTGGGCTGGAAGTCGACCGTGTCCTTGTCGAGATCGTCGAGCAGGGACATCGCGACCTTGGCAAGCCGCGCTTCGGTGTAGCGCATTGAGGCGGGCGGATCGGGGTCCATCGAGCCGAAATTGCCCTGGCCGTCGATCAGCGGCACGCGCATCGACCAGTCCTGCGCAAGGCGCGCAAGCGCATCGTAGATCGCGGAGTCGCCGTGCGGGTGATAGTTGCCCATCACGTCGCCGACGATCTTGGCCGATTTGCGATAGGGACGGCCGGGGACGAAGCCGCCTTCCTGGCTGGCATAGAGGATGCGCCGGTGGACGGGCTTCAGGCCATCGCGCACATCGGGCAGCGCGCGGGCGACGATCACCGACATCGCATAGTCGAGATAGCTCGACTTCATCTCGTCGACGATGCTGACGGGGGAAATGTCTGAAGGGTCGGCGAGCAGGGTCGCGTCGTCGGTCAACGGGAAGGCTTTCGGTGTGTGTTACGGAAGGATGTCAGTCCTAGACGATCGAACGGGCGAAGGCCACCCCCACGCCCCTGAAACAAGCCCCGGACGCGCCCGATTTGCGCCGCCATGCGACGAGGGAACGGCAGGGCGACTTGTGCGCTTCGCATGCTGGGCTTAGGACGGCGCGCGAAGGCCGCGCAGTCCGGCTGCAGGATCGCTTTAGGAGGCATCATGAAGAAGATTTCCACCTTCGCGCTGGCGTTTGCGACGACCACGCTTCTTGCCGGGCCGATGACGGCCCCGGCTTTCGCCGCGAAGAAGGAGAAGGCTGAAGCCGGCGCGTCCGACTTCAAGCCCGAGCTGAGCAAGGAATTCCGCGTGCCGATGGCGGCCGCGCAGCAGGCGATGACTGCCAAGGATACCGCCACCGCGCTCGCCAAGCTGAACGAAGCGGCGGCGCTGGCGAAGCTGCCCGACGAGAAATTCTATGTCGGCCAGATGGAGCTGCAGATCTCGCAGGCCAATGGCGACAAGGCGCTGCAGATGAAGGGCATCAACGACGTCCTCAACAGCGGCTCGACCGCTGCGGTCCAGGATCGCCCCCGCTACCTCTTCTACGCAGGCAGCGGTGCCTACGAAGCCAAGGACTATCAGACCGCGATCAAGCAGCTCTCGGAATCGGAAAGCCTTGGCTACACCAATCCGAACCTGCTGCCGCTGCTGGCCGAATCGAACTTCAAGCTCAACCAGGTGCCCGCGGGCCTCGCGGTGCTGGAGCGCGCGATCAAGGCGCAGGAAGCCGCCGGCCAGAAGGCGCCCGAGGATTGGTACAAGCGCGGCGCCTCTGTCGCCTATCAGGCCAAGCTGATGCCCGAGGTCGCCAAGTGGACCCGCCTGCAGGTGGCCGCCTATCCGACCGCCGAGAACTGGCGCAGCGCGCTCGTTATCTATCGCGACACCGGCGCGCTCGACAATCAGGCGACGCTCGATCTTTACCGCCTGATGCGGGTGAGCAAGGCGATCACCAGCGAGCGTGACTATTTCGAATATGCGAACCTCGCCAATGATCGCGGTCTTCCGGGCGAGGCCGTGAGCGTGATCGACGAGGGCGCGGCTGCAGGCAAGCTCAACAAGACCGCGCCGGGCATCGCCGACATCTACAAGATCGCGGCGCCCAAGGTCGCGGCCGACAAGGCCTCGCTGCCGGCGTCGGAGAAGGCGGCTGCATCGGCCAAGGACGGCAAGGCGGCGATGTCGACGGGCGACGCGCTGCTCGGCTATGGCGAATATGCGCGCGCGGCCGAGATGTACAAGCTCGCCCTGTCGAAGGGGAACGTCGACGCCAACATCGTCAACACCCGTCTCGGCATCGCGCTGGCGCTCGGCGGCCAGAAGGATGCGGCAAAGGCCGCGTTCGGCGCGGTCACCGGTGCGCGTACCGACCTCGCCCAGTTCTGGGTGCAGTGGATGACGCAGCCGACCGCCTGATCGGATCGGAATCCCGGGGCCTCGCGCCCCGGGATTTCTTCGCCGCCGCTTACAGGCTGAGCGGAATGGGAACGCCCGGTTCGTCCTTCGACGTGCGGATGGTGAGCGACGTTTTGACGCTGGTCACGTTCGGCGCCGTGGTAAGCTGGGACGTCAGGAAGCTCTGGAAGGCCTGAAGGTCGGCGGCGACGATCTTGAGGATGAAATCGATCTCGCCATTCAGCATATGGCACTCGCGCACCTCGGGCAGGCGCGCGACATGGTCCTCGAAGGCCTTCAGGTCCGATTCGGCCTGGCTGCGCAGGCTGACCAGCGCGAAGACGCTGATGCCATAGCCCAGGGGAATCGGATCGAGCGCGGCATGATAGCCCTTGATCACGCCGCTCTGCTCAAGTCCGCGAACGCGGCGCAGGCAGGGCGGGGCAGTGAGCCCGACGCGTGCCGCCAGATCGACGTTGGTCATGCGGCCGTCGCTTTGCAGTGCGGCAAGAATCTGCAGATCAATCGTATCGAGCTGGGTTTGTGCCATAGGTTTGTTCTTTTCCTAAAAGACCCTTCGGACACAAAATAATAATCTTGCGACAGAAAGCAATTGTCCCACATTGCGACGTATCAAAAACAACACTGTCGCACGCCCGATAACGGACTTATGGATCGGCCATTCGGCATTGGTCGCGTTCGAGGTCCTGAGTTCGATGGGAGGGGCACGTGCGATTCGATGACAGGTTGGCGACAGTGCTGGCGCTACCTGTAGCCGACAGCGGAAGTCGCGTTGCGGCGTGGATGCAGCTTGTCGATCTGCTTGCGCAGGACGGCGGCGGCACTCAGTCCGCATCGGTCGAGTTGGCTTACGATCTGCTGCGCCAGTGGCGCGACGCGGTTCCGCGCGAGCGGCGGCGCGGCGTGGCGGCTGCGCTGCGCGGCCGCGCGATCGATCCGCGCATCGTCGCTTTCTTTGCGGAGGACGAGGCGGGGATCGCCGCGCCGGTCATGGTCGGTGCGATCCTGCCTTCGGAGGCATGGCTCGCGCTGATTCCGGCGCTGTCGCCGTCGGCGCGTGCGTTGCTGCGCCATCGTCGCGATGTCGGTCCGGACGTGGAACGCGCCCTGGCGAGCTTCGGGCCGGCCGACCTTGTGTTGTCGAGCAGCGTTGCAGTCGAGTCGGCGCCCGAGGCGCAGCCCGCCCCGTCGCCGTCCGGAGCGCATGTTCCCGAAATTGCCGAGCTCGTTGCGCGGATCGAGGCCTTCCGCCGGCAGCGGGCGGCGCGCAAGCCGGTCATGCCCGGCAATTCCCTGCCCGATGCGCCCCAACCGCGCGTCGCCGCCGCCACCGTGTCCGAGTTCAGCTTCGAGACGGATGCCGAAGGCATGATCCAGTGGAGCGAAGGTGCGCCGCGCGAGGAAGTGATCGGCGTGTCGATAGCCGTTGCCGCGCAGGCCGATCATGGGGTCGACGGCCATGCCGCCGGCGCATTCCGGCGGCGCGCGCCTTTCCGCGACGCGCGGCTGACACTGGCGCATGGCGGCGCGACCGGCGGCGAATGGCAGATTTCGGGCGTGCCTTTCTTCGAGGGCGTCAGCGGGCGCTTCCGCGGCTTCCGCGGCGGCGCGCGCCGTCCGCGCCCCGACGAGCGCGCCGCACCGATCGCGAATGGCCTCTATGGCTCAGGCCTGCCCGCCGATTCGCTCCGCCAGCTCGTCCATGAGCTGCGCACACCGCTCAACGCGATCATCGGCTTTGCCGAGATGATCGACCAGCAGATGCTGGGGCCGGCGGCGGCGGACTATCGCGGGCGGGCGGGGGCGATCCTCGACGACGCGCGGCGCCTGCTCGGCACGGTCGACGATCTCGATGTCGCGGCGCGGATCGACAGCGGCGCCGATCTGACGGGGGACAAGCGAGATGTCGCCGATGCGGCAGCCGCGCTTCGCGCCTGCGCGGCCGAAAGCGGCGCGCTGGCGGCGTTGCGCCGGATCGACCTCGATCTGCGGGTCGACCCCGCGACGCCCGCCGTGGGTGTCGACGCGCTGTCGCTCGATCGTATGTTCTCGCGTCTGCTGTCGGCGGTGATCGGCCTCGCGGCGTCGGGGGAGGCGATCGTCGCCGATCTCGCGCCGGGCGGGACCGCCATCCGCTTTTCGGTGAGCCGGACGCGCGCGATGTTGGGGCGCGACGAGCAGGCGCTGCTCGATCCCGGCTACTCGCCCGACGGCGACTGGCCCGATGCGCCGGCGCTCGGCCTGGGCTTCGCGCTCAGGCTGGTCCGCAACCTTGCGGAGGCGGCAGGCGGGCGGCTGATGATCGAGCCGGAGCGGTTCGTCTTGATCCTGCCCGGCGCGGTGGATAACCCGGTCGAGCGCGAGGGGCAGCGCTGAGGGAGGAGGCGCGCATGGGCGAGGGGGAAGGCAGGCTGGACCTGCCGCCGCCGCCCGCCCGGCTCGCTCGCCTGCCCGCTGCGCTCCACCGCCGCTACCTGATCGGCATCGACACCGAAGAGGAATTCGACTGGAGCCGGCGCCAGCAATGGCTGGCTTATGGCGTCAGCGCGGCGCGCGCGATCCCCGCCATGCATCGCCGCCTCGTCGATGCCGGTGCGCGGCCCATCTATCTCGTCGACTATCCGGTCGCCGATGCGCCGGAGGCCGTGGCGGCGATCACGGAAGCACTCGCCGAGGGTGGTGCCGAGATCGGCGCGCAGCTGCATCCCTGGGTCACGCCGCCCGAAGGGCTGGGTTCGACCTTTGCCGGCGCGCTGCCCGAAACGGACGAGGAAGCGAAGATCGCCGCGCTCGCCGGGCGGATCGACACGGCATTCGGAACGCGTCCCGTCATCTATCGTGCAGGGCGCTACGGCGTCGGCCCGAACAGCGCCGAGATACTGCTGCGGCAAGGTTTTGCGCTCGATCTCTCGCCGCGGCCCCTGTTCAACTATGCCCGCGAGGGTGGGGTCGATTTCAGGCGTTTCGGGCCGCAGCCCTTCTGGGCAGGCACGAACGGCGCGCTGCTTGCCCAGCCGCTGGGCGTCGCGCTGACGGGCGTGCTGCGGGGCGGGGGCTGGCGGCTCTACGCCGCACTCGCAAGGCTGCCTCTCGGCCTGTCACTGGCTGCGCGAGCGCAATTGCTGTCGCGCGTCGCGTTGACGCCCGAGGGCATGCCCTTTGCCGATGCGGCCGAAGCCGTCCGCCTAATGCTGGGCGAAGGCGTGCCGATTCTCAGCTTCGCTTTCCATTCGCCGTCGCTGGTCCCCGGCAACACGCCCTATGTCCGTGATCAGGGCGATCTTGTCGCCTTCCATCGCTGGTGGGACGCGATGTTCGGCTTGCTCGCGCGATTGGGCGTCCCCGCCATATCGGGGAGCGAGCTGATCGCGGCCGCGCACGCGATGCACGATTGAGCAAGGGCTGGCTCGCCGCGAATTTTCTGGGCTATGTCAGCGCTCTCTGGATCATCTGACAGGCGGGGGATGGGGCTATGCCGCCGGAAATCTCGGCATTCGTGAACAGTTTCGTGGTGCCTGTCGGGCTGATCGCGATCATGTTCAGCATGGGTTTGTCTCTGCGGCTTGCCGATTTTGCCGAGGCGGGGCGCAATCCTGTGGCGGTCGGGGCGGGGCTGACGGCCCAGCTCGTCGTGATGCCGCCGCTCGCGCTGGCCGTCGCCTGGCTGTTCGCGTTGCCCACGCCGATGGCGGCGGGGCTGTTCCTGCTCGCCATCTGTCCCGGCGGCGTGACGTCCAACGCGATCACTTTCGCGGCGAAGGCGAATGTTGCTCTTGCGGTGGTGCTGACCTCGCTGTCGAGCCTGATCACCGTCTTCACCATCCCCATCCTTGCCCGCTGGGGGCTGCAGCATCTCTATGTCGGCGGCGCGGCGCCGAAGCTCTCGATCCTGTCGACCATGGCGCAGCTTGCGATCATGACGGTGATCCCGATCGCGCTGGGCATGGCGCTGCGTAAGGCAAGCCCGGCCTTTGCCGAGCGTGCGGCGCCCTATCTCCGCCCGGCTTCGCTGATCGTGCTGATCGTGGTGATCGGCCTTTCGGTGGTCGCCAGCGCATCGCTGCTTCTCGCGAATCTCGTCCGTGCCGGGCCGGCGATCTGGACGCTCAATGCGCTCGGCATGGCGATCGGCCTCGGGCTTGCCGTGCTGATCGGGCTTGAGGCCAGGGATCGGCTGACCATCGCCATCGAGGCGGGAGTACATAATGCGACGATGGCGACGCTGCTGACGCTGTCGATCCTGAAGGATCTGTCGCTGGCGATCACGCCGACGCTTTACGGCGTGGTGATGCTGGTCAACGCCGGCCTTCTCGTGCGCTGGCTCCAGTATCGGCGTTCGGCGTGATGGTCGGGGAAGCCCCCCGCTGCCGGGCGGCGCGAGTCGGTCGCGACAGCTCCATTCCCCAAACTCGGCCGCCCATGGGTAAAAGCCCGCGCCGCCCGGCCGGGGTCTAGAGCTTCGATCCGCCGTCGACGCGCAGCGTATCGCCGGACACCCAGCGCGCCGCGTCGGAGGCGAGGAAGGCGATCGCGCCGGCAATGTCCTCGGGCTGGGCTACATGCTGCAGCGCCTGGATGCCGAGCGTGAAGGCGCGGCCTTCCTCCGTCTTCGCAAAGCTCGACATGTCGGTGGCGACCACGCCGGGCGCTACGGCGTTGACGCGTATGCCTCTCGGGCCGAGCTGGGCTGCGAACTGCTTGACCAGCGTGTCGATCGCTCCCTTGGTCGCGGCATAGGCGGCGATCGTGCCCACGGCGGCATGAGCCGCCAGCGACGAGACGAAGATCACACTCGATCCTTCTCGCAGGATCGGCAGCAATTGCTGGACGAGGAAGAAGGGCGCGCGGACGTTGACGGCGAACAGGGCGTCGAAATCCGCGATCGTCGTGTCCTCGATGCTCGCATTCTTCGCGATGCCGGCATTGGCGACGAGGATATCGAGCCGATCGCCGGCAATGGCGCGCACTTTCCCGGCAAGCTCGGCCGGCCCGTCGGGCCTGGAGAGATCAGCGCCGATTGCCTGGGCCTTGCCGCCCGCGGCACGGATCGCCTCGACCACGTCCCCGGCTTCGGCTTCGCTGCGGCCATAGTGGACGAGGACATGCGCGCCGGCGTGCGAAAGGGCGAGGGCGGCAGCGCGGCCGATGCCGCGCGACGCGCCGGTAACGAGCGCGACTTTGCCGTTGCAGTTGGCCATGGCTCGACCTCCCTCAGGCATTGGTGCCGCCGTCGACGGTCAGGTTCGCGCCGGTGATGTAGCCCGCCTCCGGGCCGGCGACGAACGCCACCATCGCGGCGACATCGTCGACATGGCCGTAGCGCTTGAGCGCAGTGGCCGCGATCTGCGGCTCGGCCCATTCCTGGTCGGCGGGGTTCAGATCGGTGTCGATCGGACCGGGCTGTACATTGTTGACGGTGATGCCGCGCGGGCCGACTTCGCGGGCAAGGCCTTGCGTGAACAGCTTCACCGCGCCCTTGGTCGCCGAATAGGCGACAAGGCCAGGGGTCATCACGCGCTCGCCCACGCAGGAGCCGATGGTGATGATGCGCCCGCCGTCGGGAATATGCTTCAGCGCCGCCTGCGTGGCGATGAACACGCCGCGCAGATTGATGTCGATCACCCGGTCCATTTCCTCCAGCGACGTTTCCTCGAACGGCTTGGGAATGGCAGTGCCGGCATTGTTGACGAGGATGTCGAGGCCGCCGAAGCGGGCGGTGGTCTGCTCGACTGCTGCCTGCACGGCCCTGGCGTCGGCCGCGTCGGCCTGAAACGCGACGGCCTTGCCGCCGGCGGCTTCGATGGATGCCACGACCTTGGCGGCGGCATCCGCGCCCTTGGTGTAGGTGATGGCGACGTTCGCGCCGTCCGCTGCAAGCCGCCTGGCGATCGCGGCGCCGATGCCGCGCGATGCGCCGGTGACGAGGGCGGTCTTTCCGTTCAATTTCGACATGACGAGATTCCTTTGCTTGGTAGGAGGGGAGAGGCGCGCACGCGGCGCACCCCCGGGTCAGGCGTTCAGGAACAGATTGGCTTCGGCCACGAACAGCTCGGGATATTGGTAGATCGAGCCGTGGTTCGAATCCGGGTAGATGATCAGCTGGGCATTCGGCAGGTTCTGCTGGAGCGTGACCGAATGTTCGGTGGGGATGATCACGTCGTTGCTGCCCTGCACGATCAACACGGGCTGCGTGATCGACTTGAGGTAAGCGAGAGCTTCTTCTTCCGGCGCGATCCACTTGCCGATTGCTTCGCCCTGCGCGGCGACGGTCTGCGCGCTCACCTCGGGATCGCGATCCTGGCGGCGCCACTTGCGCTCCAGGAAGGCGAGCCCGGCCTTGCGGCTGGTTTCGGAGGGCGAGAAATGGACCGCGAGCCACAGATGCTCGGGCGGATCATAGCTGCCGGCGAAGATCTCGTTCGAGCGGCTGGCGGTCATGTCGTTGCCGCGATGGCCGGTGCCGACCAGGATCACCTTGCGGACGAGGTCGCCGCCCTGCAGCGCGATCTCCTGCGCGACGAAGCCGCCGATCGAGATGCCGAGCACGTCGACCTGGCCGAGACCCAGCGCACGGATGAAGGCGATGGCATTGGCGCCCATTTCCTGGAAGCTGGACGGCGTCTCGCCCGACGAGCTGGAAACCCCCGCATTGTTGAACAGGATGACCTCGCGGGTCTGGGCCAGGCCGTCGGTCACCGCCGGGTCCCAATAGTCCATCGTGCCGGTGTAATGCTGGTTGAAGACGATCGGCACGCCGCCCGACTTGCCAAAGCGGCGATAGGCGAAGCGGATGCCATTGGCCTCGACGAACTGGGTCGGGGCGGTTTCATGCGTGTAAGTCATAACATGTCTCCTTGCGGCTGGCGGCGCCGGGCAGGGCATGGGCGCTCACGGAATCCGCTTTGCGGAGCCATGCCTTGTGGAACTGAACCTGATCTCGATGGCGGATAGATAGGCTGGCGTTGCGCCGATGAGAAAGACTTTCTATGCTCTCTAGCCATATCTCTCAGGCATGACTGTGGCATGGAACTGCGTCATCTTCGCTATTTCGTTGCGGTCGCCGAGGAGGGCAGCCTGACGGTCGCTGCGGAAAAGCGGCTGCACACCGCGCAGCCTTCGCTCAGCCGCCAGCTGCGCGATCTTGAGCTGGAGGTCGGCGCCCAGCTCTTCACGCGCGGCGCGCGTGGGATCGATCTGACGCCGGCGGGCCGCGCCTTTCTCGATCATGCCCGGCTGGCGCTGGGGCAGGCTGCGGAGGCGGTGCAGGCGGCGCGGCGCGCCGCGCGCCCGGCCAGGGCGGTATTCTCGGTCGGATTCCTCACCGGACAGGAAGTCGACTGGCTGCCGCATGTCACGCAGATCCTGCGCGCCGAACTGCCGAGCATCGAATTCAAGGTGAGCAGCCTTTACTCGCCCGACCTTGCCGATGCGCTGCAGAGCGGCGAGATCGACCTCGGCTTCCTTCGCGTCGAACAGCGACCCGACGTCGATTATCGCGTGGTCGCCCACGAACCATTGGTCGCGATCCTGCCCAGCGATCATCGCCTGGCGCGGGAGGCGGAGGTCGATCCCCGCGATCTGGAGGGCGAGACCTTCGTCGGCTTCACGGATGTCCCGCATGTCCTGCGCGCCGTGGTCGACGATTATCTGCGGCGGAGCGGCGTGGAGATCACCCCGAGCCACCATATCGACAATTTCGCGATGGGCATTTCGCTGGTCGCTTCGACGCGCGGCGTCGCGCTGCTCCCCGCCTATGTCGAGCCATTGCTGCCCTGGTCGGTGGTCAGCCGGCCACTCAAGGGCGAGCCGCCCACCATCGACCTTGCGATCGGCTATCGCGCCGACAATCCATCGCCGGTGCTGAGGGCGTTTCTCAGCCAGATCGATCGACTGGCGACCGGCCCGGCGGGGATCAGGAACCGGAGGTGAGGCGGGAGGTCCGATTTTGCCGTTCGCTCCGCGCTCAGCCGGCTGACGTCAGCGTGCCGCCGAAACCTCGGCCGCGACGCTTGCGACCAGCCCGCGCAGCCAGCGATGCGCGGGATCGTGCCGGTATCGCACATGCCATGCCATCTCGACCGGGAAGGAGCCGAGATCGACCGGCGGCGCCAGCAGCTTCAATCGCGGATCATGCGCCAGCCTGCGGCAGATCAGCCGGGGCAGGGTGGCGCAATAGTCGGTGACGGCGACCATTTCGGCGACCGCGAAGAAATTGGTGACGGACAAGGCGATATCGCGCCGCAGTTCCTGCCGCGCCAGCGCCTGGAACAGCCCCGCGCGCATCCGCCCCGGCGGTACGACATTGACATGGCGAAGCCCTTCGAACTGCCCGCGCGTGATCGTGTCGCCGATCCCGGGGTGATCCTTGCGGACGACGCATTCCAGCCCGTCGTCCATCAGATGCTGGACGACGAGATTGTCGGGCGGGTCGACGAAGCGCCCGATCGCCATCGCCGTCGTGCCCGAAACCACGCCGGTCTCGGTCAGGTCGTTGCCATAAGGCGTCAGCCGCAGCCGGATGCCGGGCGCGACGGCCTCCAGCCGCGCGACGATCGCGGGGACGAGTACATATTCGACATAGCCATTGGGTGCGATCGTGAAGAGGCGCTCGGCGGTCGCCGGATCGAAATCCTGCTGCCCCAGCACTGCATCGTCGAGCGTCGCCAGTGCGTCGGCGATCACCGGCGCCAGCTCGATTGCGATCGGCGTCGGCTGGATGCCGTAACGCTCGCGGATGAAGAGCTGATCCTGCAGCATCAGCCGCAGCCGCGCGAGCGCATTGGACAGGGCCGGCTGTGTCATCCCCAGCCGCTCGGCGGCGCGGGTGACGTTCCGCTCCTCCATCAAGGCGACGAAGATCGGCAGCAGATTGAGGTCGTAGCGCATGAGATATACTCTCATGGCAATATCTAAAATCCAAGAAATAAACTTCTGGAATGAGTGGGCAAGGCGCATCTGGTCCTCGTCCGGTTCGGACGCAGACTAGCAGGAGGCTCAGATGGCCAAGGGTAAAGTGCTTGTGATCGGTTCCAATGCCACCCGGATCGAAGTCCGGGGCGGCGGCTGGGGTGAAACCGGCCAGTATCTCAACGAAACCGTGGTGCCTGCCATGGCGCTGGTCGATGCCGGCTACGAAGTCGTGCTGGCGACGCCGAACGGCGCCAGGCCGACGATCGACGCCGCGTCGGACTCGGCCGACCATTTCAGGGGCGACGAAGCCGCCTATCGCAAGGCGCGCGACTATTTCGACCATGATCCGGCGATGAATATGGTCCGCACGCTGCGCCAGGTGATCGACGAGGGGCTCGACACCTACGCCGGCGTCTTCGTCCCCGGCGGGCAGGCGCCCGTCGTCGATCTGATGCAGGATGCCGAGCTTGGCGAAATCCTCCGCCACTTCCACGAAGCGGCGAAGCCGACCGCCTTGCTCTGCCACGGCCCGATCGCGACCACGGCGGCGATGCCGCACGCCCGCGAATTTCGCGCCGCGCTGATCGCCGGAGACATCGAAAAGGCCAGGCTGTGGGCGAAGGGCTGGCAATATGCCGGTTACCGGATGACCGTCTTCTCCGCGACCGAGGAAAAGGTCGTCGAGGATCATATCCTCCACGCCAGAATCTACTTCGACATGCCCTATGCGCTGGGCGCAGCGGGCGGCGAGGTGACCACCGGTGCCGTCGATTTCGAACCTAAGGTAGTAATCGACCGCGAGCTCATCACCGGGCAAAATCCCCGCTCGGATCGCCCGATCGCTGTGAAGCTGATCGAGGCCCTCGACGCGAAGCGCGTGGGCGCATGAGGACAAGAATGACAGGCGGGGCGCTTCGCCGGCGCTCCGCCGACCCGGCACATGGCAATGGGAGGCGCAAGATGACGACCAATGTGAAGATCGTGGCGGTACTTGAAGCGCTTCCCGGCAAGGCGGACGCCCTGAAGGCATTGCTGGACGGGATGCTCGCACCCTCGCGCGCCGAACCCGGCAATCTCCGCTATGATCTGTGGCGCGATCAGGCGGACGCCAGCCGCTTCCTGCTCGACGAGCTTTATGCCGATGCGGGTGCGGTGGCGAGCCACCGGGCGACACCCCATTTCCAGAACTATCTCTCCCACATCGGCGACCTCGCGGCGCGCACGGCCTTCGTGCTCGACGCTGCCTCGGTCGCCTGAAGCAAAGGATCATCATCATGGCACTCAAGGATATCCTTCCCGGCAAGCTCGGCTTCGGCGCCGCTCCGCTGGGCAACATGTTCCGTGACATTCCCGAGGCCGAAGCGCTCGCGACGGTCGAGGCGGCGTGGAACGACGGCATCCGCTATTTCGACAATGCGCCCTTCTACGGCGCTGGCCTCGCTGAAATCCGCATGGGCGATGCGCTCGCCGCCCGCCCTCGGCACGAGTATGTGATCAGCACCAAGGTCGGCCGCGTCGTGCTCGACGAGATCGAGGATGCCGGCGGCCGCGACAATGGCGAGAAAGGCGAGGTCTTCAAGCACGGCCGCCCCAACAAGGTGGTCAACGACTATTCCGAAGACGCGACGCTGCGCTCGATCGAGGATAGTCTGAAGCGGCTGAAGACCGACTATATCGATATCGTCTGGGTTCATGACGTCGCGCAGGATTTTTACGGCGACGAATGGCTCGGCATGTTCGAAAGCGCACGCAAGGGGGCGTTCAAGGCGCTCGACCGGTTGCGCGGCGAAGGCGTGATCAAGGCCTGGGGGCTGGGCGTCAATCGCGTCGAGCCGATCGAGCTTCTGCTCGAACTCGATGGGCCGCGCCCCGACGGATCGCTGCTCGCCGGGCGCTACACGCTGCTCGATCATGACCGCGCTTTGCAGCGCCTGATGCCCAGGGTCGCAGAACGCGGGCTCGGCATCGTGGTCGGCGGCCCGTACAGCTCGGGCGCGCTCGTCGGCGGACCCAATTTCGAATATGCGCCGGCGACCCCCGCGATCCTCGACAAGGTCGCGCGAATCAAGGCGATCGCCGATCGCTACGGCATCAGCATGAAGGCCGCAGGCCTGCAATTCTCGCTCGCCAACCCCGCCGTCGCAGCGGTGATCCCGGGCGCCAGCCGCCCGAGCCGCATCGCGGAGGACAGCGCGGCGCTTGCCGAGCAGATTCCGACCGACCTCTGGCGCGAGCTGCGCGAAGCCGGCCTCGTCAATCCCGCAGCCCCCCTCCCGGGGCTGGCCTGAACGGCCGGCCCCAGCTCTTCCCCCTCGGAGATCAACATGCCGCAACCGACTCTGTTCACGCCCTTCGGGCTTGGAAAAATGTCCCTCCGCAACCGCATCATCATCGCGCCGATGTGCCAATATTCGGCCGTCGACGGTTCGATGACCGACTGGCACCTCATCCACCTCGGCAACCTCGCGCTTTCGGGCGCCGCGCTGCTGACCATCGAGGCGACGGCCGTGCTTCCCGAAGGCCGGATCAGCTATGCCGATGTCGGCCTGTGGAGCGATGAGAACGAAGCGGCGATGGCGCGTACGCTGGAAAGCATCCGCCGCTGGTCGGACATGCCGATCGCGATCCAGCTTGCCCACGCCGGTCGCAAGGCCTCGACCGATCTGCCGTGGAAGGGCGGGGAGCAGATCCCGTCGAGCCACGTCAATGGCTGGCGGACGGTCGCGCCCTCGGCGCTCCCCTTCGAGGGCAGCGACGAGACGCCGATCGCGCTCGATCGCGCCGGCATGATCCGCATCCGCGATGCCTTCGCCGCCGCCGCCACGCGCGCCGCCCGGCTGGGAATCGACGCAGTGCAGATCCATGCCGCGCATGGCTATCTGCTCCACCAGTTCCTTTCGCCACTCTCCAACCGGCGCGAGGACGAATATGGCGGCAGCCTCGAAAACCGGATGCGTTTCCCGCTCGAAGTCTATGACGCCGTGCGGGCGGCCTTCCCGGCGGACAAGCCCGTCACGGTGCGCGTATCGGGCACCGACTGGGTCGACGGCGGCTGGACGATCGAGGAAACGATCGCCTTCGCCAAGGCGCTTGAAGCACGTGGCTGCGCGACCATTCATGTGTCGAGCGGCGGCCTCGATCCGCGCCAGGCCATCCCGGTTTCGCCCAATTACCAGGTTCCGCTGGCCCGCGCCGTCAAGCAGGCGGTCAGCACGCCGGTGGTGGCGGTCGGGCTAATCACCGACTTCGATCAGGCCGAGGCGATCGTCGCGACCGGTGATGCCGATTTCGTCGCGCTCGCCCGTGGCATCCTCTACGATCCGCGCTGGCCCTGGCATGCTGCCGCGCATCTCGGGGCGACGATCAAGGCGCCGGACCAGTATCTGCGCTCGCAGCCTTACCGCTATCGCAACCTGTTCTCGGATTGACATGATGACGGCCGGGCTGAGCCCGGCCGTTGGTCAATGGCCGCGATGGGGGCGCTCGACCAGCTCGGCCAGCGCTTTGGTGCTGAGCGGCTCCGCGCACAGAAAGCCCTGATAATAGGTGCAGCCTTCCTCGGCGAGGAGCGCCAGCTGTTCCTCGGTCTCGACGCCTTCGGCGACGACGCCCAGCCCCAGCGAACGCGCCATTTCGATCACGCCGCGCACCACCACGCGGTCGCGGCTCGATCCGGTGATGTCCTCCGACAGTCTTTTGTCGATCTTCAGATAATCGAGCGGCAGCGCCTTCAGATAGGCAAGGCTCGAGTAGCCCGTGCCGAAATCGTCGATCGCAACGCGGCAGCCGCCCGCGCGCAGAGCCGCCAGCAGGTCGGCAGCGCTGCTCAGATCGTCGATCAGCCCGCTTTCGGTCAGCTCGACCGTCAGCCGCACGCGCGGAAAACCCGCCGCATCCGCAATCGCCAGGAAATGCTCGGCAAAGCCCGGCCGCCCGATGTCGGCCGCAACGATGTTGACTGACAGGCGCAGCCGCGCGAGCGCGCCGTTCCACGCCGCCGCCTCGGCGATCGCGCGCCGCTGGATATGGTCGGAAAGCTCGACGATATGGTCCGAACGCTCGGCGGCGGCGAACAGCGTTGCCGCGCCCAGTTCGCCATAAGTGGGATGAATCCAGCGCGCGAGCGCCTCGACACCCACGATCTCGCCCGTCGCGATCGCGACCTGCGGCTGGAAGAGTATCTCGATCTCGTCCTGCGCCAGCGCGCGGCGCAGATCGACCGCCAGCGCATCGTCCCACGCCGCCGCCACCGCCTCGTCGCCGCTCAGCCGCCGGATCGGCGCGCCGTCCTGCTCCTTCGCCTCGGCCAGCGCGGCGCTCGCGCGGCGCAGCAGCCCGGTAACCTCGGCCCCGTCATCGTCGGCAATCGCGATCCCCACCCGACAACCTAGCACGAAAGTATCCGCGCCCGAGATGAAGGGGCGGGCGACCGCCTCGACAATATCCCCTGCCAGCAGGTCGATCCGTTCGGCCGACATGCCCGGCGCCACGCCGACGAGGAACTCGGCTCCCGCCATGCGCGCGACCAGAGTCCGCCGCCCGCTGGCGTCGAGCGCCACACGCTCGATCCTCCTCGCCGCAGCCTTGAGCAAGGCATCACCCGCCGCGCGCCCATAGGCGCTGTTGACCAGCTCGAAACGGTTGATCGAAATGAGGAGCAGCCCCGTCCCGGTGCCACGCCTGATCGCCTCGGCGATCCAGCGCCGCGCCTCGCCGCTGTCGGCCAGCCCGGTCAGCGCGTCGCGGTGACGCCGGCCTGGCGTGGTTTCCTGCGCGAGCGGCTCGATCGTGCCCGCGATGCCATCGGGCAGGCGGTGGAGATGGTGCGCGACGCTGGCGTCGCTGCCCGGCATCAGGTGCGTGAAGGCCGTCGCGTCCGCCCCGTCGCGCAGCCGGCGCAGCGCCTCGCGTGCGGCGCTTCGCCCTTGCGGATCGAGCAGTGTATAGAGCATCCGTGGCGCCGAGACCGCACCGATCTCGCCCGCCAACGCATCGCTCAGCATTATGCGCCCTCCGGTCAGGCGCCAGTTGAGCTCTTCGCTTCGGCTCGCGCCCGGCGCGCCCGACGAGCGCCAGCCGGCCGCCATCCTCTCGGCATGCCGCTCGGCGAAGCGCAAAGCCTGACCCAGCTCTGCCTCGCCGAACGGGCTGGCGAGATAATGGGTGGCGCCGGCCGCATGACATTCATCGAGCCGCTCGACGTCGCCGCGCGATAGCAGGATGAGCAAAGCTGCGGCATTGGACTGCGCCGGATCGGCAAGCGCACGCAGCGCCTCTACCCCCGCATCGAACGCGCCCCGCGCGTCGACCACGGCGATCGCCGCCCCGCTGCCGATGAACCGCCGCTCGATCCCCGCCGCGCGCCGCGCGGCGATCGCGCGCCAGCCGGCGCGCGAAACCGCAGCCGCCAGCTCGTCGCGATGCCTGAAAGACAGGATGAAGAGCGGCTGGCCGACGGAACTGTGCAAGGGCGCGATCGGCAACTCGGTCACGTTTCGGTCTCCAGACGAAACGATGCTAGCCGCGCTTTGCCCGCGCGCCAATGCCCTTGCCCCTGCCGATGCGACAGCCTACCTCACCGGGATGGCGACCGTCGCGCCCCCGAAGACCGATGTGCTCGTCGACCGCTATGGTCGCCGGATCACCTATCTGCGTATTTCGGTGACCGATCGCTGCGATTTCCGGTGCCGCTATTGCATGTCGGAGGAAATGACCTTCCTACCCCGCGCCGAGTTGCTCTCGCTGGAAGAGATCGCGACGATCGCCGATCGTTTCGTGGCCCGCGGCGTCGACAGGATTCGCCTCACCGGCGGCGAGCCGCTGGTCCGGCGCGGGATGGCGACGCTGGCGCGGAGCATCGGCGCGAATCTTGGCCACGGTCTTTCCGAGCTCACCATGACGACCAACGGCTCGCGCCTCGCCGAGGCCGCGCCCGAGCTCGTTGCGGCAGGCATGAAGCGAATCAATGTCAGCCTCGACAGCCTCGATCGCGAACGCTTCGCCTGGATCACGCGCCGCGATCGGCTCGACGATGTGCTGGCGGGCATCATGGCCGCGCGCGACGCCGGCCTCGCCGTCAAGATCAACATGGTGGCTCTTGCCGGTGTCAACGAGGATGAGATCGTGCCGATGCTGCGCTGGTGCGGCGAGCATGGCTTCGACCTGTCGCTGATCGAAACGATGCCGCTCGGCCGGATCGACGAGGACCGGCGCGACCGATTCCTGCCGCTGACCCGCGTGCGTGAGGAAATCGAACGCCAATTCGCCTTGCTGCCAACGCAGCATCGCACCGGCGGCCCCTCGCGCTATTCGCTCGTCGAGCCGCTGGGTATCCGGCTGGGCTTCATCTCGCCGCTCACCAATAATTTCTGCGACAGTTGCAATCGCGTAAGGCTTACGACGAACGGGCATCTCTATATGTGCCTGGGGCAAGAGGATCGGGTGGACCTGAAAACCGCACTCCGCGAAGGCGGCGTCGATGCGCTCGACGCTGCGATCGACCAGGCGATGGCCGCCAAGCCGCGCCGGCACGAATTCGACATCGATCGCGCGCGGCCGGCCGTCTCGCGCCATATGAGCGTCACCGGCGGATGAAGCGCGCGCTTGTCGCGTCACCGGTCGATGCAGCTCGTTCGGCCGAGGCAGAGCTGCGCGCGCGCTACGAATGGGTCGATCCACGCGAGGCCGATCTGATCGTCGCGCTCGGCGGCGACGGCTTCATGCTCCAGACGCTTCACGAAATGCTCGAGCGGCGGCGAATCGTACCGGTCTACGGCATGAATCGCGGTACGGTCGGCTTCCTCATGAACGCCTATGATGCGACCGGGCTCGACGCGCGGCTGGCGCGCGCGCGCAGTTTCGCCGTCACGCCGCTGCGCATGGAGGCCCTGACGATCGAGGATGAGCACTTCAGCCTGCCGGCGATCAACGAGGTCTCGCTGCTCCGCGAAACGCGCCAGACAGCCAAGCTCGAAGTCACGGTCAACGATCGCGTCGTGATCGAGGAACTCGTCTGCGATGGCGTGCTCGTTGCGACCCCCGCCGGCTCGACTGCTTATAATCTCTCGGCGAACGGCCCGATTCTCCCGCTCGGCTCGGGGCTTCACGCACTCACGCCGATCAGCCCGTTCCGCCCCCGGCGCTGGCGGGGCGCAGTGCTGCCCGAAAGCGCGCGCGTGCGTTTCCGCGTGCTCGATCCCGTGAAGCGCCCGGTCAGCGCCGTCGCCGACCAGCGCGAAGTGCGCGACGTGACCAGCGTCGAAGTGTCGATCGACCATTCGCTCCCGCTCAGCCTGCTGTTCGATCCCGAGCATGCGCTCGACGATCGGATCGCCATGGAACAATTTATGGTCTGACCGGCTTGCCTTTCCTGAAAAGCCGCTGCTATAGGCGCGCCTCGCCTAGAGCGTTCCCCGGTAGCTCAGCGGTAGAGCATCCGACTGTTAATCGGACGGCCGCCTGTTCGAATCAGGCCCGGGGAGCCATCCTTCTTCGGAAAATGGTTACACAGCGAACGTCGCCTTTCCATGGCGACGCTTCGGCTGCGCGCGTCATTCCGCGCCGCAATTTCGTCCGCCACCGACCTATACCAATATATAGTCTGGCATCTGCGCCTGCTTGTGCCAATTTCACCTTCGTCGCCGATGACCGGCGAAGAATTTCGGGGAGGGCAGGCTATGACGATGCAAGACTCCGATTCAACGACTGGCCACACTCTGGACGTCACGCGCCGCACAGCGCTTGGCGGCCTGACTGCCGCAGCCATTCTCGCTTCGCTTGCCGAGCCGGCGATTGCTGCCGTTCCTGCGCTTCAACATTCAAATGGAGACCATGACATGGGCATGATTACGACGAAGGACGGCACCGAGATCTTCTACAAGGACTGGGGTCCCAAGACTGCGAAGCCGATCGTGTTCCATCACGGTTGGCCGCTGTCGGCCGACGACTGGGATACGCAGATGCTGTATTTCCTGGCGCAGGGCTATCGCGTGATCGCGCATGACCGGCGCGGCCATGGCCGATCGAGCCAGACCGATCTCGGCACGGATATGGACACTTATGCTGCCGACGTCGCGGCGCTCACCGATCATCTCGATCTCAAGGGCGCCGTCCATATCGGCCACTCGACCGGCGGCGGCGAAGTCGCCCGCTATGTCGCGCGCGCCAAGCCCGGCCGCGTCGCCAAGGCCGTGCTGGTCAGCGCCGTCCCCCCGATCATGGTCAAGTCCGACAAGAATCCGGGCGGTCTGCCGATCGAGGTGTTCGACGGGCTGCGCAGCGCGCTCGCCGCGAACCGTGCGCAATTCTATCTCGATGTCGCCAGCGGTCCTTTCTATGGCTTCAACCGTCCCGGTGCGAAAGTCTATGAGGGCACGATCCGCAACTGGTGGCGCCAGGGCATGCAAGGCGCGGCCAAGGCGCATTATGACTGCATCAAGGTCTTCTCGGAAACCGACTTCACCGACGATCTGAAGGCGATCACCGTGCCGACGCTGATCCTCCACGGCGACGACGACCAGATCGTGCCCTATGAGGATGCCGGCGTGCTTTCGGCCAAGCTGGTCAAGGGCGCCGAGCTCAAGATCTACAAGGGCTTCCCGCACGGCATGCTGACCACGCACGCCGACGTGCTCAATCCCGATCTGCTCGCCTTCATCCGCAAGTAAGCGGCCTCGAGTTCGGGCGCTGGCCCAATCCCTCCCGGCCCGCGCCCACGCACCGATGCGCGCCATTCGTCCCTCCGAATGGCGCGCATATCGTTTGTGCGAGGCCGGACCGGGAATCTGGCGGACGGCTGCCTCCTGCGTGCTCAGCGGGACCGAAACAGCCAGGCGAGCGCGCGATCGAGCGACAGGGGGCCGCCGCTCAGCGCCATGACGCCCAGCGCCAGCCCAGCCCAGTATAGGTGGAAATTCGCCCAGCCCTCGGGAACGACCAGTTGGATCACGCCGGTCATGATCAGCAGCCCCAGCGCAGCGAAGCGCGTCGCGAGGCCGAGCAGAAGGAGCAGAGGCAGGGCGATCTCGGCACAGGCCGTCATATAGGCGAGCAGCATCGGCGACGGCAGGTCGACGAGTTGCCCGAAGAGGTGCAGCTTGAACTGATCCTCGAACAGGAACTGCGTTCCCAGCGACAGGGTGGGGAAGGGATCCCAGCGCGTCAGCCCGGATCGGAGGAAAGGTAACGCAAGCGCGATCCGCATCACCGGCGGTGCAGCGTAGCTGCCAATGACTCCGAGCGTCTGCGCCGCGCGCGCGGTCAGGCCGTCGCCCCGAGCCGTATGTCCGTCGTTAAAGTTCATCTTTCACAATCCCTGTTTGCTCGCCGGTAGCGAAGCCTGCGAAAGTCCCGGCTGCGAACAGCCGGGGGAGCATTTCGGTGACATTCAGACCGGGCTCGGCCTCGATCGCGCGGGGCATGCTGTCGGCGATGCTTTCCCCGGCCGCGATTGCGGACAGGAAAGTGAAGGCGCCGATCGATAGGTCGAGCACGGCCACCTCGGCACAGGGCCGCAGGATCAGCGCATGCTCCACTTTGTCTTCGATTTCGGGGACGGCAGGTGGGCCATCGCCCTGATGAAGGCGCCAGACCGAAAGCGCCGGGGTGGCGAAGCGCAGCAGCCGTGCGGAGGGATGCAGGATGAGGCGCAGGCCGGGCCAGCGCTCCGCAGGCAGGGCGCCGAGCGCCGTGGCGGGCATCGAATCGGCGTCGGCCGCGTGATAGCTTTCAAGCCAACGCCATTCGAGCTGTGCGACGTCGGCGAGATAGGTGATCGCGGCGGCGGGCTCGAAGCTGCCGATAAACGCCGGAAAATCTGCGCCATAGGCGAGGAGGACGGGCGAGGCAGGGGGGCTTTGCAGCGCGTGGGTGCGCGCCATCGCGCCGAAGAATTCCTGGCCGACCAGCCGGTCGACCACCGGGAAGCCAGCGCGCAGGGCCTCGATCAGGCCCACCGCGACATTGTTGCGATAGACGGCGAAGCGCTCGACCTCCGCCGCCCCCCGCCGTGTCGTCAGATCGGCGGGCAACGGCGCTTCCGGATCGCGCAGTGCACGGGCGAATGTGGCCTGACGTTCAGCAAGCGAGGGCATGGCGGGCTCCTGCGGCGACGGCGCTCATGCAGGCCTCGGCGCGTCGCGCCTCGGCATGAAGCTCGGTCCATTCGGGAATATCGGCGTCGCGCTCGATCAGCGTCGGGCGCGCGCCGATCAGGTCGATCGCGGCCTGATAAAGCTGCCAGACCGGTTCGGCCACCGGCCGGTCGTGCGAATCGACCAGCAAGGTCAGGCCATTCGCGTCGATACGCGGCGCGTGGCCGGCAAGGTGGATTTCCTCCACCCATTCGAGCGGGAACGCCGCCAGATAGTCGCGCGCCTCGCTGCCGCTGTTGGTCGTTGCGACGTGGACATTGTTGATATCCAGCAGCAGGCCGCAGCCCGTGCGCTTCACGACTTCGGCGATAAAGTCGGTTTCCGCCATCTCGCTTTCGCAAAAGCCGAGATAGGTGGACGGATTCTCGATCAGGATGCGCCGCCGCAACACGGCCTGCACATGATCGACATGGCCGACGACACGCCCGAGCGAGGCGCGAGTATAGGGAAGGGGGAGCAGATCGTTGAGGAAGGCGCCATCGTGCGACGACCAGGCGAGATGCTCCGAAACCAGGATCGGCTCGTAGCGGCGGACGAGCCCGGCAAGCCGATCGAGATGCGCCTCGTCGATCGCGCCGGCGCCGCCGAGCGAAAGGCCGACGCCGTGGATCGACAGCGGATAATGATCGCGGATCGCCCTGAGGTGAAGATGTGGTGGCCCGCCGGCACCCATGTAATTTTCGGCGTGGATCTCGAAAAAGCCGATATCGGGAAGCTCGGTGAGGATCGCCGGCACATGCTGCGGCTTCAGGCCTACGCCGCTGAGCGAAGGCCAGCCGGGCATGGCGTACCGGTTGATCATGCGAGGAGCGCGGCGGCGACCGCCAGCGTGGCGCCCCAGCCGGTCACGAACGCCAGGGTCCTGACGACCGGGATGCCTGCCACATAGACGCCGTAGTGGATGAGGCGCGCAGCCAGATAGATGCGCGCCGCCGGCGCGAGATGCGGGGCATCGGGCGTTGCGATCGTTGCAAGGAGGAGGAGCGGCGCGAACACGGCAAGGTTCTCGACCGCATTGGCATGTGCGCGGTGCGCGCGTTCGGCCCAGGCAGGCAGCGCCGGCGTCGCATCGCGGTTGCCCATCGCCGCCATAAGACCGCCGCGCACCATGAGCGCGACCGTGTAGGGTAGCCACATCAGCACGGTTGCGAGAGCGACCAGGGCGAGATCGGATTGCGCGGGCGAAAGCGCCATCGAAGATATGTCCGGACGAGAGGGGGCGGGTGCGATCGGGCGGGGGTGGACCGCCCGATCGCGTTTCGGGGGTCAGGCCTTGGGGGAAAGGCTGCCCGGCCCCTTGGGGGTCTTGATCGCGGTGCAGGTGCCCTTGGGGACGAGCTTGAAGGCATTGCCCTGATAATCGACTGTGCTGGTTCCGGCGCAGGTGGTGCCAGCGCCGGCATAGCAGTCATTCTTGCCCTTCAGCGCGGCCCCGAAGCACGGCTCGACCTTGCCGGCCTTCACCAGCGCAGTGTGATCGGCCTTCAGCTTTTCGCGCTGGGCCGGCGTATAGTCCTTGGCCGCGACGGGGGCGACGGCACCAGCAGCCGCCAGTGCGCCGATGATGAGAGTCGAGACTTTATTGGACATTCTTACCTCCAGAGGATGCCCCGCGCGCGCTGATGCGGCGGCGTTGCGTTATAGCTTCGATCCCCGCGACGTTCCGGCGCGAGAACCGACGACAGGGCTATGGGATCGGCGGCCCGCAATCTTGCGCGATGTTGCGGTACGTCGCTCCTCGTTGCGTTGCGGGCTGTCCCGTCATGCCGTCGGGGCGTCGCGCTGGGCGGTCGCGCGCCGTTGCGCGCTCATCTCGTAGATGATCCGGCGGAAGCGATTGACGCTGCCGAGCGGGCGGAAGCGCGCGGGCGCATTCCAGGGATCGAAAGCCATCATGTCGATTTGCCGGCGCAGCGCCTCTGCCTTGGCGCTCCCGATATTCTGCCGGGGAATGATCAGGCTCGCTATCTCGGCCGGGCGCGAAATCTCCGGAAGCCAGTCGACCGACGCATCCTCGATCGGCGTCCGCTCCGCATCCACATAGGGCTGGATCGCGAGGCGATATCCAATCCGTCCTACCGCGAGCCGACGGGCAAAATCGAGCGAGAGTCCATCGTCGCCATGGTCCAATGTGCTTTCGATCGGCGTGGTGTCCGCCATCGGTCGAAGCTCGAAACGGGCAGGCTGTTCGCCCCACAAATAGGGGACTGCGCTCCAGAAGCGCTCATCCGCCAGGCTCGTGCAGAGGCGAAAACACGCCTTCATCTGCCGGGCGATCCTGTGCGCCTCGCCTTCCCCCATGCTTTGCGCGATGCGCGCCAGAAACATGTCGGGGGCATCCGCCCGGACAAGGGCGAGATCGCGCGATTGCCGTGCGTTGCGGGCAAAGGCGATGGGGCAGTTGGTGAGCAGCAGATCGTGGACATGACCGCCCGGCAGCGTGAGCCGCATCGCGAAGCCGCGCATGTCGGGCATGCTGTCGGATTGAAAGGACGGGCTGGCGTTGGACAGGCGCAGCGTGACGGGCAGGCGGGTGCCGGGTTGGAAATGATCGACCGCCAGTTCGGCTGGCATGGCGCGATCGACGATCAGGACGGCGTTAGCGAGGCCAATGACGCCTTTTGCGAAGATCGGGCGCGATGCCGTCCCGTTTCTTCTCTCTTCGCTGTCGCCGCGCACCCGCGCCATGATGTCCAGCGCCCAGGACCGGAAGATGATCTCCTCCGACTGTAGCGAGGCGCCTTCATAGACCTCGGCCCAGCACATGCCCGATCTCATCCGGACGATATGTTTTTTTGTCGGCCAGCGGCGCCTGACGATCTCAGTCGTGCGATCGCGACATGCTTCGCCATGGCATCCCTCACAAATCCCCGCTTGCATCCTAATGCGCAAGCGCCTCCTTGCTTGAGGCTTGTTGCTCGGGATGGAACGGGATTGTCTCAGCGGCCGCGCGAAGGGTGATCGGCCAGCTTTTCCGTTTCCTCCGCAGCGGGCGGCGCCAGCGCTTCGATACGGGATTTCAGCCGCCTCTGGATCCGCGCGATCTCGGACAGGAAGGACCGCGTGACGACGGGGGCCGCGAGCGCGACGATCCCGCGGAAGCGCAAATGCAGATCCCGTCGCAGAAGCGTCGAACGCCCGGCAGGAATCAGGCTGTCCTCGACCCGGACGATGATCGTGCCCAGCCAGCGAGGGTTGAGCGTCATGGGCTGTCGGTATGCAATGCGATCGGGACGGTCCATCGCCGCGATCACGCCCCGGCGCGTGCCCCAGGGGCTGGTTTCGACATAGGTCGTGCCAACGCCGATCGGACCGGGCGAAATCGCGCTCGCCCCCCTGAAAACCAGCGAATGAGGCAGCCAATCGCCATAGTGGCGGAGGTCCGCCAATATATCGAAGATCATGGCGCGGTCGCACTCGATCAATATCTCTACTCGTCTGGTCAGCCGCATTGCATCCCCCCGTTGCAAGACGGTCAGTTGCGACGAACGGACCGGCGGCGGCCCATCTCGCGCGCATAGACCGCCGGCGTGCTGCCCATCTGCCGATGGAATCGGCGCGTGAAATGGCTCTGGTCGGCAAAGCCCGTCATCAACGCGATCTGGGCGAGCGGCAGATCGGTATCGCGGATCAGCGCTTGTGCACGGCGGACCCGACACTGTTCGATGAACTGGCTGGCGGTGTGGCCGGTGCTGCGCTTGAACAGCCGGGTGAAGTGGAAACGGCTGACGTTGACGACGGCGGCAAGATCCGCAAGGCCGATGGTGCGATCGATATTATCTTCGATGAAGCTCGTCAGCCGCGCCAGTTCCACCCGGCCGAGCGGCGTCGGATCATGCCGTTCGGGGGCCTCGAACGCATTGTAGCGGCGCAGCAGATGCGCGGCGATCGCGACAGAGATCGCATCGACGATCAGCGCCTGCGCGGGATGCGGCTCCATATCCATCTCGGCCAGCAAGGTCAGCGCCAGCCGCTCGATCACCGGATCGCGCACTTCGAACATGTTGCGGATCTCGACTTGCGAAACGCAACGCTTGCCGGTCTGCTCGGCGGCTCGGGTAACGAGCGCCGCCGGCACGCGCAGGCGCGCCGACGTGGCGGAATCGCCTTCCCAGGTCGAATCATAGCCAGCGGGCATGACCAGCGAGACCCCTGACGATATCAGGCTCTCGTGAACCGTTCCGGCGCGGCCTTGAACGAGCCGTCCGCTACCTGAGGCGCAATAGCTGATCAGATGGTGATCGAGGCCCGGATGGCTTTCGGCGCAATCGACACGCGGAGCGTGGACATCCACAATGACGCCGTCCCACCCCCGATTGCGGCTGGTGACGGTGGGGCGTTGCGGGCGGGCGTCGAGAATCTCGTCGATCGAGATCAGCTTGCGATTCAGCGCAGGATGTACGTGCGATGTCGCTATCATCGATGTCGCCAATCAGATTTACCGGTTTACAGATACTTGTGCGTGCCGGCGGAATAATTCCCCAGAACGTTGCAAGCGCATTGCGCCAACATCTGATTCTTCCCGATATATGACGCAACTCTTGTCTTTGGGGAAACGTTTGTCCGCCGAGACCATGGCCTGTGCACGGCATAGATATGCGAGCGCCGAATCTCTTGGACCGGGATGCGCTGTTTTGAACGGTGTTGCGCGGCACGCGCGTGGCTTAAATCACGGGCTTGTGCCCAGTATGCCGCTTGCCAGCGCGAGCGTCGCGGCGGCGGATAGCGCCATGCTGTAGGAGTCGCTGTATGCGTTTCGCGCCTCGAGCAGTTGCCGCTCGGCAAGCATGATATCGGTCGAGCTGCCGACGCCGTTGCGATAGGCCGCAAGCGCGGCGTCGAAGGTCGTCTGCGCTGCGACCAGCAGTTCGCCGGCTGCTTCGTGCGCGGCAAGACTGGTACGCAGCGCATTGTTCGCCACCACCATCTGCTGGATCGCGTCGTTCCTGACGCGGTCGAGCGTGGCGCGCGCGCTATCGGTGCGCGTTCGGGCCTGTTCGAGCGCGGCCTTGCGTCGCCCGCCGTCATACAGAGGAACGGTGACTCCGCCGACGACGGTCGCGCCCAGCCGCCGATTCGTGATATTGAGCGTCGGGCTGTCCCCCGATCCGATCGCGGGCAGCCCGCTGAGCGACAGATCGCCGCCGGCATAGGTGCCGTTCGCCGAAACGAAGAATTTGGGCAGGAATTCCGCCCGAGCCGCCCGCTCGCCTGCCTGGCTGGCCTTGAGCGAAGCATAGGCCGCCAGCACGTCGGGCCGCCGTCCCAGCGCCGACGCGATCACCTTGTCGACATCGTCGCCCAGTGCCGGGGTCAGCTTGTGGCCGGATGCATCGGCGATCGACATCCTGATGAGCGGCGGAATGCCGACGGCCGCGAGAAGATCGACATAAGTATCTTCCGTCGCACCCCTCGCCTGCACTTCGGCGAGGCGCGCCTGCGCTGTGGCCTGCTTTGCCTGCGCGACTTCGATCACCGTGCCGATGCCATGCTTGTAACGCTGCTCGGCCGCCTGCTGGACCGCCTGGGCGTCGGCAAGCGATCGGGTGGCGCTCGCCGCACGCGACCTGGCGGCCGCGTGGGCGTAGAAGGCGAGGCTGACCTGGTGGATCAGCGTCTGATGCGCGGCGGTGAAGCCGATATCCGCAGCGATCGTCGTCTGATCGGCGCCTTCAACGATCGCCCGCCTTTGCCCGAAATCGAACAGCAGCCATTGCAGCGAAAGCGCGGCGACGCCGCCCCCGACCGAATTGTCCGAACCGGCGCTGAGCCCGAGCGCTGAGGCGCGTCCATGCGAGGCCTGATAGCCGCCGAGCGCGGTTGCCGTCAGGCGCGGCAGATAGCTGCTCCGCGCAATGCCTGCGGCAAGGGCAGCCTCGCGCGCGGCGTTCCACGCCACGCGTGTCGCCGGGCTGTGCGATTCGGCGAGGTCGATCAGGTCGGCAAGATCGTATACGCGCGCCCTGTCGATCGAAGGTTCCGCCGGCAGCGTGGCCAGCGTCTCGTTGGTCGGCAGGACATAGCCGGCGGACACGGGCGGCGAAGACGCGGCCGGGCTACCGGGGATGATTTCGCCGTTGGCGGCGGTATCCGGACGCCATGGCCGATCCGGCGCATCGGGCGCCTGCTGGGCATGACGCCCTGCCGCGAATGTCGGAAACGCCAGCGCGGCAGCCGCCAGCGCGGCGAGCCACGTCGACATGACGAGGGGATCAGGCGCGCGCGGCAAGAGCAGTCTCCAACAGGTTGAGCTGGTCGCGCGCGCGTCGCTGGCGACCATTTACGGGGCGGGGTGCCGATTGGGCGGGTGGGGGATCGGGCCGGTCGCCCGAATGCCGAGCGAGGCGCTCCAGTTGCGCTGCCGCCGGCGTCCAGAAACGCGCATCGTCGTCGAGCAGCAACGGCTGTTCGAGCGCGGCGGCGGCGTCGAGCGCGTCGTCGCGCCGGGCGATCCAGTCGGCGGGCGGGCGCACCGAAGCGGGCTCATAGGGAATGAGCGCAAGATCGCCGCGCAGCGCGGCGAACCGGGCATGGATGGCCGGCGCGCCTCGCCGGCGCGCGTCGAGCGGCAGGCGCGCGAAGGCGGCGAGCGCGTCGAGCAAGGCAGCGAAGCTCTGCTCGATACGCTGCGCGACGCTGACCGGCCAGACGCGCGTGAACATCAGGTAGACGACGAGATTGCCGATCAGGATCCCGATCACCCGGTCGCGCGCGATCGTCAGGTCGAAGGCCGGGCCGGCGCCCTGGATCACGCAGAGGAAAAAGGCGAAGGCGAACTGGAAGCCGGCATATGCGATGCGCGGGCTTCCGGCGGCGATCCATCCGCCGCACAACGCGCCTGCGAAGACGACGGCCAGCAGCCCCCAGATCGAATCGAGCGCGGGCATCACCCAGACGATCGCCGCCGTGCCGATCGCGCCGCCCGCAAGGCAGCCCAGAATGCGCAGGCTGAGCTTTTCGACCGTCTCGCCCGTCGTGCCGAGCGCGACGATGTAGCAGGTGATGAGGCAGGTATGGATGCCCGGCCAGTCGAGCAACACATAAAGGAAGTAGCAGAGCATCGCCGCCGCCGTCGTCTTGATTGTATAGCGGAGATGCTCGGGATTGGTGAAGGCGTCGGACAGGAAGAAGCCGGCCTTCGCCGCTTCAGACGCCTGCGCCTCGGGCACGGGATCGGCGAAATGAAGCAGCACGGTATCGAAGTCCCGGACCAGCGCGCGCGAATCCGCAGGCAGGTCATCACCGCCCGCCGGCGGCGTGATTCCGACCGGATAACCGCCCTTGTCGAATGCGCGCGCCATCGCCTCCAGTGTTTCCGCCGCTTCGTCTCGCCACCGCGCCGTGATACCCGGCTCGGCGCGGATTGCGTCGACCTGCTGCAACAGGGTGGCGGTGGAATAAGCGGCGGCCGTCAAGCGAGGCGCCGCGTCTGCCGCGATCGTGCGTTCGACATGCGCGAGGTGGAGGCGTTCGAGTATCTCGCCGGCGCCTTCGTCGCGGTAGTGCGCAAACCGCTGGCGCTGCCCATCGGCGGGGTCGCGCAGCATTGCGGCGGCCGCGCGGAGGCGATCGGCAATCCCGCGTTCGGCGAGGCGACGCGGCGCGGGCGCGATGAGCAGGTTCACGACCAGCGAGACGCCCGCCGGGATGCCGACGAACAGCCAGGCGTAAAGCAGCGCCCGCGTCGCCAGGTCGCCGGATGGGACGAAGCCGAGCAGATCGAGCGCATAAGCGACGATCATCGCCAATATGGCGCCGATGGGACGCAGTTTGCTGGCCGAGGCGAGGAAGAGGAAGAAGATCGAGGTCATCGCCATTGCGACGACGCGCCATGCGGGCGCGTCGACGACGAGCATTGCAAGCAGCAGCACCAGCCCGATGACGATCGAGATCAGCACGGCGAAGGCAAGATTGAAGATCAGGCTCGTCGTGCGCTCGGGCCGGTTGAGGAAGAAAACGATATAGGCGGTCAGCGCCGGATCGGGGGTGCCGTAATATTGGGCGACGAAGGTCGTCAGCACGCAGATCAACGCCAGCCGGAAGGCCAGTTCGGCGCGGTCGCGCGTCGGCGCCAGCAACAGGGAAAGCGCCGCGCGCGCGCCGCTTCCCTGGTCAGCGGCAGGCTGCGCCATGACGCACTTCGATCACGGCGCTCGCGCCCAGCTTCATCAGTTGCGCGGGCGGGCCGTCGAGCTTCACGCGCACCGGGAAGCGCTGCGCGACCCGCACCCAGTTGAGCGATTTTTCGACATAAGGTACCGAACGCGGCAGGTTGACCCGATCAGTGTCGAGCACGCCCGATCCGATGCCGTCGACCTTGCCGCGGATCGCGTGCGAGCGGTCGATCAGCGAATAGACGGTGGCGCAATCGCCCAGCGCGACATGCCGCAGCGCGCCTTCGCGGAAATTGCCCACCGCATGCCATTCCTCATCCGCGACGAGCGTGAACAGCGACTGCGAGGGCGCGACCATCTCGCCGGACAGCACGGCGAGCCCGACCACCCGGCCATCGTGCGGCGCGCGTACCGTCGTGTCAGCGAGCGCTCGCTTCGCCAACACCAGCGCGGCTTCGCGCGCCTGCACCGCCGCCGTCGCGCCCGCGACCGTGTCGATCGCGGTATGCGCTGCGGACTGTTGTTCGCGGGCCTGCGCCAGCGAAGTATTGGCGTCGCGCAGCGCTACTTCCGCCTGATCGAGCTGCTGGCGCGGGATGTAACCGCTTTCGGCGAGCGGCTTCAGGCGTGCGACCGTGCGCGCGGCGAGCGCCTGATTGGCGGCGGCGCGGCCGACCTGATCGGTGGCGATCGTCGCCCCCGAACGCTGCGTCGCGACGGCGCGCCCCTGCGTGCCGAGCGCGGCCCTTGCCAGCGCCAGCTCGGCCTGTGCCTGCTCGACCGCCGCCTGATAGGGAAGAGGATCGATCTGAAACAGCAGATCGCCCCGGCGGACATGCGCATTCTCGGCGACCGCGATCTTCAATATCCGACCGCCGACCGCCGCGGCCACATGCACGACCTCCGCGTCGATCGTCGCGTCGTCGGTCGACGGATAGCGCTTCGACCGGTCGAGGCTGTAGGCGAGCAGCGCAATCGCGATCAGGACGATGACGAGCACGGCGATTTTTGCAGCGTTGCGGGTGCGGCGTTGGCCGGCGACTTCCATCGCTTATTGCCCCAGCCAGAGCCAGGCGAGACTGGCGGCGATCACGCCGACCGCCACGCAAAGCAGAAGCTGCGCTGGAATCGCTTCGGAAAGGCCGCTGGCCACCAGCGCCAGACGCGTCGCCAGCGCGGCCGCGGCGCCGACGATCCCGCAAAGGATCCAGATCGGAAAATAGGCGCCGAACAGGCTGAGCGTGGGCGCCGATCGCCGTGCGCACCCTGACACAAAAAAGCAAGCCGGAACCCAGACAGCCATGGATTTCAGCCGCATATACTTACCCCACTGTTGCGCCGTGAACCCGCAAGGGATGTAACCTGCGCTCCGACCCGCATCAATCATATAGCGGCCAATCCGGACGCTTTCGCCACGCCGGGGGAAATCCAGCGCCCGATGTCTCGCTCAGCTCGCGCTTCGCATCGGCCGCCGCGCAATGTTCGACCACAACCGGCCGAGGCTTTCGAGGCCGCCCACGGTCGAGCTGAACATGGTCGTGTCGCAGACAAGCAGGGTGCCGGGGAACGCTGCCTCGGTCGACTGGAGCAGCGCGTCGAACCGGTCTCGACCGTCGGCGGTGAAGGGGTGCGGCGGTGCCGCCATGTCGATGCGCTGGCGGGCAAGCACGTCGAGCCGTTCGATACCGTCACCGATCCGTTCGAGCTGCGGCAGATGGGCATGGAGATTGAAGGTATCGACGCCGTCCAGAAGGCCAAGCCGATCCAGCCCGCGCTCCGCGTCGACAGGGCTCGGCGCTCCATCGGCCTCGGCTGCGGGATGAAGCCCGAACCGGTTTTCGACGGGCACGCCAAGGCCGGCGAGCAGGGACCGTGCGAAGCCGCCAAAGCCTTGTCGCGGCGGGATCGCCTTGTCGCCATGGTGGCGATGCTCGGCCACGCGCTGCTCGGCGAGCGACTCCTCCGCGACGTCGTTCGCCTCGCCAATATCGTGATGCGGGCAGACGAAGATGAGGTGGTTGGGATCCTGGAGAAACTGACGGACGGCAGCGACTTCGACTTCGGTCGCGCTTTGCCCCGTCCTGAACGAGTCGAAACTGATCACGACGACGGTATCAACACGCGACAATATCGCTTCATCGAGCGCCGTGACGAATCCGTCGTCGGCAACGCGCTCGATCTGGATGGTCGCGCGCCCGGCCTCGGCGCCCATCTGCTCGGCGAAGGCAGCGAAATTGGGCTTCTGGACATGATCGAGGAAGCCGGCAATGCCCTGGTCGGTCGATGCCGGATCCGCCAGCGGCTCGAACGCGGGATAGAAAAGGCGACGCAGCTCGAAGAGCGCCGGAAAGCGGTCGTCTATGACGGGATAGGGGGCGCCAGCCTCGCCGGGGCGACTCCAGGCAAAGTACAGAAGAACACGGCGGACGGCCATTGGATCATCCCATCTCCGGCTGCGCTTCGGATGCGCATCGCCCGTCTAGGCGCTCGATGTCGCAGCTTATTGATCACGCTTGCTCATTTTGGAGCGCGTTGCCGCGTCGAGGCAAGCCCGGGAAGGATGCCGAATTCTTTAAAAATGGCGGAAGCGGTGGGATTCGAACCCACGATGCGATCTCTCGCATGCTCGTTTTCAAGACGAGAGCCTTCAACCACTCGGCCACGCTTCCCTATGGCCGCGCGCAATATCGTCACCGCGCGCTATGGCAAAGCGAAAAGGCGCGCGGCCTCTTGTGCCTGCCATGCGATGAGGCGAGTGTCATCGGCTCGCTCGCTGTGGCAATGTGGGTCGCTCAAGGGGAGGGCGATGGGCAGATTTTTTGCGGCGCTCGTCTCTGGCCTGATGCTGGCGGCAACGCCGGCTGCGGCGCAGGACGAGGCTGGTTTCCAGACATTCATCACCAGGCTGCGCGCGCAAGCGTTGGCCGAGGGCGTGACGCCGCGCACGCTTGATGCCGTGCTGCCGACGCTCAGCTTCAATCCGCGCGTCGTCCAGCTCGATCAGTCGCAGCCGGGGGGCAATCCCAATGCGCCGGCCTCGGCTATTCCGGCCTTCGCTCCTTATCGCGCGCGCCATGTCGATGCCGATCGCATCACGCGCGGGCAGGCCAAATATCGCGCCGTCCGCGGCCAGCTGCAACGGATCGAGGGCGAAACCGGCGTGCCCGAATCGATCATGGTCGCGATCTGGGGGCATGAGACCAATTACGGCGCCTATACCGGCGACTTCGATCTGCTCCGCTCGCTCGCGACGCTGGCCTATGATGGGCGCCGCCGCGATCTGTTCACCGCCGAGTTCATCGCCGCGCTCAAGATGATCGATCGCGGCGTGTCGCGCGATCAGCTGAAGGGAAGCTGGGCAGGCGCTACGGGCTATCCGCAATTCCTGCCCAGCGTGTATCTGCGTCTCGCGCGCGACGGCGATGGCGACGGACGCATCGATATCTGGACCAGCGCGCCCGACGCATTGGCCTCGATCGCCAATTATTTCGTCAACGCCGGCTGGCGGGCGGGCGAGCCATGGGGGATCGCGGTCAACGTGCCTGCCTCGCTCGATCGCGCCGCGATCGCATCCAGGACAAAATCGCCCCGCTGCCCGCGCGTGCATGATCGCCACAGCCGCTGGCTGACCATCGCCGAATGGCGCGCCAAGGGCATCGTGCCGCAATCGAGCGCCTGGCCGCGCGATGACGAGCTGGCGAGCCTGCTCGAACCCGACGGCCCGGGCCAGGCCGCCTATCTGCTGACCGGCAACTACCGCGTCATCCTCGATTATAACTGCTCCAACTTCTACGCGCTCTCGGTGGGATTGCTGGCCGATGCGGTCGCGCGCTGAGCTTCTGCTCCTTCTCCTCCTCGCCGGCTGCGGCGTCGCGGGGCGCGATCAATCGGCCGGCACGCGCGTCTCGACGCGCACGCCGGTGGCCGAGCCGATCAAGGTCGGCGATCTTTATATGGTGCGCGGCATCGCCTATCACCCGGCCGACGTCCGCGAATATGACGAGGTGGGCTGGGCAAGCTGGTATGGCGAGGAAGTGAAGGGCAACCGCACGTCCAACGGCGAACGCTTCAATCCCGACGGAATCAGCGCCGCGCACACCACCTTGCCGATGCCGTCCTATGTAGAGGTCACCGCGCTCGACACCGGCCGGACCATTCTCGTGCGTATCAACGATCGCGGCCCCTTCTCGCGGCGCAAGCTGATCGATCTGTCGCGCGGCGCCGCACGTCAGCTGGGGATCGAGGGGCATGGCAATGCCGCCGTCCGCGTGCGCCGCGTCGAGGCTTCGGTGGACGAGCAGCGCACCCTGATGCGCGGCGGCAAGGTGGGCGAGCGCCCGCGCGTCGCGCTCGATCAGCTCGCCATGCTCCGCCGCCGCCTCGCAACGCGCCCCGATCGCGCGCTCGCGCCGGTGGGCGAGGGCGTGCCGGCGGTGATCCGCCCCGGCTTCCAGCGCGCCTTCGTTCAGGTCGGCACCTTCGCCAGCAAGGCGAATGCCGAGCGGCTTGCGGCGTCGCTCGGCGGGCTGGCCTCGGCGGCCGGCAGCTATTGGCGTGTGCGGCTGGGGCCTTATGATCCCACCGCAGCGCGACGCTCGCTGGCGGATGTCGTCGCGAAAGGCTATCGCGATGCGACGATCGTCGGCGAGGCGATCAATTGATTTTCAGATATTGTTGAAGGCCTGACATGAAAGCTCTTGTTACCGCTTCTTTTTTTACCATCGCTCTCGCCACGCCGACTATTGCGGCCGCTCCGCCCTTCGAAACGACGGCACCGATCGCCTATATGGAGGACCTGTCCTCTGGCGCGGAGCTTTATGCCAAGGATGCCGATCGCCGGATGCCCCCCGCATCGATGGCGAAGATGATGACGGTCTATGTCGCCTTCGATCTGATCAGGAAGGGCGAACTGAAGCTCGACCAGACCTTCACCGTCCGCCCCGAAACCTGGCAGAAATGGCATGGCCCGGCCGCCGGCTCGACGATGTTCCTGTCGGTTGGCGAGCAGGTCAGCGTCAAGGATCTGCTCCACGGCATCGTCACCCTGTCGGGCAATGATGCCTGCGTCGTGCTGGCAGAAGGCATTCGCGGCACCGAAACCGCCTTCGTCGCCGAGATGAACCGCCACGCCCAGGCGCTTGGCATGGCCAACAGCCATTTCGGCACGTCGAACGGCTGGCCCGACAATGGCGTGACCTACACCACCGCGCGCGATCTGGCCCATCTCGCCGCTGCCACGGTCCGTGACTTCCCCGATCTGTACAAGCAATTCTACAGCCAGACCTCGTTCACCTGGGGCAAGACGCTGGGTGCGGGCGATCCCATCACCCAGGCGAATCGCGATCCGCTGCTGGGCCGCGTGCAGGGGGCCGACGGCCTCAAGACCGGCCACACCGAAGAAGCCGGCTATGGCTTCACCGGATCGGCGGAGCAGAATGGCCGCCGTCTGGTCATGGTCGTCGCGGGGCTCGACACCTTCAACAATCGCATTTCCGAATCCGTGAAGTTCATGGACTGGGGCTTCCGCGCCTGGACGTCCAAGCCGCTGTTCAAGAAGGGCGCCGAGGTCGAGACGGCCGAGGTCCAGCTTGGCGGCGTCAACAAGGTCGGTCTCGTCGCGCCGCGCGATCTGGCGGTGACGCTTCCCGGCGGCGCCGCGAGCGCGATGCAGGTCAAGGTCGTCTATAACGGCCCGGTCAAGGCGCCGATCAAGGCAGGCGACCATATCGCCGATCTCGTGGTTTCGACGCCCGATACCCCGCCGCAGGTGATGCCGCTGGTCGCCGCGAGCGACGTTGCCGAGGCCGGCTTCTTCGGCCGCGCCTGGGCCGGCCTCATGTCGCTCTTCGGGCGTTGAGCGGCTGTTTCATCTCGCTTGAGGGCGGGGAGGGGGTCGGCAAGTCCACCCAGGCCCGGCGGCTCGCCGCGGCGCTGGAGGCGCGCGGGACCGAGGTGGTGCTGACGCGCGAGCCCGGCGGTTCGGCGGGGGCCGAGGCGATCCGCGCGTTGCTGCTCGAAGGCGATGGCGGCCGCTGGAACGCCCGGAGTGAGGCGCTGCTCTTCGCCGCCGCGCGCGCCGATCATGTCGCGCGCACGATCCGCCCGGCGCTGGAACGCGGCGCCTGGGTGATCTGCGACCGCTTCATTGACAGCTCGCGCGCCTATCAGGGCGCGGGCGGGATCGAGGATGCCGACATATTGGCGCTCCACCGCATAGGCAGCGGCGGGCTCCTGCCTGACCGGACGCTGCTGCTGGCGCTCCCCGCAGGCGAAGCGGCCGCGCGCGCCGATCGCCGCGACGCCGGGACCGTCGACCGGATCGGCGGCCGCGATGCCGGCTATCATGCCAGCGTCGCGGCGCTGCTCGGGCGCTTTGCCGACCAGGAACCCGCGCGTTTCCGCGTGATCGACGCCAGCGGCGACGAGGAAGAGGTCACGGAGCGCCTACTTGCCGCGCTCGACGGACTGACGTCATGACGTCGCTCGTCGGCCATGCCGAACAGATATTGGCGCTGCACGAGGCAGCGAATGGCGGCCGGCTCCATCACGCCTGGCTGCTCGCAGGCCCGCGCGGCATCGGCAAGGGATTGTTCGCGCGGCTGGCGGCGCAGTGGCTGCTTGCCGATGCCGCGCTGCCCATGGCCGGAGCGCCCGGCTTCGCGGTACCCGAAGATCATCCGACCGCGCGGCTGATCGCTGCCGGCAGCCATCCCGACTACAAATTGCTGGAGCGCCTGCCGCGCGATACGGGCAACGATCTCGCGCGCAACATCAGCATCGCGCAGGTCCGCGCGCTCCAGCCGCTGCTCGGCAGCACGCCGTCCCAATCCTATCGCCGCGTGATCCTCATCGATGCGATCGACGATCTCGAGCGCAGCGCCGCCAACGCGCTGCTCAAGAATCTCGAGGAGCCGCCGGCCAACACGATTTTCTTCCTCGTCAGCCACGCGCCGGGCCGCCTGCTGCCGACGATCCGTTCGCGCTGCCGCGTGCTTCGCTTCCAGCCGCTGTCCCCGGCCGAGACCGATCGGGTGATCCGCACCCGGCTTCCCGATGCCGACAATGGCGAGGTCGATGCGCTTGTCGCGCTCTCGGAAGGATCGCCGGGCATGGCGCTGCGCTTCGCCGGTCTCGACATAGCCGGCCTCGACGCCGCGCTGGCGCGGCTGGCCGGGGAGGGGGATCCCACCAACGCCGAACGCTCCGCTCTGTCGCGTGCGCTTGCGACCAAGGCGGCCCAGCCACGCTTCGAGGCTTTTCTGGAACGTGCGCCGGCCTTCATCGCCGATCTCGCTGCCCGGCGCTCTGGTCCGGCGCTGGCGCAAACGATAGCGGCATGGGAAGCCGCACGTTCGCTCGCCGCCAGCGCCCAGCCGCTCGCGCTCGATCCGCAGGCCGTGGCCTTCGAACTCGGCACGCTCGTCGCCGGCCTTGCCCCCGGAGCGCCATCCGCTAAAGGCTGAGGCCATGGCGAAGCCCTTCTACATCACCACCGCGATCAGCTACCCCAATGGCCGTCCACATATCGGCCACGCCTATGAAGCGATCGCCGCGGATGCGATCGCGCGCTTCCAGCGCTTCATGGGGCGTGAGGTGCGCTTCCTAACCGGCACCGACGAACATGGGCTGAAGATGGCGCAGACGGCACGTGACCGGGGTGTTACGCCAAAGGCACTTGCCGATGAAATGTCTTCCTATTTCAAGGCAATGGATGATCGCCTTGGGATCAGTTACGATCGATTCATCCGCACGACCGACGCCGATCATCATGCCGCAAGCCAGGCGATCTGGCGCGCGATGGTTGCCAGTGGCGACATTTATTCGGGCCGCTATGAAGGCTGGTATTCGGTCCGCGACGAAGCCTTTTACGACGAGAAGGAACTTGTCGGCGGCGAAGGGGGCACCCGCCTGTCGCCGCAGGGCACGCCAGTCGAATGGACCGTCGAGGAAAGCTGGTTCTTCCGCCTCTCGGCCTATCAGGACCGGCTGCTTCAACATTATACCGACAATCCCGGCTTCATCCGTCCCGAAAGCCGCCGCAACGAAGTGATCCGCTTCGTCGAGGGCGGTCTGTCGGACCTGTCGATCTCGCGCACCAGTTTCGATTGGGGCGTGCCGGTGCCCGACAGCCCGGGCCATGTCATGTATGTCTGGGTCGATGCGCTGACCAACTATCTGACCGGCGCGGGTTACCCGGCTGCGGGATACGAGCATTTCTGGCCGGCCGATCTCCATGTGATCGGCAAGGACATTATTCGTTTCCATGCAGTCTATTGGCCGGCGTTCCTCATGTCCGCCGGCATCGCGTTGCCCAAGGCGGTGTTCGGCCACGGCTTCCTGCTCCATCGCGGCGAGAAGATGTCGAAGTCGCTCGGCAACGTCGTCGATCCGCTCGATCTTACCGATGCCTTCGGCGTCGATGCGCTGCGCTATTTCCTGCTGCGCGAAGTGAGCTTCGGGCAGGATGGCAGCTATTCGGCCGAAGCGATCGTGACACGCGTGAACGCCGATCTCGCCAACAGTCTTGGCAATCTGGCGCAGCGCACGCTCGCCTTCATCGTCAAGAATTGCGAGGGTAAAGTCCCTGTCGGCGGCAAGGCCGATCCGGCCGATGCCGAGCTGCTCGCGCTCGTCCGCCGCGCCTGCGCCGAGGAATTGCCTGCCGCATTCGAGGATCTGGCGCTCGCGCAGGGCATAGACGCCTGGATTCGCGCCGTCTTCGCCTGCAACCAGTATATCGATGCGCAGGCACCCTGGACGCTGCGCAAGACCGATCCCGATCGCATGACAGCGGTGCTGGCGACGCTTTACCGCGCGATCGCCGAGCTCGCGATCGCGATTGCCCCGGTTATCCCGGCTGGTACCACCGCGCTGCTCGATCAGATGGGCGTGCCGTTCGAAGAGCGCAACCACGCCTCCTTGATCGACGATGGCCGGCACGATCGCCTTGCCGCCTCGGGCTTCACGCTCGCGCCGCCGACGCCCGTTTTCCCGAAACTTGAATTGCCGGCCGAAGACGCCAGCTAGACCCTATGTTCATCGATAGCCATTGCCACCTGAACTATAAGGGCCTCGTCGAGGAGCAGGATGCGGTGCTGGCCCGCGCCCGCGCCGCTGGCGTCGCGACGATGCTCAACATCTCGACCCGCGAACGCGAATGGGATGACGTCGTCGCCACCGCCGAGCGCGCGCCAGACGTCTGGGCCACGATCGGCATCCACCCGCACGAGGCGGACGCGCATCACGATGTCGATACCGCCAAGCTGGTGGCGAAAGCCGCGCATCCGCGCGTCATCGGCATCGGTGAGACCGGCCTCGACTATTATTACGACCACAGCGATCGCGATCGGCAACAGGCGAGTTTTCGCGCGCATATCGCTGCCGCGCGCGAGACCGGTCTCCCGCTCATCGTCCACACGCGCGATGCGGAGGACGACACAGCGGCGATCATGGCCGAGGAAATGGGGAAGGGGGCCTATCCGGGCGTCATCCACTGCTTCACCGCCAGTGGAGCTTTTGCCGACAAAGCATTGGATCTGGGATTTTATATCTCGATCTCGGGGATCGTGACATTCAAGAACGCCCGCGATCTGCAGGAGACCGCCGCGCGGCTTCCTGCAGACCGACTGCTGATCGAGACGGACTCGCCTTTCCTCGCGCCGGTGCCTCATCGCGGCAAGAGCTGCGAGCCCGCCTTTGTCGCCGATACCGCGCGCTTCCTTGCTGGTCTGCGCGGCGTGACCGTCGAGGAACTGGGCGCGCAGACCAGCCGCAATTTCCACGCCCTGTTCGCGAAGGCGAGCGCGTGAAGGCTCGCATCCTCGGATGCGGCACCTCTTCCGGCGTTCCCCGCATCGGCAATGATTGGGGCAGCTGCGATCCCGCCGAGCCACGCAACCGACGCACGCGCGTGTCGATCCTCGTCGAGAGCGCGACGACGCGCATTCTGGTCGATACCTCGCCCGATATGCGCGAACAGCTACTCGCCGCTCATGTAGCGGCAGTCGATGCGGTGATCTGGACCCATGACCATGCCGATCACTGCCACGGCATCGACGATCTTCGGCAGCTTTTTCACGCAGCAGGACGCCCCGTCGTCGGCTATGCGCGCCCCGACACGCTCGCGTCGTTGGCGTCGCGTTTCGCCTATGCGTTCGAAGGGCGGGGCGGCTATCCGGCCACAGTCGAAGGGCGCGTGCTACCAGACAGCGTGATGATCGGAGATATAGCGGTTGCGGTGATCGATCAACCGCATGGCAGCATCACATCGGCCGGCCTGATCTTCGCTCACAATGATAAAATAATTGTATATTCAACTGATTTTAATATTATAACTGACGATATGCTGGCCGCATACGAGGATGCCGACCTCTGGATCGTCGACGCCCTGCGCGAACGGCCGCACCCCACTCATTCGGACCTCGCGACGACTCTGGCGGCCATCCGCGACATCGCGCCCGGGCTTGCCGTGCTGACGCATATGGATCAGTCGATGGATTATCAGGCGCTGGCGGCGAAACTGCCCGAGCGCGTCATTCCGGGGCATGACGGGCTGGACATATGGGTTTGAGCGAAAATGACTCCATCCAGATCGTATGGTCGATCGGCGCGCTGATCCTCGTCGGCAGCGGCCTGATCGCGCGGCGGTTGCCGATCGGGCAGACGCTGAAGCTGATCGCGCTCTGGATCGCGATCTTTGCCGGCGCGCTGCTGGTCGTCAGCTATCGCGGTGCGATCGCTTCGGCCTGGCATCGCATTGCGGGCGAGCTTGTCGGCAGCCAGACCGTCGGTAACACGCTGCGCATCCCGATGTCCGACGACGGGCATTTCTGGGTCAATGCCAGCGTCAACGGCGTCTCGCAGCGCTTCCTGATCGACAGCGGCGCGACGACAACTGCCCTGTCGACTGGCCTCGTCAGCAAGGCGGGGGTCGAGGTCGATACGGGCGCGATGCCACAACTGCTCAACACCGCCAATGGCGAGGTGCAGGCCCAGCCCGCGCGCGTCGCCGAGTTCGCTGTCGGCCCGATCCGTTCACGCGACCTGCGGATCGTGACCGCTCCGGCCTTCGGCGACACCAACGTCATCGGCATGAATTTTCTGTCGACGCTCAAGGCCTGGCGCGTCGAGGGGCAGACGCTGGTTCTCGAACCCTGGGGCGGGTAACGCTCAATCCCGCTTGAGCGACCAGCCGGCGGAATCCTTCCGCTCCCTGACGCGCAATCGCAGGTGAAGCGCATCCGCCACGCGCGCAAGGATTGCGAGATCGGGTTTTTCGGGGTCGGCGAGTGCGGCGTGAATGGCCTCGGCATCAAGCCCTGAATCTGCGGCGATCTGGGCAATCCCGCGCGAATGGGCGATTGCGCAAAAGGCGCGGCTCACCGCCGCTCCCTGCGCGCTGGCCAGCGCATCCTTGAGCGCGAGCAATTGGGAAATGTCGTCGCCGACGAAGGCGGCCTTGTTGGTATCGGGCATCTGATGCGGGGGCGGTTTTCATGATCGAGAAAGGCCGAGATTAGCGCCGCCCGCCGCCCTCCGTCTTTCCACTCTCGGGCCAATCTCTTGCCAGAATCCCGAATGACTGCGCGGCGTGAAACAGCGAACAACTTGTTGCCCATTGGAACATACTGTAAATTCAAAATATGGGAGAGCGGGCGAATATTCTTTCGGTTGCCACCGAAATAAGGCGTACCGGCAGCGGTGTGATGTACCAGGCCGATCACGCGCATCATCAGCTCGAATTCAATCTCATCATCAGCGGGAAGGGCACCTATTTCCTTGAAGATGGGCAGCATGATCTCGTCCCGGGCACGCTCGTCTGGTTGCTGCCGGGGCAGCCGCACCGGCTCATCCGCTCGCCCGATCTCGACATGTGGGTGGCGCTGATCTCGCCCGAGGAACTGGACGAGGAGCTGGTCCGCGAGGTCGCCGAACAACCCTGCCGCGTACTGGCGAGCGTTGACGCCATCGCGCTCGACCGTCTGCTCGCGCATATCTCGCAGGACAGCGACGAGCCGACGCTTTATCGGACCGGGCTCGAATATGCCTTTCGCAGCGCCTGGCGTGCAAGCCGCATCACCAATGGCGCGCCGCAGCGCGCTACGCATCCGGCGGTGATCCGGACGCTGGAGATATTGCGGTCGAGCGCGGAAACGCCCAGCGCCGCGGCGCTCGCCAGGATGTGCGGCATCTCGCAGGATTATCTCGGGCAGCTGCTCGTCGAGCATACCGGGCGCGGTTTTGTCGAATGGCGCAACCGCACCCGGCTCGAGCGCTTCCACATCCTTTATCCGCAAAGCGGCGATCTGCTCACCGCCGCCTTCGACGCCGGATTCGGTAGCTATACCCAGTTCCACCGCGTCTTTTGCGAAATGGTCGGCACGACGCCCGGCGAATGGGCGCGGAACGGTGCCGCGGTCCAGACGGTCGCGCTGCCGTCGGAGGCGAGGACGATCAGGGGCAGCGATGCCGAGAGCACGCGGATGATCTGGTATCCACTGGCTGAGATTTCGTTGCAGGCGGCGGCACGTTGGCTTGCGCCGTCATTCGGCGCACAGCTGCCGCCCAAGGGGCCGCTGCCGCATTCTACCATCCCCGTGGAGAGCGGCGTCGAATCCTATGCCGATCTGCGGCGATTTGAGCCCCTTCTGCTCGACGAGATTCGCGCGATCGATGCCGATCGCTGCGCCAAGCTCGAGCGTGCCTTCAGCCGCAACGATCTGTTTGAAACCTATCGCAGCTCGATCGGGCAATATGAACTCGGCGTCCAGGATCTCGCCAATCTCGTCGGGCTTTATATGATGTTCGCGTGGATCGCCGCCAATCACGCGCCGATCCCCAGCGTGCCTCAGCTTTTGCGGATCACCGGTGCGGCGCGTCATGCCATCGCGGCGGCGGGATGCTTCGATGCCGCGACGCCGGAGGAGCGCCGGCTCGCGGCCGCCGCGCTCATCGTTCAGATCATGATGCTGCGCGGTGCGATCACGGCGTCGCGAGCGGGCGGGGGAGATATGGCAGTCAAAAGGATCGCGCAGGCCGCCCGCAATACCGCATTGGCGACCCTCGGCGTCGACATAGCCGCGTTCCGCCTGACCGACTGAGTTTCGTCGAAACGAAAACCGGCGGCGGAGATGGTCTCCGCCGCCGGCCTCGAACAGCGCCGATGGAGGGATTAGCGCTGGTTGGCAGCCGTGGCAGCCATGCGGAGTTCGTCGTTCGCCTGACGCAGCAGGTCCTTGGCGCGCGCGGCGTGGCCGCCGAGGTCGAACTCGTTGGCTTCCTGCGCGGCAGTGACATAGTCGAACGCCTGACGGACGAGGTCCTGCGCATTGGCCAGATTGCCGTGGCGCGCGTGGCTGATGTTCTGGGCCGGCTCCTGCGCGGAAGCCAGGCTGGGGGCCGCCAGCAGCGAAAGGGCGCAAAGGAACTTCATGTTCTTGGTCATGCTTACATCCTCATTCCAAAAGAAAGGCTTGCGGTCCTGACGGGCGCAACCTGAAAACAAGCGATATTGCCCAATCCCTTAGGGGGGCTAAGGGAGCGGGATCGGGAATATCGCAACGGCCATCTTTTCCTTTGAGGAAGCCGATGGGTCAGGCCGTCGATCACATTGCATTAAATTGCGCCGACGCCCTTGATACTGCCCAGGCTGCGGCGATGGCGGCTTGATAGAGGTAATCGATTCGGGCGTCTTGTCACGTTCAGCGTATTTCATTTGCAAAATCCGGAAACCGCGTGCCGTCGTCACGATAAATGCAGATCTCTTTCTCCGATGTCCCGCAGCCACGTTGCGCACCCTTGCGACCACAGGCATTGACATGGGGTGTCATCTCGGGATGACAATTGTGTTTTACATAATGTATATTATCGGACTTCGCCGAACAAACCACTAACCCCCAGCGCTCAAATCGTGAACCTACGCCGAACGCCGGTTTCCAAATATTAGAACCGGGCCTTGCGGGGCGCGACCGTCGCGCCTTCACCGGCAGGACGCGCCACCGGATTGGCGGCAGCCTGCTCGATCACGATCCTCACAGTACGAGGAGATGCAGCAGACCGCGAACGGCGGCTGCGCACTCCTGCGGTACGACGCCGAGCGTAACCGCTGCGGCCACCACTCCGGCGAGCAACGGTTCGCCGGCCCGTCGAACGACGCGAAGAACGCCTCGCATAAGCCATTTCCTTTCTCCCGAGGCGGAATTGCCCCGGAGCGATTTAGACTCATAGTCAGGACTCGCCGTCAAGCTACTGACAGACTTATCCACAGCTTTATGCACCCGAATACATCCATTCCGCAGCGGTGCCATAATAGCCACCGGCCGTGTCCCACGGGCCGAACTGGAGACCGCGCGACAATCCGCCCTTAACAGCAGCTTGGGCGGCGGCCTTGCCAATGGTTCCCCACGCGCGGTCGCTGACTTGCTGGACGAACAGGTTCGCCAGCGCCTTGCGCAGATCGACCTCATCGAAATGCTGGTAGATCCGCAGCGCCTTTTCCTGTGGCGTCAGACCGGGCGACTTATACTTGCCAGGCAGCGCGGCATAGATCGCATTCACAGCGTCCACCGCTTCGGTAATGCCGCCGATGATCTTGCCGGGGACACCCCCAATGGAAAGGTTCAACTTGCGTTCCTTGGTCCCCTTCCCCGGTGGCTGCCGCACGTGCGGCTTAGGCTGGCCGCGCACGCGATTGCGAAGGCGCGGATCGATTTTCCACGACAACTCCCCGACCCCGCGAACGAGGGTGCGGGGTCCCCAAATCGATTGCTCATGCGGCGACAGAAAAGGATTCGGCTGCCGATACGGAATGAGCCGATACGGCACGGGAGCCTTTTCAGGCCCCGGCCGCGCAATCGGCACCGCCATAGGATTTACAGTCGGCTCCAGCGCGGGAGCGCTCTCCGGCCAAATCCATATATCAGGCTCACTGATGAACGCCGGTCGCGGCGCCGCCCCTGCGGGCGGGAGCGTATCGCGCGACCACGTCTCGACGTGTTCCATAGGATGCGTGAACGCATCGCCGCGATCATGGAAGAGCGAGAAGCTATACCAATATCGCTCGATCGCCGCTCCGACCTCGTCCATGCCGGGCGTTTTGGCCTGCCCGCTGATGCATGAGGGGCCGCTGGCGTTCACATACCAGCCGCCTTTCACGAGATGCGTCGGCGGCCCCGCGGTTGGACATTCGCTGCGCTTCACCCAAGGCGACCCATAGGTGGGATCGCTAGGGGCTATCACCAGCCCACCGTGACGGCGCATGATCGCGTCCAACGCGTCGATTGCATCCAGAACCCTCCAAAGAGGGTGTTGGCGGATAATCGTGAAGGCGCGTGCAAAGCCCCGTTCGCTCTTCCCAAACGGGACACGAGCGGCAATCCGCCTGAATTTCCTCGCCGTGTCTATGAAATTGTCGTTCGCCGCGAACCTGTTGTCGTTCGCTGGCGTTGGCAGCCTCCCCGGCTGTTGAAAGCCTTGGCGGTACGGCTGCGGTGCTGTCGGCCTGTAGCTCACCGGCCATGCTGACGCTGACATGTGCAGTCCCCATAAAAATTGACTTTTTTGGGGGGTCTATATTTTCCTCACGGATTTCCCCCTTCGGGTCAATCCTATGATCCAGATCGCAGAGGCTGCGCTGACCATAACCCTTCGACGCTCGAACTCTCGAGATCGCAGACTTGGTGAGATATTTCGTCACATAATTGGCGGCGGTATTTATGCCCTGGGCGACCAGCTTGAACATGGAAAATCCGCCCGTCCACTGCTTACGCAGGACACGTTCGCCAACTGGGGCTTCCGGCCGCACCTCATGGATGAGGCAGTGAAAATGCGGCAACCCCGACTTATGTGCCTCTACGACGAGGATATAGCGGAGCAAAGCCCCGCTCTCTTTTCGAACACGCTTGAGCCACAGCGTGATTTCCGGCCCGATTTCGCGGACGCGCTCGGAGAACTGCTCCTTCGCATCGAGCCTATCAAAATCAATGCCCTGCGCGGCCAGACGGAGGCGCGCTCGGGACACAGCTTTGAAATGAGCATCGGGACGAAGCGTCAACGTCCCGAACCATGTGCGACCTTCGGTCGCAGCGATCTCGCTTTGCGCTCGCAGCTTCCAATGACGTGCGCGGGCCTTGAGGCACTCGACGCACTGACGGCACCGCACGTCCATCTCAAGGACGTGCGACGGGCCACGATCATAGATCGCCGGTCCCCGCTGGTAGACCTTCACAACCGATCCCGGTTTCCTCATGGCCGCCGAGCCTACAAGCTCGCGGTAAACAGGCCGTAAGCATCGGCCTGCCACGTTCCAGCGCACGCGCGGAACGCCAAGGCGGGCGACCCGCCCGACCTTGTGGACGCTTGTCGCGTTACCCGCCCCCGAGGCGACGGCTCGGGCAGCGGTAATCTTCCAGCGGTCGAGATGCTGGTAGATCATGCGCGACCCCGTACACAGCCGGTGTCACTTGTGCGTTGATAGTCCAGTGGGCCTTCGGCCCGCGCCGCTTCGCGGCCCAACGCACAATAAGAGGGGGCGCCGCCCCCTGCCCGCGTCAAGGGGGCCGGGTCCTCGCGCTTCGCGCTGCGGGCCGCACCACCCCCCTTGACCCGGCCTCCCCCGCTCTCGCCGAGCGGCAACCTCCGGTTGCTGGCGCAACCAGAGGAGTAAAAAGGATGAACGACAATCGAGTGGACCGTCTGACCGATCATTTCACGCTCGCGGAGTTTTGCGTGACCGGATCGAAGCTGAAGAACGTGCCGCCAGCGGCCTACCACGGCCGTCTCCGCGCACTGGCGCGGACGCTGGAAATCATCCGAGAAGAACTCGGCGGCTACCCGATGCGGATCACGAGCGGTTATCGCTCGCCAGCGGTCAACGAAGCGGTGGGCGGGTCAAAAACGTCCGATCACATGACCGGTTACGCCGCAGACTTCACACACAGCCGCTACGGGACAGAGCAGGTCTTCAACGCCTGCCTGTGGCTGAAAGAGCGAGACATGCTCGCCTTTGACCAACTCATCCGATACCCGAGACACGTTCACATCAGCGTCGCGCCCGCCATGCGCGGTATGGCTTGGTGAACGTCGAGGGGGCAGCGTGACCCCCCGGTCCGCTGCCCCCTCCCCTCGCTCTAGAGCGAGGTGTCCTCGATCCGCGACAAAATGGTGAGATCGCATCGACCATCCATCTTGATCTTGTTCGACGCGGCGACCTTGAACAGCGCGTCCGCATCGGTCGAGGACGCATATTTGCGCTTAAGCGCCGTGGTGGGCAGCGCCACCAAGCCCGCATCGGTCGCGTCCAGGGCGAAATTCATGAACTGATCGCCGTGCATGAACAGATCGCGAAGATCGACCCAGTAGTCATTCGTGCCCGTGTTGCCGCCGAGCGGCCCCGCCGCAGCGGCGAACTTCTTGAGCGACGTATACGGCTCCGACTGGAGAACCGCAGGGAGCCACGAATAGGCGTCGTTCATCATCGAGACGCCAGCGCCCTTTTGCTTGCCGAAATACACCTTCGGGCGGGTCACAGACACGCCGAAGACGAAGCCGGGTTCCGCAAAGAACCGATCCTTGTCGGCGCGCTCCGCGACGGACCACGAACAGGCCGAACTAGGCGAGCCATCGGACGGATTGACCGTGTTGCTCGGATAGGTCCACTCGCGGATATAGCGGATAAGCTCGGGCCGGTGGGCCTCCTCCTGCGACTTCGGAACCTTGACGCCAAACGTCTTAAGCCAGTCCTCGAAATCGACCGCGGTAAGCTGCATCGAGCGCATAGCCTCCCAATGCGCATAATGCGCCGCGAACGCCGACATGTTCGCGGGGAGCGCGGGATTTTCGCCGGGGAACTCTTCGTTCGTATCGGCGACCTGACTATCGGGGATGGCGCTATCAAGCCAGTTATTCACGCCGATCTGCGCGAGCGGCAAGCCGTCTATCGCGGCATCCAGAACGGCCTCATCCTCGTCGCGGAAATATTCCTCGACGACGCGGTTAAGGCACATGGTTGCGAAGTCGGGGGCGCCGCCGACATGATAGGTCGAAACCTTCGCCGCCGAATTGAGAGCAGCCGTGCTGGCGTTCGTCACCAGAGCATCGGTCAGCGTGTCGCGCTCGTTCAGATCGCGCAGCTTGACGTAGAACAGGTAGAACTCGGTCCACCAGCCGATGAGCGGATTTTTGATCGGATCGGTGACGACACGCGCCTGCAAAAGCAGGTTTTTCATCGTCTCGCCCGGCAGCACCGGAGCAATGAGAAACGGCTGCACTTGCCACGGGCGCGTGCGAAGCTGAAAAGCGTGCGTCGGCCGACGCGACGTGCGGCCGACCTTAGGCAACTCATGAACTGCGACAAGCTGTGGGTTAATAGCCATAGTGAATACCCCCAGAATAAATCGTGTATAAACAGGGGGTTAGCAGTTTGTATATTATCGGACTTGCGTATTGCAAGCGCCAGATAGAAATGTCCCCCCTCCGTTAGATCGGAATGACATCAATGCGCGGCATGCCTCGGAGCTTGCCAGGCAACAGCGGCTCGATCACGTAGCACTCGAAGTGCAGTCAGATCGTATCTGCTCATACAAAGCCTGAATCAGAGTCCGCCATGAGTCTGAATTTAGGCGCCGCATTTGGCCTGCCATTCCTTCAACCTTGCGGGAGGAACGGCAGGTGCGGAACTCCCACCCCAACGATCCATTGCCCTGATCCGCCCGCGACTATTTAACCCCGCTATCAATGCCGGCGATACACTATCTTGCGTTTCGATTCTGGGCCTGCCACCCTCGTCAAACGTAGCAGTTGCAGGCGCCACGATCTGCTTTCGGCCGATCTTGATAACAATAGTCACCGGCTCGATAGTACCGTAGGGTTTTTCTTCTCGTTCAAAGGAATAATATAATTTCGTCAGTTTATCGATGCATGTGAAATCGAAAATGATGTCGTCTGATTCTGGTTTGCCATACATTAGGCTCACCTGCCTTGGCCCGTGCTCCAATACTATCCAGATACGTTCCCTATGAGCATCTGCCGATATTGGAATGGCAACGTAAAGAATGGCTGAAAAAGCGGTTATAGCCTGACAGGAAAGTGCACGGATCCTCATGCCCCGTGTATGCCTATCTGACTTGATGTCTGCAATTAGATCTACTCCTTTAGTTAGTGCTATGCACCGGCCCACTGCTGACGCGGCGGGTCCACAGCCGTCACTTCTACGTCAACGCGTCGGCAGGGTCTGCGCGGTGCCATAGAAAGCGTTCCACGCAGCCCCTTCTGTCCACGAGCATGTGACATTTCTATACGGCCGCGACTATGACTTCTCTAAATGGCAGGAACATATATGCAGGCTGATGCCAATCCCCCGCTTGGAAAACTGGTCGCGATCATGGCGCGCCTGCGCGATCCCGAAAATGGCTGCCCCTGGGATGTCGAGCAGGATTTCCGCACCATCGCGCCTTATACGATCGAGGAAGCCTATGAAGTTGCTGACGCGATCGAGCGCGACGATATGGCCGCGCTCAAGGACGAACTCGGCGATCTTCTGCTCCAGGTCGTTTTCCACGCGCGCATGGCCGAGGAAGCCGGCCATTTCGACGTCGGCGACGTGATTGGTGCGATCTGCGACAAGATGATCCGCCGCCATCCCCATGTCTTCGGCGACGCCGAAGCGCGTGACGGCAATGCCGTCCTTGCCAATTGGGAAACGATCAAGGCCGCCGAGCGCGCCGGCAAGGATGAGGACAAGAGCGCGCTCGCCGGCGTCGCCGCTGCGCTTCCTGCCTTGCTTCGCGCCGAGAAGCTCCAGAAGCGCGCCGCACGCGTCGGTTTCGACTGGCCCGATCCCGATGGCCCTCGCGCCAAGATCAGCGAGGAACTGGCAGAGATCGCCGGCGCTACGTCGCGCGACGAGATCGAAGGCGAAGTCGGAGACCTCATCTTTGCGACCGTAAATTTCGCGCGCCATCTTAAAATCGATCCAGAAACCGCTTTAAGAAAAGCAAATCTCAAGTTCGAAAAGCGTTTCCGCGCGATGGAGGCATCCGCCGGCGCGGCCTTCCCGGCACTCTCGCTCGACGCCAAGGAAGCCCTGTGGGAAGCCGCCAAGCGCGGCTGAAACAGCGCTCAGAATACGTGACGCGACTGGAAGCGATCCCAGTCCACGTCTGACAGGCGCACGTCGATCGCCACCTTGTTGTCGTCCGCGCGCCGATCGACGACTTCGCCATGCTGGTGCAGCCAGGCTACCGCCGCCCCGTCAGCCACGTCGAGCTCGACGTGGCGGATCCGGCTCGTGCTGGTGAGCCGCGTGCTGATCAGCCGACTGAGCGCGTCGACGCCCTCGCCCGACAAGGCCGAGATCACGACCACATCCTCACGCCGCGCCGCTTCGTTGCGCACGGCTTCGGCTGCGTCAGGATCGAGCAGGTCGACCTTGTTCCATGCCTCTACGCGAAGCGGCCCCCCTTCCCCGCCGGCCCCGATCTCGTCGAGCACCTGTTCGACATCAGCGGCCTGCGCATCGCTGTCGGGATGCGCGATATCGCGGACATGGACGATCAGGTCGGCGGCCGTCACTTCCTCAAGCGTCGCGCGGAAGGCCGCGACGAGCTGCGTCGGCAGATCGGAGACGAACCCTACCGTGTCGGACAGTATGGCCTTGTCGATGCCGGGCAACGAGATTTGCCGCATCGTCGGATCAAGCGTGGCGAAGAGCAGATCTTCCGCCATGACGTCAGCGCCAGTCATCCGATTGAAAAGAGTAGATTTTCCGGTATTTGTATAACCAACGAGCGCGACAACCGGCCAGGGCGCACGCCGCCGCCGCTCGCGGTGCAGCCCGCGCGTGCGCGATACAGTCTCCAGTTCGCGCTTCAGCTTGGCCATGCGGTCGCGGATCATCCGGCGGTCAGCCTCGATCTGCGTTTCGCCGGGGCCGCCAAGGAAGCCGAAGCCACCGCGCTGCCGCTCGAGGTGCGTCCAGCTGCGAACCAGCCGGCCCGCCTGATAGTCGAGATGGGCGAGTTCCACCTGCAATCGCCCTTCGGCGGTCGCGGCACGCTCGCCGAAGATTTCGAGGATCAGCCCGGTGCGGTCGATCACCTTGGTCTTCAGCGCGGTTTCCAGATTGCGCTGCTGCACCGGCGTGATCGCGCCGTCGACGATCACCAGTTCGGCATCGGCCATGCGCGCATGCGTCGCGATCTGCTCCACCTGGCCGCTTCCGAACAGCGTAGCCGGCTTGGGCGAGCGGATCTTGAGCGCAAGGCGATCGCGCACGTCGATGCCGATCGCCTCCGCAAGGCCCGCCGCCTCCTCAAGCCGCGCATCGGCATCGCGATCACCGCCGCCCCCGAGATCGGGGTAGGCGATGACCGCTGGCGCGCCGCGCGCGAAATCGTCATCCTGCTTGTTGAAGACGCTCAATCGTCCTCGCCTTCGGCCGCCAGATTCAGCGGATGAGCAGGCTGCACGGTCGAAATGGCGTGCTTGTAGACAAGCTGCACCATGCCCTCGCGCTGCAGCAGCATGCAGAACAGGTCGAAGGCCGCGATCTGCCCCTGCAGCATGACACCGTTCACGAGGAACATCGTCACCGGGTCGCCCGACTTGCGCACCGCGTTGAGGAAAATCTCCTGCAGCAGCGGGTTTTTGCGCGCGCCTTCCTCGAAGCCGTTCTGGAGCGCGGTGAGGTCGACGGGCGCCGCCGGCATCACCGTCGAGATGGCATGCTTGTAAACGAGCTGTGCATTGCCGTCGCGCCGCAGCAGGACGGAAAAGTTGTCGAACCAGGTAATGATGCCCTGGAGCTTGACGCCCTTGACCAGGAACATGGTCACGGGAGTCTTCGATTTTCTGAGGGAGTTCAGGAAGATATCCTGAAGATTATTGGTCTTTTCGGCCATTGCCGTTTCTCCGGTTGTTGGCGGGCTCTTGCCCGCTGGGTCGCGTCGTTGATCAACGTCTACGGCCGAGAGAAGGCCTCGCCGCGCGCCCTAGATAGGACGCCCGCACCCTTTCGTCACCCGGAGAATGGCAAAATCGGCTATTCGTCGTCGCGCGGATCGGACAGGCCGAGCAGCTTGAGCTTTCGGTGCAGCGCGGAGCGTTCCATGCCGATGAAGGTCGCGGTGCGCGATATATTGCCCGAGAAGCGCCTGATCTGGATGCGCAGATATTCGCGCTCGAACGTCTCGCGCGCCTCGCGCAGCGGTGCGCCCATGATCGCGCTCGCCGTCGTCCCGCCGGTCAGCGAAGGCTGGTCGCCCATTACTTCGGGCGGCAGCATGTCGATCTCGATCCGCCCGATCCGGTCGCCCGGCGCCATGATGATCGTGCGCTCGACGATGTTGCGCAGCTGGCGGACATTGCCCGGCCAGTCATAGGCCTGGAGCGCCGCGACCGCATTGTCGGCAATCTCGGGCGTCGGCACGCGCCGCTCGGTCGCGTAGCGCGCGACGAAATGCTCGACGAGCGACGGGATGTCCTCGCGCCGCTCGGTCAGCGGCGGCAGGTGAACGGGTACGACGTTGAGCCGATAGTAGAGATCCTCGCGGAACCGCCCCTCGGCGATCTCGCCGGCCAGATTCTTGGCGGTCGCGGAGACGACGCGCACGTCGACCTTGACCATGCGCTGCCCGCCGACGCGGTTGAAGCTCTGGTCGGTCAGCACGCGCAATATCTTGGCCTGCGTGGTCATCGGCATGTCGGCGATCTCGTCGAGGAACAGCGTGCCGCCGTGCGCCTGTTCGAGCAGCCCCGGGCGCACCATCTCGCCCGTCTGCTCGACGCCGAACAATTCCTCCTCGACGCGCTCGGGCGTCATCCGCGCCGCGCTGACCACCACGAAGGGCGATTCGCCGCGCAGGCTCCAGGCATGGAGCAGCCGCGCCGCTACTTCCTTGCCGACGCCCGCCGGGCCGGTGATCAGCACCCGGCTTCCCGTCTGCGCCACGCGTTTCAGCGTCGCGCGTACGCCGTTGATCGCCGCCGACGATCCCGTGAGCTCGTCGTCCAGCCCGATCTGCGCCTTCAGCGTGGCATTCTCGCGTTGTAGCCGTTCGGTTTCGGTCGCGCGGCGGACGAGGTGGAGCAGCCGCTCGGCCTCGAAGGGCTTTTCGATGAAATCGGCCGCCCCGCGCCGGATTGCCGTTACTGCCGTGTCGAGATTGCCGTGCCCCGAGATGACGAGCACGGGAAGCGAGGGATCGCGCCGCTTGATTTCATCGAGCAGATCGAGCCCGTCGAGCCGGGATCCCTGCAGCCACACGTCGAGCAGTACCAGCGACGGCCGCCGCTCGTCGATCGCGGCCAGCGCGGCGTCGCTGTCGGCGGCCAGCCGTGTGCTGTAGCCTTCATCCTCGAGCACGCCGGACACGAGCTCGCGAATGTCGCGCTCGTCGTCGACGATCAAAACGTCCAGGGCCATGATCTCAATCCGCCTTCATGCTTGTCAGTCGCTCCGGGCCTTTGGATGCGGCGCCCCCGCCCGTCTCCGATCCCGCCAACGTCGCCAGCGTCGCGACATCGAGCGACACCGTGACAATGGTTCCTCCCCCCGGCCGGTCGGCAAAGCCGATCGTGCCCATATGTTCCTCGACGATCTTCTTCACGATCGCGAGCCCCAGTCCGGTGCCGCGCGCGCGCGTCGTCACATAGGGCTCGACCAGCCGTTCGCGGTCGCCGGGCAAGCCGATACCGTCGTCGGCGACCTCGATTTCCAGCCGCGCTGCGCTCGGCATCGCGATCGTCATCGCGACCGCGCCCTGCGGCGGATCGCCCGTCTGTTCGATCGCCTCCACCGCATTCTTGACGATATTGGTCAGCGCCTGGCCAAGCTGGCGGCGGTCGCAGACGATGACTGGCGACGGCGACGGGGCGTCGAGCGAGAAGCGCACGCCCGGATGCGCGACTTCGTGGAGGAAGAGCGATTGGCGCGCGATATCCACGATCGATTCGGGCCTGAATACCGGCTTGGGCATCCGCGCGAAGGACGAGAATTCGTCGACCATCCGCCTGAGGTCGCCGACCTGCCGCACGATCGTGTCGGTCAGCCGCGAGAAAGTCGCCGGATCGCTTTCGATCTCCTTGCCGAACCGGCGCTGGAGCCGTTCGGCGGCAAGCTGGATCGGGGTCAGCGGGTTCTTGATCTCGTGCGCGATGCGGCGCGCCACGTCGGACCAGGCCGCGCGGCGCTGGTCGAGCAGCTGCTGCGTGATATCGTCGAAAGTCAGCACATGCCCGCCGGCATTGACGACGCGCCGCACCGCCAGCGTGCGCTGCTCTTCGCCATGCGCCATCTGCACGATCGCATCGCGCTCGTGCCCGTCGAGCATGTCGGCCAGTTCGGGTGCGAAGCGGCGCAGCGGTTCGCCCGTCACCGTCGCCGGATCGGCGCCCAGCAGATCCTGCGCCGACATGTTCATCATCCGGATGCGCTGCTGGCCGTCGACCGCCACCACGCCCGCCGACACGCCCGATAGCACCGCCTCGGTCAGCGCACGCCGGCTGTCGAGCAGGTCGTTGGCCGAAACCAGCGCGCTCGTCTGCTCCTCGAGCCGTCGCGTCATCCGGTTGAACGCATTGGCGAGCGTCGCGACCTCGTCGCGCCGGCGCGGTGTCGGCACGCGCGCGGAAAGATCGCCCGCCGCGACCTTGCGCGCCGCGTCGACCAGTTCGCCCACCGGCCGCACCAGCCGGTCCGCCACGGTCAGCGCGATCCACACCGCAACGCCCACGATCAGCAGCGAAATGAGCAGCAAGGCCGCATTGAAGCGCAGCTGCAGCGACCGCGACCGCTTGAGCAGCGCGTTATAGTCGGCCAGCACCGCATTGGCGCGCGTCAGCCCCTGCGGGTCGTAGAGCCGCGATGCATAGAGATAGATGTCGGAATCCGGCGCAAGTCGCGTCACCGCTTCCACGCGGTCCTTGGTCTCGCTGATCACGACCGGCTCTTTCTTCAGCCGATCGACGATCTCCGGCGTCACGCGCTGCTCGATGTCGCGTTCTTCAGGATTGATGATCGCCAGTGTCTGCGGCTGCCGACCCTTCGGCGCCTCGACGATCGCGGATTCGTTGAGCTTGCGGCCTACGACCTGAAAGGCATAGCCCTCGCGAAATTGCAGGCTGTCCGACCTGACCTGCGCCAGATAGGTGCGCAGGTCCGACGCCATGGTGACGGTCTCCTCCGCCACCTCGCGCCTTTGCTCGTTGTAGAATGAGCGAGCCAGCGCGCCAGCATTCTCCAGCATTCCGCGCGCGCGATCGGAAAACCAGAACTCGACGCCATATTGGAAGAGCAGCGACGCGAAGATCACGACGAGCAGCATCGGCACCGCAGCGATCAGCGAAAAGAGCGCGACAAGCCGCACATGCAGCCGCCCGCGCCCGCCGACCGGGGATCGCGCCGCCCTGTCCTGCGCCACGCGCCGCCCGATCAGCACGAGCAGGGCGATGCCCGGCACGAGGTTGGCGACGAGCAGCAATGCGACGAGCGGCGGCGTCAACAGCCGCTGGGCGTCATTGGTGCTGCTGATCAGATGATAGCTGAAGGCCCCGATAGCGACCGCGACAAGGAAGGTCGCGATCTCGGCCGCCGCCATCAGCCGGCCCGAACGATAGGCCGCCGTCAGTCGCCGCCGCCATGGTGGGGGCGCAGTCGTCGGCACTTCCGGGGGGGCACTCATCGTTGCATCGATACAACAAACTCGTTGCAGGCCAAACACACTATTTACCCTGCCCCGCAGATGCGCATGTGCCTGCCGGGGACGATTGCTGCGCCGTCCACGCTCGCGATCGCGCCTCAGCCCTTGCGCTGCCGCCCCGGCTGGATTCCGTGGTCGGAGAGCTTTTTGCGCAGCGTGTTGCGGTTGAGCCCCAGCAATTGTGCAGCACGCAGCTGGTTGCCGCGCGTCGCCGCCAGCGCGATGCGGAACAGCGGCCCCTCGACCTGCGCCAGCACACGGTCATACAGCCCGTCGTCGGGCAGGCCGCCGCCATGCGCCGAGAAATAGCGCGCCAGATAGTGATCGACCGCATCGCTCAGCTCGCCGCCGACGAAAGGCGATGTCTCGCTCTGCGCCGCACCCGCCAATTGCTGCGTCACCTGCGCGCCGCCGATCACTTCGTCGCGCCCCAGCGCCGCCAGCCGACGCATCAGATTCTCGAGCTCGCGGACGTTGCCCGGCCAGTCATGGGCCATCAGCCGGGCGACCGCCTCGCCGTCGAGCCTCCGGCGCGGCAGGCCTTCCTGTGCTGCGCGGTCGAGGAAGTGGCGCGCCAGCAGCCCGACATCCTCCATCCGCTGCCTCAGTGGCGGCAGTGTCATCGGCACGACGTTGAGCCGGTAATAGAGATCCTCGCGGAACTGCCCGGCCGCGACCATCTCTGGCAGCTTCTTGTGCGTGGCGGCGATGATGCGCACGTCGGTGCGGATCGCGCGCGCGCCGCCCACGGTCGTGAACTCCCCCGTCTGCAGCACGCGTAGCAGACGCGTCTGCGCCTCCATCGGCATGTCGCCGATCTCGTCGAGGAACAAGGTACCGCGCTGTGCCTGTTCGAAGCGCCCGGCGGTTCGCGCCTGCGCGCCGGTGAAGGCCCCGCGCTCGTGCCCGAACAATTCGGATTCGATCAGCTCGCGCGGTATCGCCGCCATGTTGACCGCTACGAAGGGGTCGTCGCGCCGCCGGCCGAGATCGTGGATCGCGCGCGCGACCAGTTCCTTGCCGGTGCCGGATTCGCCGAGGATCAGGACGGTCAGGTCGTTGCCCACCACGCGCGCGATGATGCGGTAGATATCCTGCATCGCCGGTGATCGGCCGATGAGCGGAAGCGCCTCCCCGCCATCCTCGCCCTCGATATCGGGAAGCCCCGGCGCGCGACGCAGCGCGGAGGCGACCGCCCCCGTCAACTCGTCGAGATCGAAGGGCTTGGGCAGATATTCGAATGCCCCGCGTTCGTTGGCGCGCACCGCCGTGGTCAGCGTATTCTGCGCCGAAAGCACGATCATCGGCACCTCGATGGGCTGGTCGCCGAGATGATCGAGCATATTGCCGTCGGGCAGCATCACGTCGGTGACGACGACCTGCGGCTTGAACTCGTCGAGCGTGCGCCGCGCCTCGGCGATGGTGCCGGCGAAACGCACATCGTGCCGCTCGCGGCGCAGCGCGGTGCCGATCACCATGCAGATCGCGCCGTCATCATCGATCACCAGGATACGCGCCATTCTCAACTTCCCCGTGCGCGCGGCAGCAGCAGCCTGAACACCGTCTGTTCAGGTTCGCCCTCGCGCGAATATTGAATGATCCCGCCCATATCGCGGACCAGCTTGTCGACCAGCGCCAGCCCCAGCCCACGCCCGTCGCGCTTGCTCGATACGAAGGGTTCGAAGAGATGCTCGATCATCTCGGCCGGCGCACCGGGGCCGTCGTCGATCACGCACAGCTCGATCGGCAACGACTGCCGCCCGACCTTGGGGCCGAGATTGACCGAAACGCCGTGACGATAAGCCGTGGTCAGCACGATCGTCCCGCCCGGCCCCGTCGCCTCGGCGGCATTCTTCATCAGATTGACGAGCACCTGGATCATCGTGTCGCGGTGGACCAGCACCGGCGGCAGCGAGGGGTCGTAGCGCTCGCGAAAGGTCACGGCAGCGCCAAAGCCCTGCGCCGCGACCTGCCGCGCATGATCGAGGATCGGATAGATATTCTCGGGTCGCGGCGGCAGCGAGCGCGTGTCGGTAAAGCCTTCCATCTGGTCTATCAGCGCGGTGATGCGATCCACCTCGGTGCGGATCAGCGCGGTCAGCGCCTTCGCCTCGCCGTCGACGCCCGCCTCGATCAGCTGCGCCGCGCCGCGAATGCCCGAAAGCGGGTTCTTGATCTCGTGCGCCAACATGCCCGCCGCGCCCATGGCCGCGCGCACGCCGCCGCTGCGCTCCAGCCGGTGCCCCATCTGGTGCGCCGCCGCGCCATGATGCAGCGTCAGCACGGTCCAGCCCGGCCGATCGGCCAGCGAGGTGACGATGAAGTCCGCGCGAAACCGGTGGCCGCGCGTCGTCATCAGCGGCAGGTCGTAGAGCGACAGGGCAAAGCCGTGCTCGGCGCGGTTCACATAGTCGAGCGGCAGGATCAGCACGTCCGACAGCGGGCGCGCGAGGATCAGCGATGCGCTCATGTTGAGCATCGCCTCGGTCGCGCTGTTCAGCTCGCGCACCACGCCTTCCGGATCGACGACGATCAGCGCCGCAGGCAGCGCGTTCAGCAGCTCGGCGGCAGGCGGAAGACTGCCCGTTCCGGTCAGGCCGCGGCCCGAGACAGCCATGGCGCGTAAAATTCCCGGAGCATGGCGAGGACGGTCCTGGGGTCGGCTTCCTGGTTCACGCGATTACGGAACTCGGCCGATCCCGCCAGCCCCTTGGTGTACCAGCCGATATGCTTGCGCGCCATGTTGACGCCGGTGAAGACGTCATAATGCTCGAGCATCGCCTGATAATGATCGACGATCAGGTGGTACTGCTCCTCGATCGTCGGATCGGGCAGATGATTGCCCGTCGCGAACCAGTGCATCACCTGCGACAGCAGCCACGGCCTGCCATAGGCGCCGCGCCCGATCATCACGCCGTCGGCACCCGACTGGTCGAGCGCGGTCGCCGCATCCTCGACCGAGCAGATGTCGCCATTGACGATCACCGGCAGCCCAACCGCATCTTTCACCTTGCGAACGAAGGCCCAGTCGGCTTCGCCCTTGTACATCTGGTTGCGCGTGCGACCGTGGACGGTGATCATCTTCACGCCCAGATCCTCGGCGATCCGCGCAAGCTCGGGCGCATTGAGGCTCGAATGATCCCAGCCCATGCGCATCTTGAGCGTCACGGGCACCTTCACGGCCTTGACCGTGGCGTCGATGATCTGGCCGGCCAGCTTCAGGTCGCGCATCAGCGCCGATCCGGCATCGCCATTGACCACCTTCTTCACCGGGCAGCCCATGTTGATGTCGATGATCGCCGCGCCGCGATCCTCGTTGAGCTTCGCCGCCTCGCCCATCTCCCGGGGCGCACAGCCGGCGAGCTGCATCGACACCGGTTCCTCGATCGGGTCCCACGCCGCCTTCTGCAACGACTGGCGCGTCTCGCGGATCATCGCCTGGCTCGCGATCATCTCGGTGACGTTGAGGCCCGATCCATAGCGCCGCACGATCCGCCGGAAAGGCAGATCGGTCACGCCGGTCATCGGCGCCAACAGCACCGGGCTGTCGATCCTTACCGGACCGACCTGGATGGGTTTGATCGTCGCCATGTCGAGAATTGCCTAAAAATCAGGCAGCCCCATAAACTGAAAGCTGCTGGCGGGCAAGCGCGCGCTGGGCTAGGGGCGCGCGCATGACAGAGCAGAGCCGGGTCGCAGCACTGGTCGTCGCCGCGGGCAAGGGGGAGCGCGCGGGCGGCGATATTCCCAAGCAATATAGGCGCATCGCCGGGCGAGCCGTGGTCGCGCGCGCCTGCGACGCGCTTGCCGCGCATCCCGCGATCGATTCGGTGCATGTCGTCATCGGCGCCGGGCAGGCAGAGCTGCTCGCCGACGCCTTCGGCGGCAATCCGCCCGCCTTCGTCACCGGCGGCGCGACGCGGCGCGATTCGGTGCGCGCCGGGCTCGCCGCGATCGACGCCGACATCGTCCTGATCCACGACGCCGCCCGCCCCTTCCTGCCCCCTGCCGTGATCGACCGGCTGGTCGCGGCGTTGGACGACACGGGCGGCGCGGTGCCAGCCCTGCCCGTCCCCGATACGCTCGCGCGCGGCGGCGACATGCTCGGCGACATCGTCGCACGCGCCGGGCTCAATCGCATCCAGACCCCGCAGGCCTTCCGCCTCGACCTCATCCGCGCCGCGCACGATGCCTGGCCCGAGGACAGCGAAGCCACCGACGATGCCCAGGTCGCGCGCGCGGCCGGCTACCGGGTCGCCCTCGTCGACGGAGACGAAGATTTGCACAAGCTCACCACTCCTGCCGATTTTGCCGCCGCCGAAGCCCGGCTCGGCACCGTCATGACGTCACGCACCGGCATGGGCTACGACGTCCACCGGCTCGAGGCGGGCGAGGAGCTGTGGCTCGGCGGCCTGCTGATCCCGCACGACAAGGGGCTTTCGGGCCATTCGGACGCCGACGTCGCGCTGCACGCGCTGACCGACGCGATCCTCGGCGCGATCGGCGACGGCGATATCGGCAGCCATTTCCCGCCCAGCGATCCGCAGTGGCGAGGCGCTCCGTCGGGCCGCTTCCTTGAGCATGCCGCCGATCTCGTCGCGGCGCGCGGCGGCATCATCGATCATGTCGACCTCACAATCATCTGCGAGGCGCCCAGGATCGGCCCGCATCGGGACAGCATGCGCGCCAATATCGCCCGGCTGTTGCGGCTCCCCGAACAGAGGGTTAGCGTCAAGGCGACAACGACGGAGCGGCTTGGCTTCACCGGCCGTGGCGAGGGGATCGCCGCGCAGGCGATTGCAACGGTCAGGCTGGGGGATTGAAATTGCACGATTCGACGCCCGAGAAGATCGACACGATCCTGCCGGCCGAACTGGTCGATGCCGCGCGCCGCGTGGTCGAGGCCAATCGCGCCGCCGGCCGCCGCGTGGCGCTGGCCGAAAGCTGCACCGGCGGCCTCGTCTGCGCCGCGCTGACCGAGATCCCCGGCTCGTCCGAAGTGCTCGAAAGCGGATGGGTCGTCTATGCTAACGAAGCCAAGCTGGCGCTCGGTCTCAGCCTCGACGTGCTCGAGACCTTCGGCGCGGTTTCGATCGCGGCGGCCTGGGGCATGGCGCAGCGCGCGCTCGCCAAGAGCAATGCCGACGTCGCTGTGGCAATCACCGGCATCGCCGGCCCGGGCGGCGGCAGCGAGAAGAAACCCGTCGGCACCGTCGTCTTCGCGCGCGCCGAAAAGGATGCGAATCCCGACAAGATCGTCGCCGATCGCAAGGAATTCGGCGATCTCGGTCGCGGCGGTATCCGCCTTCAGGCGGCGCTGTGCGCGCTCGAGCTGCTGATGCCGGACGCACCGGCGCCGTAAAGCGTCGCCGCGCGCGCCTCGAACGCGCCGATCATCTTGCGCAGCGCCGAATCGAACATCTGCCCGGCGATCGCCTCGAATATCCGGTTGCGGAACGCGAACTCGACCGAGAAGTCGACAAGGCATCCCCCTGCCCCGTCGCTGCGGAACGCCCAGTCATTGGCAAGATGCTTCAGCGGCCCGTCGAGATAGTCGACATGGATGGTCCCCGGCCGCTGCTTCACCACGCGCGAGGTGAAGCGCTCGCGCAGCGATTTGAAGCCGACGATCAGGTCCGCCACCATCTCGCTCGCGCTGTCCGATTTGACGCGCACCGCGACGACCCACGGCAGGAACTCGGCATAACGCCCCACGTCGGCGACGAGATCGAACATCTGCTCGGGCGTCCAGGGCAGCTGCCTCGTCTCGGCGTGGCGCGGCACTCCTTCTAGGCCTTCGCCGCCAGCTTCGCCTCGCGCGCGGCGCGCAGGCGCTCGAAATCGTCGCCGGCATGATAGCTGGACCGGGTCAGCGGCGAGGATGCGACGAGCAGGAAGCCCTTGGCGCGCGCGATCGCGGCATAGGCGTCGAAGGATTGCGGCGTGACGAACTCGGCGACCTTCGCATGCTTCGGCGTCGGCTGCAGATATTGGCCCATCGTCAGGAAATCGATGTCGGCCGATCGCATGTCGTCCATCACCTGATGGACTTCCAACCGCTCCTCGCCCAGCCCGAGCATCACGCCCGACTTGGTGAAGATCGAGGGATCGTGCCGCTTCACGCTCTCCAGCAGGCGCAGCGACGCATAATAGCGCGCGCCCGGCCGGATCGTCGGGTAGAGCCGCGGGACAGTCTCCAGATTGTGGTTATAGACGTCGGGCCGCGCCGCCACGATCGACTCGATCGCGGCTTCCGCCTTGTTGCGGAAATCGGGGGTCAGGATCTCGATCGTCGTCCTGGGCGTGTTGCGGCGAAGCGCCTCGATCACCTTCACGAACTGCGAGGCGCCGCCATCGGGCAGGTCGTCGCGATCGACCGAGGTGATCACGATATGCTCCAGCCCCATCTCGGCCGCCGCGGTCGCGACATGCTCGGGCTCAAGCGGATCGACCTTGCGCGGCATGCCGGTCTTGACGTTGCAGAAGGCGCAGGCGCGCGTGCACACGTCGCCCAGGATCATCACCGTCGCGTGCTTCTTGGTCCAGCACTCGCCGATATTGGGGCAGGCGGCTTCCTCGCAGACGGTGGCGAGGTTCAGGCGGCGCATCAGCGACTTGGTTTCGGCAAACCCGGCGGAGGTCGGGGCCTTCACGCGGATCCAGTCGGGCTTGCGCACGCGCGCGGGTCTGATTGCGGGGTCGGCTTCGCTCATGACTGCGCAAATAGCGATGCAATCGCCCCGTTGCCACCCCTCGCGCACATGCTAGGAACGCCGGCATGGCTGACTATAAAGAACTCATCGCCGGCTATCGCCGATTCCGCGAGAATGGCTGGTCGCAGCAGCGCGAACGCTGGACGGAGCTGAGCAAGGGCCAGAGCCCGAAGGTGATGATCATCGCCTGCTCGGACAGCCGGGTCGATCCCACGCAGATCTTCGATACCTCGCCCGGCGAGATCTTCGTCGTTCGCAACGTTGCCAATCTGGTGCCACCCTTTGAAGATGACGGCGGCCGCCACGGCGTCTCGGCCGCGCTTGAGTTTGCGGTCACCCAGCTTGAGGTCACCGATATCATCGTCATGGGCCACGGCGCGTGCGGCGGCGTCCATGCCGCGATGACGCAGCGCTTCGCCGGCGCGGCTCCGGGCGACGGCGGCTTCATCGCACACTGGGTCGATCTGCTCGACGATGCGCGCGAACGCATCCTCGAAACGCATGGCGACGGTCACGACGCGCTGCACGCGCTCGAGCTTGAAACCGTCCGCGTCTCGATCGCCAATCTGCGTACCTTCCCGTGCATCCCGGTGCGCGAGGCGAAGGGTAGCCTCAGGCTCCATGGCGCCTATTTCGCGATCGCGGACGGCGAACTGCATCTGCTCGATCCGGAGACGGACACCTTCGCCCCTGCCGGAACCTGATGCCGCACTGATCGTTCGGGGAGCGTGACAATCAGCTTTCGGAGATTGATGATGTCCTCGCGCAAGGCGCTCCTGATGATCGTGGCGACCCTCGCTGCGGTTCCTGCTTTGGCTCAATCGACGCCCGGTTCCGAAGCGCAGGAAGCGCTCGCCAAGGCCAATGATCCGTCGAAGCAGCCGCCGACCGTGACCTATTCGACCGATCCGGCGTCCGAAGCCAATTATCAGCGCGACATGGCCGCCTATCGCGCGCTGGTCACTGCCCGCAAGGTCGCGGTCGCAAGCGATGCCGTGCGCTATGCCCGTCAGCAGCGCGCCTATGCGGATGCGATGCAGGCGTGGCGCGTGCAGGCCGATCAATGCCAGCGCGGCAACAGCAAGGCCTGCAAGGCGCCGACGCCCGACCCCGCCGATTTCTACTGATCAATCGACGGATATCGCCTTTACCCGTCATTGCGAGCGCAGCGAAGCAATCCAGTGGAGCGTAGGGCATCGTCTGGAGTGCTTCGCTGCGCTCGCAATGACTGCGCCAGACCGACCTACCCCGCCATCCGCTCGATCAGGAAATCCGCCCGCGCCGCCACGCTGACGCGGGGCAGCTCGATCAGGTCGTAGCCATAGCGCTGCCAGGCATCGATCATCGCGTCGTGGGTCCGCTCGGCCTCGGCGAAATCCTGCCGGCGCTCGGCGTCCTGCACGAAGATCTCGGCCCAGGGCGGCGCGATGAACACGGGGCTGCGATAGCGCAGGTCGCGACACGCCTCCTCAAGCCGCGCTGGCACCCGCAGCCCCGACAGCGCCAGGAAACCGACGATGTCGGGAAAGCCGCGGTCAAACCAGGTCGGTTGGCCATCGGCCGTATGATAGGCCTCAAGCTCGCGATCGAGCATCAGCACGGCGAACGCCTCATGATCGGCCCAGGGCAGCGCCGTTCCGCCCGCCGCCATCTGCTCGCGGATGATGATCCGCGCCACTTCGTCGGAAGCCGCCAGCCCACGCCGCGCCAGTTCGTCGATCAGCGTCGACTTGCCCGTGCCCGGCCCGCCGGTGATGACGAAAAAGGGCGGCGCGCTCATGCTCACCGCAGTATCTCGTTATGGAAATGTACCGAAGACAAATTTCGCGGCGCCGGCCCCCTCCCCCACCCGGCCGACCATCTGGGATAGGCCGAGTGGGAGGCCGGGTGGAGGAGCGGGCCGGCGCCGCCCTGAATGCGTTGGAAACGCATTCAGCAATCCATCAGCGCGTCAGCTTCTTGTAGCTGAGGCTGGTCGGACGATCGGCCGCATCGCCGAGGCGGCGGCGCTTGTCCTCTTCGTAGGATTCGAAATTGCCTTCAAACCACTCGACATGGCTGTCGCCCTCGAACGCAAGGATGTGCGTCGCCAGCCGGTCGAGGAAGAAGCGATCGTGGCTGATGACCACGGCGCAGCCCGCGAAATTCTCGAGCGCTTCCTCAAGCGCGCGCAGCGTCTCGACGTCGAGGTCGTTGGTCGGTTCGTCGAGCAGCAGCACGTTGCCGCCCTTGCGAAGCATCTTCGCCATGTGGACGCGATTGCGCTCGCCGCCCGAAAGCTGGCCGACCTTCTTCTGCTGGTCAGTGCCCTTGAAGTTGAAGGCGCCGACATAGGCGCGCGAGGCGACCTCATGCTTGCCGAAGCGGAAGATGTCGATCTCGTCGGACACTTCCTGCCAGACATTCTTGTTGGGATCGAGGTGATCGCGGCTCTGGTCGACATAGCCGAGGCGCACGGTCTCGCCGATCTTGATCTCGCCCTCGTCGGGCTGTTCCTGGCCGGTGATCAGCTTGAACAGCGTGGTCTTGCCCGCGCCGTTGGGGCCGATGACGCCAACGATGCCGCCCGGCGGCAGGTTGAAGTCGAGATTCTCGAACAGCAGCTTGTCGCCATAGCTCTTGGTCAGGCCCTTGGCCTCGATCACGTTGCCACCGAGGCGCTCGGGAATCTGGATCAGGATCTGCGCCGCGCCCGGGCGGCGATCGGCCTGCTTCTCGACCAGCTCGTCAAATGCGCGGATACGCGCTTTCGACTTGGTCTGGCGCGCCTTGGGCGATTTGCGGATCCACTCCAGCTCTTCCTTGATCGCCTTCTGGCGGCCTTCTTCCTCGCGGTCTTCCTGCTCCATCCGCTTGGCCTTCTGCTCAAGCCAGTTGGAGTAGTTGCCCTCGAAGGGAATGCCGCGGCCGCGATCGAGCTCGAGCACCCAGTTGACGACATTGTCGAGGAAGTAGCGATCGTGGGTGACGAGGATGACGTTGCCCGGATAGTCGATCAGATGCTTTTCCAGCCAGGCGACGCTTTCGGCGTCGAGGTGGTTGGTCGGTTCGTCGAGCAGCAGGATTTCCGGCTTTTCGAGCAGCAGGCGGCACAGCGCGATTCGGCGGCGCTCACCACCCGACAGATTCTCGACCGAAGCCTCGCCCGGCGGGCAGCGCAGCGCTTCCATCGCGATTTCGAGCTGGTTGTCGAGCGTCCAGCCGTCGACCGCGTCGATCTTCTCCTGAAGCTCGCCCATCTCGCCGAGCAGCGCGTCGAAATCGGCGTCCTCGGGCGGATCGGCCATCAGCATGCTGATCTCGTTGAAGCGGTCGAGCATGTCGGCGACGGGGCGCACCCCGTCCATGACATTTTCCTTCACCGTCTTCTTGGGGTCGAGCTGCGGCTCCTGCGCCAGATAGCCGACGCGGATGCCTTCCGCCGCCCAGGCCTCGCCCGAATATTCGGTGTCCATCCCCGCCATGATCTTCATCAGCGTGGATTTACCCGCGCCGTTGACGCCGATGATGGCGATCTTGGTGCCCGGCAGGAACTGGAGATGGATGTTGTTGAGCACCGGCTTCTGGGCGCCGGGGAAGGTCTTGGTCAGGCCCTTCATGACGAAGCTGTACTGCACGGCCACGGGTCGAGCTCCACTCTATGGATGTGTTCGGGGATTTGCGCCGCCCGTAGCGGGTCACGCGCGCCTTGGCAAACATGGGAAGCCACGGCTATCCGGACAAGATGACAGAAAAGCTGCTCCCCCTGCTCGCCGGCGCGCTTGCGCTCTCCTCCCCTGCTCAGGCGGCGGGCGATCCCGTCGCCGCGCTGCGCGACGCGGCGCTGAAGGACAGCCTCGCCTATGAGATTACCGAAGGGCTGACGACCGAAGTCGGCCAGCGTCTTGCCGGCACCGAGGCCGAGGCGCGGGCGCGCGACTGGGGCGTCGCGAAGCTGAAGGCGCTTGGCTTCAGCAACGTGCGGATCGAAACGTTCGACATGCCCGTATGGGTGCGCGGCGAGGAACGGGCCGAGATCGTCAGTCCCTTTCCTCAGAAGATCGTCCTTGCCGCACTCGGCAACAGCGGCGCGACTCCGCCCGAGGGAATCGAGGCGCAGATTGCTTATTTCCCGACCCTCGCCGATCTGCAGGCCGCGCCTGACGGCAGCCTGAAAGGCAAGATCGCCTTCGTCAGCCACACGATGAAAGCGACGCAGGACGGCTCCAGCTACGGCTATTTCGGCGTCGCGCGGCGTCAGGGGCCCAATATCGCCGCGAAGAAAGGCGCCGCCGCGATCATCATCCGCTCGATCGGCACCGACAGCCATCGGGTTCCGCACACCGGCTCGACTAATTTCGATCCCGGAACGACCCCGATCCCCGCCGCCGCGCTCTCGATTCCCGATGCCGAAAATCTCGAACGCATGCTGAAACGTGATAAACCCCTGACAATGAAGCTGGTACTCACCCCCCGCTTCGCTGGCATCGCCAGATCGGGCAACGTCATCGCCGAAGTTCCCGGCACCGATCCGTCGGCCGGCATTGTCCTGATCGGCGGCCATCTCGACAGCTGGGATCTCGGCACCGGCGCGATCGACGACGCCTCGGGCGTCGCGATCACCACTGCCGCCGCCAAGCGGATCATGGCGGCCGGCAAGCCCCGCCGCACGATCCGCGTCATCTGGTTCGGGGCGGAGGAATATGGCGGCTTCGGCGGCATAGCCTATCAGAAGGCCCACGCAGCCGAAAATCATGCTGTCGCCGGCGAATCCGATTTCGGTGCGGATCGCATCTGGCGCTTCGGCGTAAAACTCGCCGCCGCAGCGAAGCCTGTCGAGGATCGCCTCGCCACTGCTCTCGCCCCCCTCGACATAGGTCGCGAGTCGGGCGCCGTCCATGGTGGGACTGACGTCACGCCGGTGATCGAGGCAGGCGCGGGCACGCTGTCGCTGGCGCAGGACGGGACACGTTATTTTGACATTCACCACACGGCGGACGACACGTTCGACAAGGTTGATCCCGATCAGGTCGCGCAGAATGTCGCGGCGTGGACGGCCGCTCTCGCGGTCCTCGCAAATGCTACGGAGGCGCTGCGGCCGGGCTCGTGACGGATACTTAGATGCAGCTTTTGCGTTGACGCTGTGTGAAATCCCTTTAATGGGGCCGCTCGCGACGGCGTTTTTCGGGTCGGCGCGTCTATAATGTTCTTTGGGAGCAACTCGAATGAAGAAGATCGCCTTTGTTCTGGCTGCCGCCGGCCTGATGACCCTGGCGGCGTGCAACAAGTCGGAAACGACCAACGTCGAAGCCGAGAATACCGCTGCGACGCTCGAGAATGCGGCCGACAACCTTGAGGCGATGGCCGACAACGCCACGACCGAGGGCGGCGAGGCGACCCTCGAGAACGCGGCTGACAACCTGCACGCGGCTGCCGACAACGCTGCCGACGCTGCGGCGAACGTCGCCAAGTAAGCCTTTCCGGTCGCTTCGGCGATCGATGGCAGGATTAGGGGCGGCCCCGACGGGCTGCCCCTTTTTCGTGCTCAACCGAATATCGCGCCGCTGCCGCCGCGTCGCCGCCGGTTGTCGTTCACGCCCCGCGGTCCTAGGTTATCGCCATGGGTTCGCACATTTCGCGCAGACAGCTTGTATTCTCGGCCGCTGGCATAGGCGTTTCTTCGCTTCTCCCCGCGACGGCGCGCGCCGCGACGCAGGACAAGCGGGACAATTTGCTGCGCGGCATCGCCTCGCGCGAATTGTCGCGTCTCGGCGGCGCGATCAAAAATCATGATCTGGTCGGCGTCGCCGACTTCTCGACCGCGTCTTCCACGCCGCGCTTCCACCTTGTCGATCTCGCCAGCGGCCGCACGACAAGCCTGCTCGTCGCCCACGGTCGCGGTTCCGATCCCTCTCACAGCGGCTGGCTCCAGCGCTTCTCCAACGATCCCGGCTCGGCCGCGACCTCGGAAGGCGCATTCGTCACCGCTGGCCTCTATACCGGCAAGCACGGCGCCTCGATGCGTCTCGTCGGCCTCGATCCGACCAACAACAACGCCGAGGATCGTGCCATCGTCGTTCATGGCGCCTGGTATGTCGGCGACGACATGCTTCGCCAGCATGGCCAGCTCGGCCGCAGCGAAGGCTGCTTCGCCTTTTCGGAGTCGGAGATCGCGATGGTCCTCGACCGGCTTGGCCCCGGACGTCTGATCGTTTCGACACGCATCTGATCCCCCTTGCCCGCTTTCGCCGTCTGTCTAAGAGAGGCGTGGGACTGGAGGGTTCGATCGATGAAAATGGTGAAATGCGCCGCCGCGCTCGCGCTGCTGACTGCGGCCGCACCTGCTCTCGCCCAAGGGGCGACGGCGAGTTCCCCGGCTGAGCTTGCGCGCACCGCCGGCACCCTCAAGCCCGGACAATGGGTCTGGGCGCCGCAGATAGCGCCCAGCGGCCCGGTGCTCGTCTATGTCGATCTGTCGCGCCAGATCGCAACTGTCTATCGCAATGGCGTGCGGATCGGCGTCAGCACCATCTCTTCGGGCAAGCCGGGCTATGAAACGCCGACGGGCGTCTTCACCATCCTTCAGAAGGATGCTGATCACCGCTCCAACAAATATAACAGCGCCCCCATGCCCTATCAGCAACGGCTGACATGGGACGGCGTCGCGCTCCATGCCGGCGGCCTGCCGGGCTACCCCGAAAGCCATGGTTGCATCCACCTGCCCTATGATTTCTCCCGCGCGCTTTTCGGCATCACCAGCCTGGGTGCGACGGTCGTCGTCGACGGCAACGCCGCCGACCATGTCCGCACCACGGATAATAGCCTGCTCCAGCCGCTCAACGCCGCCGGCGGCGCCACGCCGCCCGATCCGCTGACCAATCAGCAATATCGCTGGACGCCCCAGCTTTCCCCGACCGGGCCGATGACGATCATTGTCTCCAAGGCCGACCAGACGATCGTCGTCCTGCGCAACGGTATCGAGATCGGGCGCAGCGTAGCCAGCATCGACAATACCGATCCAACCTCGCACGTGATCAGCCTGACGGCGGGGCCCGACGGCAAACCGCGCTGGGTCTATGTCGGGCTGCCCGGCCATAGCGAGGATGCAGGCAAGCCGCTCGACGAAGCCACGCTCAATCGCGTGCGCATGCCTCAGCCTTTCTACGATGCGGTGAGGGCCGAGCTTCGCCCCGGCACCACCATCCTCGTTACGGGTTCCAGCGTGGGCGCCGACACCGGCAAGCGCATCACCGTGATGGACGCGGTAAAGCCCCAACTCTGAACCTCAAAGGCGCCCATGCCGCTGGACAGCGGCCAAGCGCCTCCGCTATCGGCGTGCCTTCGCATGGCGGGCCTGTAGCTCAAGGGTAGAGCTGGCCGCTCATAACGGCTTGGTTGCGGGTTCGAATCCTGCCGGGCCCACCATGCGTTTGCCGGTTGGCGCGGCGGTGGCCGCACTATATGGCCGTGGGCGTCGGGGAGTAGCGCAGTCTGGTAGCGCATCTGCTTTGGGAGCAGAGGGTCGCAGGTTCGAATCCTGTCTCCCCGACCACTTTATCGCTTTTTGCGAAGCAAATCCGCTCCAGTGCGCTGCGTAACTCGCCCAGTCGGGACGCCGCGCCGACATGGCCGGCGGCCATGAAGAAGCGCAAGCGGAGCCGTTGGCATCGGTGAAGGCATGGAGCTTGGCATTCAGCTCCACTTTGATGTGGCCGATCAGGCCCCTGAATGGTCTTGCGCTCGGCACGGGCCTCACAGCTGCGAGCGAACCCGCAAGATATGGACGTCAAGGGCCAGGTCGCTTCATCCTCGGCCCGATCCGCCAGATATCAGGACTGAACAGCCCCCAAATCCGGAGTCGCCCTCTGCTGTTTCCCGCCATTCATGGAGAATCGCATCAGGGCGACGCGCTGAAAAATTTACTTGAGATAAAGGGGTGATGGTGGAGCCGAGGGGGATCGAACCCCTGACCTCTACACTGCCAGTGTAGCGCTCTCCCAGCTGAGCTACGGCCCCATTTTACGACCCCGGCTGGTGCATCCGGCGGTCGGGAGGCGCCGCCTTTAGACAGGCGGCGCCGGGAAATCAATCTGCTTTATTCAGACGATCAATTTTCGTCTTCGGACTCGCCGGTATCGACGCCCAGATCGTCGTCGCCGCCGAGATCGACCTCGTCGTCAGGCGATTCCTCGCCATCTTCGTCGATGTCCAGATCCTCATCGGCACCCAGATCCGCATCGACATCCTTGTCGGTGTTCTCGGTCTTCTTGGGCGCGTCGAACGGCAGCGGCTGCTTCGACTTCAGGACGGGCTCGGGTTCCCAGACATTGCCGCATTCGATGCAGGTGACGGGATCGTCCTTGCCAAGATCGTAAAAGCGCGTCGCGCATTTCGGGCAGGTTCGCTTGCTGCCCCATTCAGGCTTCACCATGTGCCGCCTCGTGCCTCCGAAAATGAAAGGAGCGGCGCGTCGGGGGTGTCCGGCGGGCCGCAATCGCGGCGCGCCTTGCCATAGCGGAAGCCCGCTGTCAAAGACCCCCGCTGCTCAACAGGGATTCCGAATGTCCAGCGCCAGCCCCTTGCCCCATATTTCGCGCGCGTCCGCCCTGCTTGCCGGCACGGCGCGTGTGCCCGGCGACAAGTCGATCAGCCACCGTTCGCTGATGCTGTCGGCGCTGGCCGTCGGGCAAAGCCGGGTCACCGGGCTGCTGGAAGGCGAGGACGTGCTGGCCACCGCCGCCGCGATGCGCGCGATGGGGGCGACGATCGAGCGCGGCGCCGATGGGGCGTGGACGATCGAGGGCGTCGGCGTCGGTGGGCTGATGCAGCCGGGCCAGGCGCTCGACATGGGCAATTCGGGCACTTCGACGCGCCTCCTGATGGGGCTGGTCGCCAGCCATCCGATCAGCGCGACCTTCATCGGCGACGCGTCGCTTTCCAAGCGGCCGATGGGGCGCGTGATCGATCCGCTTTCGACGATGGGCGCAAGCTTCGAATCCAGCCCCGGCGGCCGGCTGCCGCTGATGGTACGCGGCCTCTGCCCCGCAGTGCCGATCAGCTATCGCCTGCCCGTCGCGTCGGCACAGGTGAAATCGGCGATCCTGCTGGCCGGGCTCAACACGCCCGGCACCACGCGCGTGATCGAGCCGGTGCCGACGCGCGACCATAGCGAGCGGATGCTGAAAGGCTTCGGCGCGTCGATCGAGGTCGAGACGATCGAGGGGGCGCGGCATATCGCGATTCGCGGCGAGGCCGAGCTGAAGCCGCAGCAGATCGTGGTTCCCGGCGACCCTTCGTCGGCCGCCTTCCCCGTGGTTGCGGCGCTGCTCGTGCCGGGATCGGCGGTGACGATCGAGAATGTCGGAATCAACGCGACCCGCGCCGGGCTGTTCGAGGCGCTGCGCATGATGGGTGCCGAGATCGCGTTCACCAATGTGCGCGAGGTCGGCGGCGAGCCGGTGGCGGATATCGTTGCCTGCCATTCGGCGCTGTCGGGGATCGAGGTGCCGCCCGAGCTCGCCCCGAGCATGATCGACGAATATCCCGTGCTGTTCGTCGCGGCCGCGCTGGCGCAGGGGCGTACGGTGATGCGCGGGATCGAGGAATTGCGCGTGAAGGAATCGGACCGGATCGCGACGATGGCCGAGGGGCTGCGCGCGATCGGCGCGCGTGTCGAGGAAGTCGAGGACGGGTTGATCGTGGACGGCACCGGCGGCGACCCGCTGGCGGGCGGCGCGACCATTGCGTCGAAGCTCGACCATCGCATCGCGATGAGCTTCGCCGTCGCGGGGATGGTGTCGCGCGCGCCGGTGACGATCGACGATTTCGCACCGGTGGCGACGAGCTTCCCCGGGTTCCTGCGGCTGATGGCGTCGCTGGGCGCGGGCGTTTAGGGCATGGCCATGGCCGACATGATGATCGACCGGAGGTTCCTGCTGGCGCTGCTTGGCGGCGTGGCCTGCGCGCCTGGCGCGCTTGCACGGTCGATGGGGCCGATCCCTGCGCCCGATCGTGAGGCGATGGTGCCGGTCAAAGGCGGGCGCATCTATGTGCGCGTCAACGGCGATCTGGCAGGCCCGCGCGCGCCGCTGATCCTGATCCATGGCGGACCGGGTGGCACGCATGCAGCGTTCCTTGCCGCGCTCTCCCTCGCCTCCGAGCGCGCGATCATTCTCTACGACCAGCTCGATTGCGGTCGATCGGACAGGCCGGACGATCCGGCAAACTGGACGGTCGAGCGCTTCGTCGACGAAGTCGATGCGATCCGCGCCTACTTCGCGATCGAACGCGTGCATGTGCTGGGGGCAAGCTGGGGCGGCACCGTCGCGCTCGAATATGGCGCGCGCCAACCCAAGGGGCTTGAGAGCCTGATCCTCGCCTCGCCGCTGATTTCGACGAAGAGCTGGCTGGCCGATGCGGCCATCCTGCGATCGGAGCTTCCGCCTGAAACGCGCGATACGCTTACGGCGTGCGAGACTGCGGCGACCCCGGCGCAACCCGTGTGCGACGCCGCCACCGCCGCCTTCTACAAGGCCTATAACCGGCGCGAACCGGCGTTCGACGAAGCGGTCGCCTACAAGGCGTCGATGCCGACGGCGTTCAGCAAGCATCTCTACGAGACGATGTGGGGCGCCTCCGAATTCGTCAGCACCGGGACGCTTCGCGATTATGACGGCGAACCGTTGTTGGCCCGGCTGCGCGCGCCGACGCTGTTCCTCGCCGGGCAATATGATGAGGCGCGGCCGGCGACCGTGGCGGGATTCGCCCGGCGCGTGAAAGGCGCGTCGTTTATCGAGATCGAAGGTTCGGCGCACGGGCTGTTCGACGATAGGCCCGAGGCGACACGTGCCGCCGTCGGCACATGGACAAGGGGACACGACAAGTCATGATCATCGCTGTCGACGGCCCGGCCGCCAGCGGCAAGGGCACAATCGCCCGCGCGCTCGCTGCCCATTACAAGCTGCCTTATCTCGACACCGGCCTGCTCTATCGCGCCGTCGCCCAGACGCTGATCGATCATGGCAAGGACCCGGCCAGCGAGAAGGACGCGCTCGCGGCCTGCCATTTCAAGGACAAGCTGTTCGCCGACCCGAGGCTGCGGAGCGCCGAGACCGGGCGGGCCGCATCGACGGTATCGGCCTTTCCGTCGGTTCGAGAAGCGCTGATCGAGCGCCAGCGCGCTTTTGCCGCGCAGCCCGGCGGCGCCGTGCTCGATGGGCGCGATATAGGGACAGTGATTGCGCCCGATGCCGATGCCAAGCTGTTCGTGCGCGCTACTTCGCAGATCCGGGCGCAGCGCCGGCACGACGAGCTTGCTGCGTCCGGATCGAAGACGAGCTTCGATCAGGTGCTCCGCGACATCAAGGAGCGCGACCTGCGTGATTCCACCCGTGCGACCGCGCCGCTGCGTCAGGCGGACGACGCAGTGCTGCTCGACACCAGCTATATGTCGATCGAGTCGGCCCTTCATCACGCGATCGATATCGTTGAATCCCGACTGAAAAATCGACGAACCGCATAGTTCTGCGCGACGAACGCCCCTGTTCGACTCATCCTAAAGGATGGTATTTCATCCGTTAGGATTAGTTCGGACGTGTAACGGGGCGGATGATCGAACAATTCACGCGACGGCAGATCGATACTGCGCTGGAGCATAACGATGTCGATCGCGCCGCTGTGATCGCCGAGGATGCGCTGCGTGAAGGCCAGCGCGATCCCATCTTGCTCAATCTCGCTGCATGGCGGTGCGAGGAAGCGGGCGATTATCGCGCGGCGTCCAGCCTGCTGGGGCAGGCGTTGCAGCTCAGCCCCGGCGATCCGCTGATCATTACCGCGATCGGCACGGTCCGGCGCAAGGAAGGGCGGCTGCAGGAAGCGCTCCAGACGCTCGATCAGGCGATCGGCATTGCCCCAAATTACGCCAATGCTTGGCTGGAACGCGCCTGTGCGTTCGAAGCCGGCGGCGCACTCGACGCCGCCGACATCAATTACCGCCGGGCGGCGGTGCTTGATCCTGAATGCGTTCCGGCGCTGGCAGGTATCGCGTGGATCGCCGCGCGCCGGTCGCAAAACGACGTCGGCCGCGAATTCGGCAATCGTGCGCTTGCACGCAATGCGCGCGATCCGGTGGCGACTGCGGCGCTTGCGCGGACCGACATACGCGAGGGGCTTGCCGGGCGGGCGATCGAACGGCTCGAGGCCTTGCTTGCAGACCCGAAGATTCTTCCTGAAAATAGGGTGATCCTGAACGAGCTTTGGGGGGATGCGCTTGATGCCGAGGGGCGGCACGCCGAAGCCTTCGAGGCTTATCAGGCGGCCAACGATGCAGCTTCGATCATCCACGACCGGCTCGCCTTCGGCGTGCGCAACGGGCTGAGTCAGACCGAGTTCATCGCGCGCATGTCGGCCGATCTTGCGGAGAGCGGTCTGGCGCCGGGCGCCAGTGGCGCCGGAATTGCGGGTGCGGCGCGGCAGCATATCTTCCTGCTCGGCTACCCGCGTTCGGGCACGACATTGGTCGAGAATATCCTCGCCAGCGCCAGCGACGTCGAAGCGCTAGAGGAAGCGCCGACGCTTGCCGACGCGGACCGGGCATTCCTGTCGGGCAACGATGGCCTTCGTCAACTGGGTGCGGCCGGAGAGGCGGAGCTGGACAAATATCGCATCGCTTACTGGCGTGGCATCGCCGCGCGCGGGCTCGATGTTGCGGGCAAGGGCTTCGTCGACATGGATCCGCTGAAGGGAATGAAGCTGCCGATCATCGCGCGGCTTTTCCCCAAGGCGCGGATCGTGGTGATGCGGCGCGACCCGCGCGACGTGGTGTGGAGCTGCTTCCACCACGGTTTCGCGCCGAGCGCTGCGGCTATCGAGTTCACCGATATCGAGCGGACTGCGCGCCATTATGACGCGCTGATGCGCTTCACCCGCCAGAGCATCGAGGCGCTCGGGCTCGACGTGCATATCCTGCGCTACGAGGATCTGGTCGTCGATTTCGACGCCGTGACGCAGCGCATGTGCGATTTCGTGGGGATCCAGTGGTCCCCTGCCCTGCGCGCCTTCGATCAGACGGCGAAGCGGCGTGGCATCACGACCGCCAGCGCCGATCAGGTCGGACGCGGCCTGTTCAATGGCGCAGGCCAGTGGCGGCGCTATCGCGATCAGATGGCGCCGGCGCTTGCCATCCTCCAGCCGTGGGTGGAAGAATTCGGCTATTCGGCGGAATAGCGCCTTTGCCTTGCCGAAGCGCGGCTTCGAGTTTATATGCGCGCCGTCCTGCGAGCGGAAAGGCTCGTGGAGGGGAAGGCGCGGAGGCATCGGCGGCAAGCCGATTTCGTCTCACGCGCCCTTTTCGCTTTTGCGATAGCGCCTTCACGAACCCTTTGCGCGCGCCGGATGCCGTGGGCGGCATGAGGCCCCTGCGGCGGCGTGGCCAAGACCACCGGAGACAACCGGTCGGCCAGCAAAATGAAGACAGGAACCAGTATTTATGGCCAGTACGGCATTTCCCACGCGCGACGATTTCGCGGCTCTCCTCAATGAATCTCTCGGCGGCGAAGACGAAGGCTTTGAAGGCCGCGTCGTCAAGGGCACTGTCACCGCGATCGAGAATGATCTCGCGGTCATCGACGTCGGCCTCAAGTCCGAAGGCCGCGTTCCGCTGCGCGAATTCGCTGCCCCCGGCCAGAAGGCCGACCTGAAGGTTGGCGACGAAGTCGAAGTCTATGTCGACCGCGTCGAGAACGTCCATGGCGAAGCGATGCTGTCGCGCGACCGCGCGCGCCGCGAAGCCGCATGGGACAAGCTCGAGTCCGAGTTCGGCGAAGAGAAGCGCGTCGAAGGCGTGATCTTCGGCCGCGTGAAGGGCGGCTTCACCGTCGACCTCGGCGGCGCCGTGGCCTTCCTGCCCGGCTCGCAGGTCGATATCCGCCCGGTCCGCGACGTGACCCCGCTGATGGACATCCCGCAGCCCTTCCAGATCCTCAAGATGGACCGTCGTCGCGGCAACATCGTCGTGTCGCGTCGCGCCGTGCTCGAGGAAACCCGCGCCGAGCAGCGCACCGGCCTCATCCAGTCGCTGCATGAGGGCCAGGTGATCGACGGCGTCGTCAAGAACATCACCGACTATGGTGCGTTCGTCGATCTCGGCGGCATCGACGGCCTGCTCCACGTTACCGACCTCAGCTACAAGCGCGTCGGCCACCCCAGCGAGATGATCAACATCGGCGACACCGTCCGCGTTCAGATCATCCGCATCAACAAGGACACGCAGCGCATCTCGCTCGGCATGAAGCAGCTCGAGAGCGATCCGTGGGACGGCGCGGCGGCAAAGTATCCGATCGGCGCCAAGCTGTCGGGCCGCGTGACGAACATCACCGAATATGGTGCCTTCGTCGAGCTCGAGCCGGGCATCGAGGGTCTGGTCCACGTCTCGGAAATGAGCTGGACCAAGAAGAACGTCCATCCGGGCAAGATCGTCTCGACCAGCCAGGAAGTCGACGTCGTCATCCTTGAGGTCGACCAGGAGAAGCGTCGCATCTCGCTGGGCCTCAAGCAGGCGATCAACAACCCGTGGGAGGCCTTCGCCGAAGCGCATCCGGTCGGCTCCGAGGTCGAGGGCGAAGTCAAGAACGCCACCGAGTTCGGTCTGTTCATCGGCCTCGACAACGATGTCGACGGCATGGTTCACATGTCGGACATCGCCTGGGGCATTTCGGGCGAAGACGCGCTCAACCTGCACCACAAGGGCGAGATGGTGAAGGCCATCGTGCTCGACATCGATGTGGAGAAGGAGCGCATCTCGCTCGGCATGAAGCAGCTTGAGCGCGGCGCCCCCGCAGCAGGCGTTTCGACCGACGCATCGCGTCTCAACAAGAACGCGGTCGTCACCGTCACCGTCCTCGAAGTTCGTGACGGCGGCCTCGAAGTCCAGGCCGGCGAAGACGGCGCGACTGGCTTCATCAAGCGCAGCGACCTCGGTCGCGACCGCGACGAGCAGCGTCCGGAGCGTTTCCAGGTCGGCCAGAAGTTCGACGCGATGGTTACCGGCTTCGATCGCTCGAAGAAGCCGACCTTCTCGGTCAAGGCGATGCAGATCGCCGAAGAGAAGCAGGCCGTGGCCCAGTATGGCTCCTCGGATTCGGGTGCGTCGCTCGGCGACATCCTCGGCGAGGCGCTGAAGGCTCGCGAGAACCGCTAATCGACGGTCAGGGCCACCCGCATCATCTTGTTATGATGCGGGTGGCCCCCCGAATGAATGATTTCCCCTCCGATACGGACCTGTTATTGAAGGGCCTAGCCGGGCGTCCGAGACCCGGCGGGATAAGCTGCTGGGTTGCAGGCTGAATCCCGGAACCGATGCGGTAAAACTGCACTGTTCCAGGGCTGACGCGCAGTCGTCGCTGCGCGTTCGTGCGACTGCAGAGGGTGACCATGATCCGTTCAGAACTCGTCCAGAAACTCTCCGAGGACCACCCCGATCTTTCGGGGCGTGAAATCGAGAAGATCGTCTCGATATTCTTCGATGAGATAAGCGAGCGGCTCGCCTCCGGCGGCCGTGTGGAGTTGCGCGGTTTCGGCGCTTTTTCGACGCGCCAGCGCGGCTCGCGCACGGGCCGCAACCCACGCACCGGCGAAACGGTCGATGTCGATGCCAAGCGCGTTCCCTATTTCAAGCCGGGCAAGGAAATGCGCGCGCGCCTGAACGTCTGATCGCAAGCGCTTGACGCGGCCGTCCTTCATGCCAAACGTCCGCGCCGCGCGGACGTGGCGAAATCGGTAGACGCAGCGGACTTAAAATCCGCTTCTCTGGGAGAGTGCGGGTTCGAGTCCCGCCGTCCGCACCAGCGATCAAATTGCATGCTTCGGCGCGCGTCGGGGGTTGGCGCGATGGCGTCGCCGCCATACACCCGAGCCTGACCTTGAGGCTGACAGCGCAATGATCTTCCGCATCGCCATCGCCGCCATCGCCGCCATCGCCCTGCTCGGCCTTGCCGGCTGCGGGAAGGATGCCGGCGCGCCGATCGATGTGAGTGTGATCGGCGGTTCCCTGTCGATCGCCGATCCCGATCGCGGGCCGATCAGCCCGGCGCAGGGCGTGCTGCTAGGGGCGGTTGCCGAGGGGCTGGTCGCGATGGACGCGACGGGCCAGATCGAGCCCGGGCTCGCCGAGCGCTGGATCGTCACCGACGACGGGCTCAGCTACATCTTCCGGTTGCGCAGGGCCGCGACCGCTTCAGGCAAGCCGATCGACGGCGAACGCATCGTCCAGCGCCTGCGCGCCGCGATCGCACGCAACAGCCGCAACGCGTTGAAGCCGGCGCTCGAGGCGATCGACGACATCGTTGCGATCACCCCCGAAGTGATCGAGGTGCGGCTGAAGACGGTCCGCCCACCCCTGCTCCATCTGCTCGCCCAGCCCGAAATGGCAGTATTGCTGCGCGGCGAAGGCGCCGGGCCGTTCCGCATGGGTACGACGCGTCACGGTGCGACGCCGCTATCGCCGATGCCTGCGCCCGATGACGATCCCGACGATCCTGCCACGCGCGGAGCGCATGTCATGCTGCGCGCCGATCGTGCGGCGGTCGCGGTGATCCGCTTCGCGCAGGGTGATGCGGATCTCGTGCTCGGCGGTGATTTCCTGACGCTGCCGCTGGTGCGCGCGGCCGATTTGCACGCGCGCGGCCTCCGGTTCGATCCGGCGGAGGGTCTGTTCGGGCTCCAGATCGTCGGCGCCGGGAAGTTTTTCGCCGATGCCGACAATCGTCGCGCGCTCGCCATGGCGATCGACCGGAAGGCGATCCTGGATCGGGTCGGCGCCCCCGGATCGACCCCGACCTTCGCCGTGCTGCCCGAGCGCTATCGGTCCGCCGCAGACCCGGTGACGCCGGGCTGGGCATTGCTCAGCCTCGACCAGCGCGTCGCGACGGCGCGTTCGACGATCGACGCCTGGCGCGGCGGATCGGGGGCGCCGCCTCCGGTGCGCGTGTTCATTCCCGCCGGTTCGGGCGGGCGCCTGCTGCTGGCGCGGCTTGCGGCGGACTGGGGGGCTCTCGGGCTCACGGTCGAAAAGGCAGCGTCTGCCGAGACGGCCGATGTGCTGCTCGTCGATCGCGTCGCGCCGGCGCCGAGCGCGATCTGGTATCTGCGCATGGCGGCCTGCACGAGCGCCGGCGATTGCGAGCCCAATGTCGGCGCGGCGCTCGACCGCGCGACGGCCGCGACCGATCTCGCGGCACGCGGACAGGCGCTGGCCGACGCCGATCAGGCGCTGAGCGGGTCGGCGCGCTTCATCATCATCGGGCGTCCGATACGCTGGTCGCTCGTCTCGCGCCGGTTGGGGCAGTTCCGCGAGAATCCGCGCGCCTGGCATCCGCTCAATCATCTGCTGGGGCCCGCCAGCTAGAAAATGCGCGAAACGCTCCCATATCCTCGGGCAGGAGGAGTGGAGCCCAGATGGACATCAATCAGGAAGCCTTTGCGCGGGTGATGGATACGCTGCCGGTCGGGCGCGATCCGCAGTCGATCCGCAAGCGCGTCGAGGCGATGGAAGTGCTGCTGGAGCGGCTCGTCGTGATCCCCGGCATCAACCGGCCGGTGGGGCTCGACGTGATGCTCAACATCATTCCCGTGGTCGGCGACCTGATCGGCACCGCGATGGGCGCCTGGATCGTCTGGGAAGCGCGCAACCTTGGCATGTCCAAGTGGCAGATTGCGCGCATGGCCGGCAATGTCGGCATCGATACGCTGCTGGGCGCGATCCCCTTCGTCGGCGCGATCCCCGATTTCTTCTTCCGGTCGAACAGCCGCAACCTGAAGATCATCCGCAAGCATCTCGACCGTCGCCATCCCGGCACGGTGACGATCGAAGGCTAACGCCAGATCCTGAGGCGCGCGCCTGGCGGCATCCCGCCGCTGTTGGGTTTGCAGCGCGTGTAGCGGCGGCCCTTGTCCAGGCAGAGCCAGACTTCCTCGAGCCAGCCCTGGCGATTGGCCCGGACCTTGACCATGTCCGCGCGCAGGCCGGGATTTGCGGCGGCGAAGGCCTGCGCGAAACGGCCTGCGGTTATGACGGGCGCACGCGACAGTGTCTGCATGTCAGGATAGCGCAGCTTGTTGTAGAGCGCGGTGGCGGCGGCGAAATAATCCTCGGGCCGCCTCGACATGCAGGGGCCATGCTTGGCCCATTCGTGCTGGAGACGCTGAACCACCGGTGTCGCGCAGATATTCCGGCGGATGACGGCGGGCGGGAGCAGTGCGACGGGTGCGCAATATTGCGGCCAGCTTGCCCCTTCCCCATCGGGCCACAGCCCGTGGAGGAAGAAGCCGAAGCGGTTGCCCGACGCGCAGAGGAAACGATTATCGGGATTGCGGCCATAGGCGCGGCATTCCTGCGGCGCCCAGATCAGCGCGAGCGTGTAGGAGCCGATGGGCATCCGGCGCACCGGCTCCTTGTCGCTGGGCCCGTCGAAGACCGGGCGGGGAAGCTGCGCCGGCACCTCGCATTTGAGCGCCTGCGCGCTCGCCATGACCGGCGTCAGCAAAACGAGAAGCGCGGCGATCAGGCTACGCATTGGCGAAATCGAGCCCGATGTCGGCGGCGGGGGCCGACTGGGTGAGACGCCCGACCGAGATGTAGGTGACGCCCGATTCGGCGATCGCGCGGATCGTATCGAGCCGGACCCCTCCCGATGCTTCGGTCGGCACGCGGCCGCCGACCAGCGTGACCGCGCCGCGCAGCGTCGGCGGGTCCATATTGTCGAGCAGCAGATGCGTCGCGCCCGCCGCGAGCGCAGGTTCGATCTGGTCGACGCGATCGACCTCCACGATGATCCGCGCGATGCCGGCGTCGCGCGCGCGGCGGACCGCTTCGCCGACACCGCCGGCGACCGCGACATGATTGTCCTTGATCATCGCCGCGTCCCACAGGCCCATGCGATGATTGGTCGCACCACCCATCCGCGTCGCATATTTTTCGAGGAGGCGAAGGCCGGGGATCGTCTTGCGCGTATCGAGCAGGATCGCGCCCGTGCCCTCGATCGCATCGACATATTGCCGCGTGAGCGTCGCGATGCCGCTCAGATGCTGGACGGTATTGAGCGCCGAGCGTTCGGCGGTGAGCATTGCGCGCGCAAGCCCGTGAAGGCGAAGTAGATCGCTGCCCGCCCGCACGCGATCGCCGTCCTCGACCAGCCGCTCGATCCGCACGTCCGGATCGAGCGTGCGAAAGAAGGCTTCGGCGATCGGCAAGCCCGCGACGGTCACGGCGTCGCGACTGTCCATCACGCCATCGAAACGCGCCGTGGCGGGGATGACGGCCTGCGAGGTGATATCGCCGCCCACGCCCAGATCCTCCGCCAGCGTTGCGCGGACGAAGGCATCGGGGTCGAAGCCCGGAATGGCGGAAATGCGTGTCATGGCCGGGCGAAGTTGACAAAGTTGACAGGCTGGAGCGGCATCGGCCCAGCCTGCGCATCGGGGCGGGCAAAGGCGAACATCGAGGGGCTTGGGCGGTGCATGGCATGCACCCTAGCGACGGGGCGCCGGGTAGGACAGCCCTGCCCGGCTTGCCGCCCCTCGCGGTTCAGTCGCCGCTGACCTTGGCCGGGCCGAGATCGCCCTGCCCCACGGTCGCGCTTGCCATTTCGAGCATGCGATCGAGCGACTTCTTCGCGCCGAGGCGCAGTTCCTCGTCCATCTCGATGCGCGGCTCGAGATCGCGGAGCGCGACATAGAGCTTCTCGAGCGTGTTGAGCGCCATATAGGGGCAGATGTTGCAGTTGCAGTTGCCGTCCGCGCCGGGCGCGCCGATGAAGGTCTTCTCCGGAACCGCCTTTTCCATCTGATGGATGATGTGCGGTTCGGTCGCGACGATCAGCACGTCGCCCGGCATCGTCTTGGCATAGTCGAGGATACCGCTGGTCGACCCGACATAATCGGCATGATCGACGATCGAAGGCGGGCATTCGGGATGCGCGGCGACCGGCGCATCGGGATATTGCGCCTTCAGCTTGAGCAGCTCGGTTTCCGAGAAGGCTTCGTGGACGATGCACACGCCCGGCCACAGCAGCATCTCGCGCCCCAGCTTGCGCGTCAGATAGCCGCCCAGATGCTTGTCGGGGCCGAAGATGATCTTCTGCTCCCTGGGGATCTGCGCGAGGATCTTTTCCGCCGAGGACGAGGTGACGATGATGTCGCTCAACGCTTTCACATCGGCCGAGCAGTTGATGTAGGTGAGCGCGATATGATCGGGATGCGCTTCCCGGAACGCCCTGAACTGATCGGGCGGACACGAATCCTCGAGGCTGCAGCCGGCATCGAGATCGGGCAGGATCACGATCTTCTCGGGGGAAAGGATCTTGGCGGTCTCCGCCATGAACTTGACGCCGCAGAAGGCGATGACGTCGGCGTCGGTCGAGGCGGCCTTGCGCGACAGATCGAGGCTGTCGCCCACGAAATCGGCAAGATCCTGGATCTCGGGCTTCTGGTAATAATGCGCGAGGATCACGGCATTGCGCTCCTTGCGCAGCCGGTCGATCTCTGCCCGGAGGTCCAGCCCCTTCAGGCTGCCGCCGATACCGCCACGTGCGTCCATTTCACTCCCACCATCACGCCTGACTCGCCGGGTGACATGGCCCGTCTTCAGCCGGGGTTCAAGGGCGATCGGGCTTCAAAGGAACGGCGGATCAGTTCGCGTTGCCGAGCACTTCGCCAAGGCTGCGCGAGCGATCCATCTGGCGATCGTCCGGCGTCTCGTCGGCGAAGCGTGCCTCGACGGTCGCGTCGAGCCCCGCCGCGCGCAGCGGCATGGCGAAGCTGCGTTCGACCGCGCGGCGCGTGGCATCGCGCGCGAGGCGCATCGGCACGGGCTCGCGCGCCTGGCGGACGAGCTCGTCCTGCCCGGCCTTGCGATTGGCGTCGTCGAGCGTCTGGCGCGCATCGGTGAGGCTGAGCAGCAGGCCGCCATCGTCATATTGGCGGATCTGGTTCAGATCGATCTGCGGGCCGACGATCTCGACCGGCGGCAGCGTGACGCTCAGCACTTTCGTTGCGGCATCCCATTTGACGTCGCGCTGGTTGAGCTTGCTGAGATCGACTTCGTAGCGGACCATGCCGGGCATGATCAGCGTGCGTTCGGCGCTCAGCATCCCGGCAAGGCGCTGCTGCTTCGAGGTGACGACGGCGACGTAGCGCGCGGCAAAGGCCGAAAGGCGGTTCTGCTCGCGCAGACCCTGCAGGCTGCTCGACACGATCGTCTCGGGCGCGGGCGCCAGCTTGTTCTCGACATAGCGCGCGGCGAGCAGGAAGGCCCCGCCGGCGATGACGACCGCGCCGAGGATCGCGAGCAATATCTTGCCGACGGTGCCCATCAGTCGCGCTTCAGCCATTGTTCGCCCTCCGCGGCCACGACGCCGCGTTCCTGAAGATCGATCAGATGCGCGAGCACCGATCGGCCTGCCGCGCCGTTGAGGCGCGGATCGAGGCCGACATACATGCGCTCGACAAAGCCGGATATGGTCTGCGGCCCTTCCCCCAGCAGGCGGAGGATCTGGCCTTCGCGCTGGCGCCGATGGCCGGCGAGACCGCGCACGAGGCGCTGGGGCCGATCGACGGGGTCGCCATGCGCGGGATAATAGATGCGGTCCTCGCGGCGCGAGAGCCTGTCGAGGCTCGCCATATAGTCGGCCATGTCGCCGTCGGGGGGCGAGATCACCGTCGTCGACCAGCCCATGACATGATCGCCGGTGAAGAGCGCGCCGCTTTCGGGCAGCGCGAAGCAGAGATGGTTCGAGGTATGGCCGGGGGTGGCCACCGCTTCCAGGGTCCAGCCCGGCCCCGAGACGGCTTCGCCATCGCCGAGCACGCGATCGGGCGCATAGCCGCGATCGAAGGCGGCATCGGCGCGCGGGCCGCTGTCGTCGAGCACGAGCGGCGCGCAGCCGACGATCTCGGCGCCCGTCGCGGCCTTGAAGGCGATGGCGGCGGGGCTGTGGTCGCGGTGGGTGTGCGTGCACAGGATGGCCGAGACGGTCTCGCCCTCGACCGCGCGGAGCAGCGCCGCGACATGATCGGGATCGTCGGGGCCGGGATCGATCACCGCAACCGTCCCCTCGCCGACGATATAGGTCTGCGTGCCCGAATAGGTGAAAGCGGACGGATTGGGCGCGAGCACGCGACGAACCAGCGGTTCGAGCGTGATGACGCGGCCGACGGGGAATTGCTCCATGCGCCCGATGTGGCGATTTTTGCGCCGCGTGCAAGCGGCATACCCGGCGGAAGCAGCCTTGGTGAAGGCACCCAGGGGACGAGAGCCTTGCTTCCGCCGGGGTCCGGCCGGACCTTATTGAGCCTTGAGCTCGGCGATCTTGCGATCGACCTCGGCCAGCGCCTGCGCGCGGGCGTCCTCGGTCAGCGCGCGGGCGTCGATCGCGGTGATGCTGATGCGCGCGGCCTTGAGCGCCTCGATCGTCGTGCGGCGGATCTCGGCTTCGTCGATGCCGCCATTCTCGCAGACAACCACGCGCTGGACCTTGTTGCCCTTGCTGTCGTCGCTCATGCTCGCCTCCATTTTCCCACCCTTGCAGTCCCGCATCACGATCTGCATCCGCAGCCCGTGCATCTGGCGCCGCGCATCGGCCATGGCGCGCTTGGCCTCGGCATTGGCGAGCGCGGATTCGCGGAACGACTGGCTCATCTCGCGCCGGGCCTCGGCCATCGCGGCCTGAACTTGGGCGGAGATGGTGTCGCCATCGACCCACACGCTCTTTTCGTGACGGGCGCTGGGCGGCGACGGCGGCACGGGAGGGGCCGGCGGAGCCGGGGGTGCGGGCGGCGGCGCGATGTCGGCATCCGACCAGTCGTCGACCTTCGCAGGCACCTTGGGTGGTTCGGCGAGCGCGACCTGCTCGGCCGGCTCGGCCTCCGAAATGGGTGAGACAGGCGAAACGGGGGGGAAGGACGTCCAGCCGGTCGTGCGGGCTACGGCCTGCTTCATCTCGGCCTTGACCGCCTGCTTGGTTTCGGCCGCGATCCCTCCCGACGCGGTGAGCAGCAGACCGCCCCCGGTCAGCAGCGTCGCGAGCGCCGCGCCGATCCGCACTGCACGGTCGCTCGGCCGACTATGTGCCATCATCTTCAATCTCCTCTTGAGGTCATCCCCGGCCCCAAGTGCGCACGCCGCCATCGGCAGACGGTCGCAGGTCGATTTCAGAAGCGCCGATCCATAGGCATGGCGTTCGGCGGGTGTCGCTTTCGCCAGCACGATCGCGTCGCAGGCCAGTTCCTGGTCGACGCGGAAGGCGCGGTGGGCGCGCCAGGCGATCGGATTGAACCAGTGCAGCGAGAGCATGACGAGCGCGGCGAGGTTCGCCGACATGTCGCAGCGGCGGTGATGCGCCGTTTCGTGCGCCAAGGCGAGGCGAAGCTCGTCGGCGTCGTAGCGGCGGCGATAATCCTCGGGCAGCACGATCGTCTTGACGAAGATGCCGGTGGCAAAGGGGCCGCGCACGGCGGGGCTGGCGCAGACCTCGATCCGATTGTTGTCGAGCATGGGCAGCGGCGTCGCGCGGCCGATCGTTCGCCGGACGAACAGGCTGTAGCTGCCGAGATGCCAGACGAAATGGATGAGCGCGCCGCCGAGCCAGACCGCGAGCATCAGCCCCAGCCAGTCGAAGCCGGCGACGGGTGCGGCAACCTGCGATGCGGTTTCGCGGACGATCTCGATCTCGAAGGGCGAAGGCACGGCCTGCGGGATCGCGGCCATCGGGTGCGGCGCGATCCACGCCGGGAGCGACGGCAGGATCATGCGCAGTGCAGGCAACAGCCACAGCGCATAGGCGACGCGCGGCCCGAAGGTTCGGCTGACCGGCCCGCGCAAAAGCAGCACTACGGCCATCAGTAGCGTCGTCGCGAACAGGGTTTCTGCGATCCATCCCGTCATTGCTTCAGCTCCCTCAGCAATGCCTCGATCTCGGCGATGTCATCGGGCGTGAGCCCTTCGCTCTGCGCGAAATGCGCGACCAGCGGCGTCAGACGGCCACCGAACAAGCGCTCGACCAGCCGGCGCGACTCGCTTGCGGCATGATCGGCGCGCGCGATGGCTGGACGGTAGAGATAGCGACGGCCATCCTCCTCATGCGCGACGGCGCCCTTGGCGACGAGCCGCGCGAGCAAAGTCTTGACCGTAGAAGCATTCCAGCCGCGCGTCGGATCGACGCGATCGGCGACATCGTTGGCGGTGAGTGGGCTGGCATCCCACAGCACGTCCATCACCGCATATTCGGCGTCGCTGATCCGCTCCGGGGTCGACTTGGCTACATCTGTGGTCATGGCGATTACAGATGTAGTCAATCGGCTGAACGGCAGGTGAACGGAGTCTCTCCACCTTTTGTCGGATAGTTTTACAAATGGCCCGGATGGTTAACACGCATTGACCTTCGAGCCCCGCGCTTTTCCGGGCGTGGAGGCAATTGGCACGCAGGCTGCACAGTGATGAGCGGTTCCAAAGCCAAGTATAGAGCGGTGGGCCGGCAGCTGTTCCCGATCTCGCGCCGGCCCACCCTCACCCGCCCCCGACATCGAAACCGGACAAACAAAAAGGCCGCCGCCCTGCGAAGGCGACGACCCTGATGTTTTTCGAATGAGCCCGGATCAGGCGGCTTTGGCGACGCCCTTGTCGGCCATCAGCTGCGCCAGCTCGCCGCTTTCGTACATCTCCATCATGATGTCCGATCCGCCGACGAATTCGCCCTTCACATAGAGCTGGGGGATGGTCGGCCAGTCCGAGAAGGCCTTGATGCCCTGGCGGATGCCCTGATCCTGAAGGACGTCGACGCTTTCATAGGCGACGCCGATGCGGTCGAGGATCGCGATCGCGCGGCTCGAAAAACCGCACTGGGGAAAGAGCGGCGTGCCCTTCATGAAGAGAAGAACGTCGTTCGATGCGACGAGATCACCGATCCGCGCCTGGGTTTCGTCGGTCATTGCCTGTTCCATGTCCCGCCTGGATAATGTTTCAGCTCGCAACATCGCCACGCGATGCGGTCAATTCAAGGGGTCGGAACCCCGGTGGTGAGCTGAAGCGCGTGAAGCACGCCGCCCATGCGCCCATCGAGCGCGGCATAGACCGCCTGATGCTGGCGCACGCGCGGCATGCCGCGGAAGCTCTCGCTCACCACGCGCGCGGCATAATGATCGCCGTCGCCCGCGAGGTCGGTGATCTCGACCAGCGCGTCGGGGATGGCGGCGCGGATCATCGCCTCGATCTCGTCGGCCTGCATCGGCATGGGATTACTTCTGCGCCTCGATGAACTGGCGGCGCGCCTCGACCGTCTTGTCCTCCAGCGCCTTGCGCACGGCTGCATCGTCGATATCGATGCCGGCCGAGGTCAGGTCGCCGAGCAGCTTGCGGATGACGTCCTCGTCGCCCGCTTCCTCGAAATCGGCCTGGACGACGGCCTTGGCATAGGCGTCGGTTTCCTCGGCGGTCAGCCCCATCTTCTCCGCCGCCCACTGGCCGAGCAGGCGATTGCGCCGCGCCGTGATGCGGAACTCGATATCCGAATCATGCGCGAACTTGGCTTCGAAAGCGCGCTCACGGTCGTTGAAACTGGTCATCACTCATATCCCCGTCGGAAACCCATGCCGCCCAGATAGGGCGAGCGCCGCCGGGGCGCAATGTCAGGCAGGCGTGACGACGAGCTTGCCGATCGCTCCGCGCCCGCCCAGCTTGGCGATCGCATCGCCGCCGCGCGCGAGCGGGAAGGTCTCGGTCACGCGCGGGCGGATCTTGCCTTCGCTCCACAGGCGGAACAGCGTCTCGACATGCGCGGCGTTGGCCTTGGGATCGCGCATCGTGAAGGCGCCCCAGAAGACGCCGCAGACATCGCAGCTCTTGAGCAGGGTCAGGTTGAGCGGAAGGCGCGGGATACCGGCGGGGAAGCCGACGACCAGATAGCGCCCTTCCCACGCGATGGCGCGCAAGGCGGGTTCGGCATAGTCGCCACCGACCGGATCGTAGATGACATTGAAGCCGCCCGGGCCGGCCTTCTCCTTGAAGGCATCGGCGAGCGCCTTCGACTGGTCCTTGTCGAACGGCGCGCGGCCATAGATGAGCACGTCGTCCGCGCCCGCGTCGCGCGCGGCGGCGGCTTTCTCCTCCGACGAGACGGCGGCGACGACGCGTGCGCCATAGGCCTTGCCGAGTTCGATGGCGGCGATGCCGACGCCGCCCGCCGCGCCGAGCACCAGAAGGCTGTCGCCCGCCTTCAGATGCCCGCGATCGAGCAGCGCGTGGATCGTCGTCGCATAAGTGAGGAGCAGTGCGGCCGCTTCGGTCATCGAGCGGCCCTCGGGCACCTTGAAGGCGCGCGCGGCCGGAACCGCGACTTTCTCGGCAAGGCCGCCCGAAGTGATCAGCGCGATCACCTTGTCGCCCGGCGCATAGCCGGTGACGCCCTCGCCCACCGCCTCGATCACACCGGAGACCTCGCCGCCGGGGGCGAAGGGGCGTTCGGGGCGGAACTGATATTTGTCCTCGATGATCAGCACGTCGGGATAGTTGATCGCGCAAGCCGTTATCGCGACGAGAAGCTCGCCCTTGCCGGCGACGGGATCGGGCACATCGGCCAGCTCGAGCGTCTCCGGGCCGCCGACGCTGCGCGACAACAAGGCTTTCATTGCATTCTCCCTCGGATCCTTGGCCTTTGGGTTAGCAAGCCCGACCGCCTGCGCAAAATCCCCTACGGCATAGCGGGATGGCGGAACGGCGCGCGATCAGGCCGCGATTCGCGGATGGCGGTCCTCGCCGCCATGATCGCCGCCGATCAGGTTCTGGAGATCGACGAGGCCGACGAGCAGCGAAAAGCCACGCGGCCCCGCGATGTAGCGCGGTTCCCAGACCGGGCCGAACTTGTCCTTGTAGGCGCGCAGCCCCGCGAAGGCGTAGAAGCGATCACCATGGCGGAAGATGAAGGATGCCGCCTTCGCCCACATCGGCGACAGTCGCCGCGCCTCGATCCCCGACAGCGGGGCGACGCCGAGGCTGAACCAGCCGAAGCCCTGCGCGCGGCCCCAGAGCATGAGTTGCGCGAAGAGATAGTCCATCGTCCCCGGCGGCATGGCGTCGACGTTGCGCATCAGATCGACGGAGAGTTCGTTATGGTTGGCGGTTGCCCAGATATTGGCGAAGGCAACGATCCGGCCCTCGTGACGTACGACGGCGCAATCGAAGCGCGCCATATAGGCGGGATCGAAGCGGCCGAGGCTGAAGCTTTTCTCGCCATGGCCCTTGGCGGCGAGCCACTGGTCGGAAATGGCGCGAAGCTCGTCCATGATCGCTGGAACGTCGGCCGCGAGGATGATTTCGAAGCTGACCCCGTCGCGCTCGGCGCGGCGCGCTGAATGGCGGAGGTTGCGCCGTGCCGAGCCGTCGAGCGAGAAGTTGGCGAGCGGGATGCGCGCTTCCTCGCCATATTTGACGATGTTCAGCCCCATCTCGATCGCCAGCGCGACGCCTTCGATACCGAGCTGGTAGAGCAGCAGCCTGCCCTGCGCCGCGTCGGCGCGCGCCCGCATAGCCCAGAGCAGGCCGGGCCAGGCTTCGCGCGGCCCGACGGGATCGCCCATCACGATCCAGCTCGCGCCCTTCACCTGATACATGAGGAAGGCATCGCCGGTTTCGGCGACGAGGAAGCGCTTGTCGCCGGTCCAGGCAAGCATCGCATCGGTGCGGTCGCAATCGGCGAAGGCGCGATCGGCGACGTCTGCAGGCAGTTCGGTGGTTTCCGCCAGGACGCGCGCGGGCGACATCAGCCGCCAGACGGCGATGCCGATCAGCAGCACGCCGGCGGCGAGGCTGGCGCGCAGGAAGCGCGACGCATCGGAGCGCATGGTGAAATGCCACCAGAGATCGTCCTGATAGGCGACATGCTTGTAAGCGAAGAAGCCGATCCACAGCGACACCCCGAACGCGGCCGCCGTCGCCACCAGCCAGCCGGGGCTGAGCGGTTCGGCAGTGAGCGCGGTGCGGCGGTAGAAGGCCGGGCGCGTCCATTGCAGCAGGCCGGCGATGACGAGGAGAACCGCAGCTTCCTCATAATCCAGCCCCTTGGCGATCGAAAAAACCGCGCCCGCGAGCAGCAAGGCGCGCGTCGCGAACCATGCGCCGTCGAGGCGGCGGAGAAGCCCGGGCGCGAGATAGAGAAGCGCAGTGCCGACGAGGCTTGCGGCGATGTGCGAAGCCTCGATGAACGGCATGGGCGCGAAGGCGTGGAGCGCGCGCAGGCGCTCCGGCAACGCGGGCAGCGAGCCCGATACGAGCAATACCACGCCGCCGGCAAAGGTGATGGCGCTGAGGAACAGCGGGGCGACGCCATAGGCGACCGACTGGACCCCGGACCAGCTCTTGCGGAGCGCGCGCCCCTCGACCGCGAGCATGATGATCGCCGCGACGCCGAGCGGCAGCAGATAATAGACGACGCGGTAGATAAGGAGGGCCGCGAGCAGCGCCGCATGATCGCCGGGGACGGCGGCGACGATCATCGCCTCGAAGATGCCGAGGCCGCCGGGAACATGGCTGATCAGCGCGGCGATGATCGCGAGTGCATAGCCGAGGAAGAAGGCCGGATAGGCGTGAACCGCGGCCTCGGGCACCAGCACGAACAGGGCGGCGCTGGCAGCGGCGAGATCGATCGCCGCCACGCCGGCCTGCGCCATGGCCTGTTTTGCCGACGGGAGCGGAAGCGACCAGCTTCCCAGCTTCAGCACCCGGCCCCCCGGCCCTGCGGCGATGACGAGCGCGATCCAGCCGGCGATGACCGCGCCGCCGATCATCCGGGCCGGTGCCTGACCAAGCCGGTATCCGCCAAGGTCGATCGAGCCGCCATGGACCAGCATCGCGATTGCCGCGACGAGGATCACGCCGGTCCAGAAAGTCACCCCGGCGATCGCGACGACGCGCGCGACATCCGCAGCGTCGAGGCCTTCGCGGCTGTAGATGCGGTAGCGCGCCGAGCCGCCGGTCAGCACCGAAAGGCCGAAATTATGGCTGAGCGTGTAGCTGGCGAACGAGGCGAGCGCGGCCTTGCGCCAGCCAAGCGGCTTGCCGATCACACCAAGCGCGATGCGATCGTAGAAGGTGAGCGCCAGATAGCTGATCGCGGTGAGCGCGCAGGCGGCGGCGATGCGAACCGGCGGCAAGGCATCGAAGGCCCTGATCACGGCGTGCGCGCTCACCTCGCGCGTCAGGTGATGCATGGCGAGATAGCCGACGAGGATCAGCGCGATCAGGACGGTGCCAACGATCGCGCCGCGATAGCGGTGCAGCCTCATGCGCAAAGCGCCGACGACGCTGGGCTGGTCTTCGGTCATGGCGCGAAATGGCCTGACGCGCTGTCGTCGATGGCCTTCAGCAGCGCCGCGTGGACGGCATCGACATCGCGGTGCATCGGGTGCCCGCCGGGCAGATCGACGCGGCGAAGATGCGGCAGATTGAGCAGCGGACAGAGGCTGTTGGTTTCCTCGACGCCACGCACGCAGAGCACATCGACCCAGTCGAGCTTGCTCGCGGTCGGAAGCGCATCGGCGTCGGGTTTCTGGAAGCCGAACAGCTCGCTCGGCGACGCGCGGTAATCGACGGTATTTTCAGGCACGATCAGCGCGACGAGCCGGACGCGCCGGCGCAGGTCGGCGGGCAATCGGGCAAGCCCGACATGGAGCATGTCGGCACCGAATGACTGGCCGACGAGAATGAGATGTTCGGCCTTGCCGATCGCAAGCGCCCGGCGCGCCGCCTGCTCGACGAGCGCGGCGGTTTCCACCGGCGTGCGGCGCGTTCGATAATAGGCCAGCGAGTTGACGCCGACGACGGCAATGCCGTCCTTCGCCAGACGCCCGGCGATCTGCGGCCCCATCCCGACCCCCAGGCCCATGTCGCCAGAAAGGAGAATGGCGACTGTCCCCTGCCTGCCTTGGCGCGCCGGGCCGGTGGCAGGAAAATTGGTGAAAACCGTACCGCCCAGATAGCCGATATAGAAAAAGGCGAGGATGACGAGTGCGGCCAGGGCAGCAGCGATCGCGGCGAGCCAGCGGCCGATACGCCGTTGCGGGCGCGCGCGTGCGGCAATCTCCTCCATGTCGGACACGCTATATCCCCCCGCCTTCGCACGCCGTGTATCGAAGGTGAAACATTGGTCATCCGGCGCTCATTCGGGTGTCAGGCTGACCTGGCTATGTCAACCGCATGGCAAGCCGGGCGAATGACAGCGAAATGGACGGCAGAAAGTCCCCCCGGCAGCTTCGGGGGACGATATGCGCGCGCACGGTCGCGTGGGCCCTGCTGGCACTGCTCGTCTGCTGCCTGCCCGCCGCATGGGTGCTCATCGCGCGGCCCGATCTGCTCCATACGGGCAAGCCCCGCCTCGCCCTGCCCGACGTCACCGTCGAAGCGACGCCCGACCCCGTCAATCATGACGGTCAGGCGCTGCTCGTCACCAGCCTGCGATCGGGCGCGGCGGCGGCGCGCGAGGGGCTTCGCGTGGGCGATCTGATCGAGGGCATCGACGGTCGTTCGGTCGCGACGGTCGACGAACTGGCCCGCGCGCTTGCCGACGATCGAAACATGGTGTTGACGCTTCACCTGCGTCGCGGCGATCATCCGCTCGACATGCGGCTTGATCGCCGTGCCGCGGGAGGAGCGAATGGCTCATAAGATATTGCTGGTCGAGGACGACGAATCGACCGCCGCCTATATCGCCAAGGGGCTGAGCGAAGAGAGCTTCACCGTCGACGTCACGCACAACGGCCGCGACGGTCTGTTCCACGCCATCGACGGCGCCTATGACGCGATCATCCTCGACAGGATGCTGCCCGGCATGGACGGGATGGCCGTGCTCGCCGCGATCCGCGCCGCCAAGGTCGAGACGCCGGTGATCATCCTGTCGGCGCTCGCCTCGGTCGACGATCGCGTCGGCGGGCTGACGGCGGGGTCTGACGACTATCTGACCAAGCCCTTCGCCTTTGCCGAGCTGCTGGCGCGGCTGCGGTTGCTGCTGCGGCGCGGATCGGGCGCCGCGCCGGAAACCAAGCTGGCCTGCGACGATCTCGAGATGGACCTGCTCGCCCGCAAGGTCCGCCGCGCAGGGCAGCCGATCGACCTGCAGCCGCGTGAGTTCCGCCTGCTCGAATATTTGCTGCGCCACAAGGAGCAGGTGGTGACGCGCACGATGCTGCTCGAAGGCGTGTGGGATTATCATTTCGATCCGGGCACCAACGTGATCGACGTGCATGTCAGCCGGCTGCGCAAGAAGCTCGACGAGGGCTTTGCGCGGCCGCTTCTCCATACCGTGCGCGGCGCAGGCTACAGGCTCGGCGTCGGCGACTGATGGCGGGGCTTCGCCTGCCGCCGCTCATCCACTCGGCCACATTCCGCTTCGCCGCGCTGGTGTTCGCGCTCCAGCTCGTCGCGGCGGGACTGATCATGCTCGCCGTGCGCCAGCTGACGCAGGACGAGCTGATCGGGACGACGCGCGCGCTGGCGATCGAGCTGCGCGACGACCTGCGCTCCACCTATGCGCAAGGCGGCGCCGCCGCGCTGGAAGCGACGATCCGTGCGCGGCTGGCGGCCTCGGACAAGGACGAGACGGTGCTGCTGTTCGCGCGTGCCGACGGGTCGCCGATCATCGGCAATCTGGGGGCCTGGCCCCCGCCCGTCCCCGGCGACGCGCAGTGGCGGATCATCAACCTCTACCGCGTGGATCGCGACAAGCCCGAACAGATGGGGCTCGTCGCGACGCAGTTGCCCGATGGAACGCGGCTGTTGGCCGGGCATGTGATCGAGAACAGCCTGCGGCTCAACCGCATCCTCGAAGGTGCGATGCTGAGCGCGCTGCTGCTCGCCTTGCCGCTGGCGCTGGTCGGCGCGGCGATCGCCGCACGCACGATCAGCGGGCGGCTGCAGCGGATCAACCAGACGGCGCGCGCGGTCAGCGAAGGCGATCTGTCGCAGCGCGTGGCGCCCGACGGGAGCGGGGACGCCTTCGAGACGCTGGGCCTGTCGATCAACGCGATGCTCGAGCGGATCGAGGCGCTGGTCGGCGAGCTCAGGATCATCACCGACGGGCTGGCGCATGATCTTCGCTCTCCCCTGACCCGTCTCAAGGCGCGGCTCGATCGTGCCATCGACGAGATTGGCGACAAGGATGAGCAGGGCCTGCTCCCTGCGGCACAGGCGGAAGCGGACACGCTGCTCGCCATGCTGGGCACTGCGCTCCAGATCAGCCGCGCCGAGGCCGGGATCGGGCGCGATCGCTTCACGACGACCGATCTGGGCGAGATGGTGAGCGATATCGGCGAGATGTACGGTCCGCTGGCCGAGGAGCGCGGTTTCTCGATCGAGACGCAGGCTTCGGGCGCGCTCACCCTGCCCGTCCACCGCGAGTTGACGGGCCAGGCGATCGCCAATCTCGTCGACAATGCGCTCAAATATGGCGGCGGGCGCATCCAGTTGCTCGCGCGCCGCGAAGGGCCATGGGCGGAAATCATCGTCGCCGACGACGGCCCCGGCATCCCGCCCGAGCGGCATGCCGAGGCGCTCCGTCGCTTCGGCAGGCTCGACGCCGCGCGCCATATCGGCGGTGCGGGGCTTGGGCTCGCGCTCGTCGGGGCAGTCGCGCGGCTTCATGAAGGCAAGATCGCGCTGGAGGATAACCGCCCCGGCCTGCGCGTCGTGCTGTCCATCCCTGCCGAGGTAGACGCGGCCTGACCGGCTATTGCTGCGCGGCGACCTTGCCGCTGCGCTCCAGCTTGCCCCAGCCGACCCACGGACCGCTCATCGCCGCGCCGACCGCGCGGATCACGACCGAATACATGAGTTGGCGGTAGACGAAGCGCTGGGCGAGCAGCAGGCCGACGGGGAAGCGCTTCTCGCGTGGCTCCAGCCGGTAGGCGATCCACCCGCAGACCACGTCGATCGCGGTGAAGGCCAGCCAGTAGACCGCCATGCGCAGCAGATCCGAATGGGTTTGCGCCCAGCCATGCTGGTTGACTTTGATCGCCGTCGAGATCGCGCTCGTCACCAGCGCCAGATCGATGACCGGCGAGATGAGCGCGAAGACGATCTGGAACAGCCACGCCTGCGGGATGCCGACGAGCGCGAGGCCGGCGGGCTTGCGCGTGCGCAGGATCGAGCGGTGCTTCCACAGGCACTGGAGCGTGCCGAACGCCCAGCGGAAGCGCTGCTTGGCGAGCGCGCGCAGCGTTTCTGGCGCTTCGGTCCAGGCGACGGCATCGACATCGTAGCTGACGAGCCAGCCCTTGCGCTGGATCGCGATGGTCAGATCCTGATCCTCGGCGAGTGTATCGACCGGATAGCCGCCGACATCGTCGAGCGCCTTGCGCCGCCACGCGCCGACCGCGCCGGGGACGACGGTGATCGCGTCGAAGCGGTCGAGCGCGCGCCGTTCGAGGTTCTGCGCGGTGACATATTCGACCGATTGCCAGCGCGTGGCGAGATTGATGCGATTGCCGACCTTGGCATTGCCCGCGACGGCGCCGATCCGGTCGTCGGCGAACCAGCGCGCGAGGCGCGCGATCGTCTCTGGCTCGAACTGGGTATCGGCATCGAGCGCGACGATGATGTCGCCATTGGCGAGCTTCAGCGCCTGGTTGAGCGCATGCGCCTTGCCACCGTTCTGCAGCGTGAGCAGGCGCACGCGCGGATCGGCGGAGAAGGCCTTTGAGACGATGTCGCTGGTGCCGTCGGTCGATCCGTCGTCGACGACGATGACCTCGAGCTTCACATCGGTGCTGGCGAGGACGCGGTTGACCGACGCCTCGATCACGCGGGCCTCGTTGAACGCCGGGATGATCACCGAGACGAAGCGGTCGGGATCGATCGCCGGGGGCATCGGGCGATTGGCCTTGGCGTTGGAGCGAACGGCGAGTGCCGCGATCAGCACGGCACGGCCGATGCCGAGCGTGATCGCGACGAAGAACAGCCATTTGAGCAGCCAGAGCAGGCCGGCGATGACGAGGAAGATGCCGACGTCGGCGCGCACCGCGACCAGATCGGCGCCAGCGACGGGCGGCATCGCCTGCTGGGGCGTGAGCCCGGCCAGCTCGGACACCGTGACGAACTGGTAGCCGCGCGCCTTGAGCTGATCGATGATCTTCGGCAGCGCATCGATGGTTTCGGATCGGTCGCCGCCGCCGTCGTGGAGCAGGACGATCTGGCCAGACCGTTCCTCGTCGCCTGCCTCGACGCCGCTGACCGCGTTGTTGATGATCGCGTCGACGCCGGGCCGCTGCCAGTCCTCGCTGTCCACATGCAGGCCGACATTCACATAGCCCGCCTGCTGCGCCAGCCATGCCGGTACCAGTTCGTCGGCGGTCGTCGGCTCGGCGTCGCCGAAATAGGGCGCGCGGAACAGCCGAACCGAACGTCCGGTATAGGCTTGGATCAGGCGTTGCGTCGCGTTGAGCTCGATCCGCGTCCCGCGCGCCGATTCGAGCGCGAGATTGGGGTGCGTGTAGCTGTGGCTGCCGACTTCATTGCCTTCGCTGATGATACGGTTGAGCAGCGCCGGGTGCGCCATGGCGTTCTCGCCGATGACGAAAAATGTGCCCGGCACGCCCTTCTGCTTGAGGATGTCGAGGATCTTCGGCGTCCAGTCGGCATCGGGGCCGTCATCGAAGGTCAGCGCGATCTTGCCGGGGATATAGCCGGTGCGGCGGACGACATAGGGCGTCGGCAGCTTCGAGAAGACCTCGTCGCTGATCAGCCCGCGCGAATCGACGGTGATCGCGCGCTTGCCGTCGGTCGGGACGCTGTCGATGTGCAGGATCTCGCCATTGCCCTCGACATCGACATTGCCGACGGGAACTACGTCCGAGATGTTCGGCACCTGCGCCTTGCCGTAGGCAGCGAGCACCGGCCAGATGCCCGGATCCTCGCTGCCGAGGCGCCAGAGCGAGATGCCGCCGACGCCGGCCATGTGCGTTGCGCGGAGCTGGTTCCACGCCGATGCCGCGTCGAGGATCCAGACATGATGGGCGACGCCGCCTTCTTCGTAGGAGAAGGTCGCGTTCCCGCTCGCCTGATCGAACTTGATCGCCGCGTCGCTGTCATGTGCCGCGAGCCAGGCCTCCTCGACCGACAGCGCATCGACCTCGCCGTGCCAGTCATAGGCATAGCTGCCGATCGCCATGATCGCCTTGGCCGGTCCTATCGCCTTCACCGAGGCGCGGAGCTGCTCGACGAACCAGGGCTGCGATGCGATCGGGCCGGGCTCTCCGCCCATATAATGTTCGTCATAGTTCATGACGAACAGCCGGTCGGCGACGCGCGCATAGGCTGCGAGGTTCCAGTCGGGATCGCCGACGGGTACGGTCGCGGTGACGAGCAGCCCCTGCGGATTGAAGCGCGCGCGTGCTTCGGACAGGAAGCGCTGATAGTTGCGATGCGCGTTCGCGGGCAGATCCTCGAAGTCGAAGACGACGCCCGCCGCATGCTCGGCGGCAAGCATCTGCGCCGTCTGATCGAGCACCTTCTTGCGCGCCGCGGGGTCGGCGAACATCGCGGCCGCTCCCTTGCCGTCCCAACCGCCGTCGGCCGCATTCTGCAGCATCGGCAGCACCTTCGGGCGCTGCATCTGGCTGTTCACGATGCGCGTGAAGATCGGGTCATGGCGATAGCGGAAATCATGGTTCGGCCCGGTGACCGTCGACAGCCCGGGGATCACCCAGTCGAGCTGCTTGACGTTGCGCTGGAGCGAGGCGCGGCTGCCATCGTCCCACGGCACGTAGAAGGCCGAAACGATGGGGTTGTCCGCTCCGCGCGGCGCCGGGGTCTTGGGGAGCCAGCCGAGCTTGCGCTCGGCATCCTTCACGCCGCGCGACAGGCTATGGCGGATCTTGGCGATCTGGGCCGGTAGCGGGCGCGGCTGCGGGCGTTCCATGCGCAGGGGCAAGGGATCGGGCACCGGCACCGCGACGATGCTAGCGCCGAGCACGACGGCTGCACCCGCGATGACGAGCAGCAGCGCGAAGATCGCGCGCAGCATCCATTTGCGTCTTTTGCCGCTGGCGTCGAAGAAGATTGGCCTGGTCATGGCCCTGTTTGGTCCTGAGCCCCGTAGCGCGGAACGGCACCCGGTAACGGGGGCGCCGGGTGCCGTTCCGCGTCGTTCGAACCGACTGGAGGAGACAGGTCCGACGAACCTTCCCCTAGCCCCCGGTCGGTGGTCCGGCGATGACCGAACCATGAAACATCTGTAAGGTGGCCATAACCCCGACCAACCGCCTTTGGAACTATACTTGCGTGTCATGCGTGATTTTCGCCGAAACGCATGGCATGATCAGGCGATCGGAGACGATGCGGATGGACGGAACGCCACCTTATGGCAGCGGCGGAGACGGGCGCGACGAGCGCCGCGTCTCGTTGTCTATCGAGGTCAAGCTGCGCCTGAGCGGCGACAAGCCGGTGTCGACTCGATTGCGCGACTTGTCGACCATGGGTTTCCGGACCGAGTTCGTATCGCATCTCCATGTCGGCGACCGTGTGTGGTTGAGCCTGCCCGGGCTCGCCCCGCTGGCCGCGAGCGTGACGTGGAGCGACGGCGTCGTCACCGGATGCCGGTTCGAGACGCCGTTGCATATCGCCGTGTTCGAGAGGGTCGCCGCGAATTGCGGCTGACTGCGCAGCACTCGCCTCTGTTCCATGCCGATTTCAGATACTAACCTGCCCGCCGAATCAGATTCGGAGGGTCCCATGCGTTATCGCTTGTCCACCATCTCGCGCGCGGCGATCGTCGCGGCGATCGCGATCACCGTGCCGGCGATTGCTGCGGGGCCGGCCGACATTGTTGCGCAGCGCGTGGCTGCCTTCAAATCGATGGGCGGATCGTTCAAGGCGATCAACGATGCGGTGAAGGGCGGGGCGACCGATGCGAAGGCCCTCGCGGCGCCGGCTGCGAACATGAATGCGCAGGCCAAGACGCTGACGACGCTCTTTCCCGCCGGCACCGGGCCGGACAAGGTGAAGACCGGCGCGCTGCCGCTCGTCTGGGCTCAGAATGCCGAATTCAAGACGCTGCAGGTCAAGCTCGTCACCGAGACCGCCAAGCTGCAGCAGGCGGCGGCGAGCGGGAGCATCGACGCGGTGAAGGCTCAGATCCCGCAGGTCGGCGGCGCCTGCAAGGCCTGCCACGACAAGTTCCGCGGCAAGGCCGGCTGAGCCAGGTGGCGCGCGACCGCTCGCCGATCTGGGACTGGCCGGTCAGGCTGTTCCACTGGGCGCTGGTCATCCTGATCCCGACGGCCTGGTATCTGGCCGAGACGGGCAATCTCGAATGGCATCGCAAGGCCGGCTACACGATTGCCCTGCTGCTGATCTTCCGCCTGCTGTGGGGGGTGTTCGGCAGCGATACCGCGCGATTCTCCCGGTTTGTCAAAGGTCCGGGGCCGACCTTCGCCTATCTGCGGACGAAGATGTTCGATCGTTCGGCGCCGGCCGATCCGGGGCATAATCCGCTTGGCGCGTGGAGCGTGGTTGCGATGCTCGCACTGCTCGCCGTCCAGATTGGGCTTGGCCTGTTCACCACCGATCTCGACGGGCTCGAATCAGGCCCCCTCTCCTATCTCGTCGATTTCGAGACGAGCCGGCAGATCGCCGAATATCACGAGCTGGTGTTCAACCTGATCCTCGCGCTGATCGCGCTCCATGTCGGCGCGATTCTCTTCTACCTCGTCTACAAACGACACAATCTGGTCGGCCCGATGATCGCGGGCGGCAGCCGCGAAGCCACAGCGGCCCGCCCGCGCTGGTGGGGCGCGCCGCTGCTGCTGCTCATCAGCATCGCGGCGGTCTCCACCTTTATTCGTATCTTCGGGACCTGATCAGGGTTTCCGGAGCAGCGCGACCGCGCCGTGGCCGCCATCGGCGCAGACGCTGACGATCGCCCAGGACCCGCCCGGCAGCGCCGCCAGTTCCTTGACCGCCTGGCTGAGGTCGCGCGCGCCGGTCGCCGCGAAGGGATGGCCGATCGCGACCGATCCGCCATTGGGATTGACGCGGCTCCAGTCGAACGGGCCGAAATCGAAATCAACGCCCGCCCGATCCTGCGTCCAGCCCGGTTTCTCGAGCGCGGCGACATTGGCAAGCACCTGCGCCGCGAACGCCTCGTGGATTTCCCACAGCGCGACATCGGCATATTTGAGGCCGTGCCGCGCGAGCAGGCGCGGAATGGCGAAGCTGGGCGCCATTAGCAGCCCGTCGACATGATGATCGACGGCAGTGATCTCGAAATCGACAAGCTCGGCGTTGTGCGTTCCGGCCGGCAGCTTCTGCAGCCCTGCCGCAGTCGCAACCCAGACAGCGGCGGCGCCATCGGTGATCGGCGAACTGTTGCCCGCGGTCAGCGTGCCCTTGCCGCTCTTGTCGAAGGCTGGCTGGAGCGAGGCGAGCTTTTCGGCCGAGGTGTCGGCGCGGGGATTGGCGTCGCGCTGGAGCTCGGGAAGCGGCAGGACGAGATCGGCGAAGAAACCGCTTTCCCAGCCCGCGACCGCGCGCTGGTGGCTTTTCAGCGCCCAGTCATCCTGCGAGGCGCGCGTGATTCCCCACTGCTGCGCGGTTTCCTCCATATGATCGCCCATGGTGCGGCCGGTGATGCGGTTGGCCCAGCCCTTGACCGGCAGCGTCAGATCGTCGGGGCCGAGCGCCTTGAGCGCCGCGAAGGCTTCGGCCGGGTTCTGGCGGAAGAGCTTGGTGATGCGCTTCGACGCTTCGAGCTTCAGCCCGATGGGCGGGTTGCTCATCACTTCCGCACCGCCGACGAGCGCAAGATCGGCATCGCCGCCCAGCATCCCGCCGGCGGCGAACGCAGCGACGATGCTCGTCGCGCAGGCGAGCACGGCGGAGAAGGACGGCACGGTCGGGTCGAGTTTCGCATCGAGCCAGATCTCGCGCGCGATATTGCTCCAGCCCAGGCTGGGGATCACCGTGCCCCACACGGCGAAATCGGGGCGAGCTATGTCGGCCATCGCCTTGGCGAGCGGAACCGAAAGGCTGATCGCATCATGATCGGCCAGCGCGCCGCCGCCGCGCCCGAAGGGCGTCCGCAGACCGCTGGCGATATAGACGGGCTGGGCGAAGCGGGCATTGGGGCGAGGCATGGGGCAATCTCCTGATTGGTCGATCGAAGATGGTATGACAATCATCAGATAACAAGAGGCTGCCCGTCCGCAGAAATGCGCCGCGCGTCCCCTTGAAACTCCCGAAGCCTAGACCAGATTCCAGGGCGTGACGATTGCCGTTCGGGGTCGTTGCACGGCGATGCCGGTTCCGGGTCGCTGATTGGAAATGTCATTTTGCTCATTGGAGAATTTGACCATGCGTGCCTTTGATTTCACCCCTTATCGCCGCTCGACCGTGGGCTTCGATCGCCTGTTCGACCTGCTCGAGAATAATCGCGGCCAGGCCGACAATTATCCGCCCTTCGACCTCGAGCGCCTTGGCGAGGACCGCTACCGTGTCACGATCGCCGTCGCCGGCTTCAAGCGCGACGAGATCGAGATCGTTGCCCAGCAGAATTTGCTGCTCGTGAAGGGCAGCAAGGATCAGGCGTCGCAGGATCGCTCGAAATTCCTGCATGTCGGCATCGCCAACCGCAGCTTCGAGCGTCGCTTCGAGCTGGCCGATTTCATTCGCGTGACCGGCGCCGACCTGGCCGACGGGCTGCTGACCATCGATCTGGTGCGCGAAGTGCCCGAGGCGATGAAGCCGCAGAAGATCGCGATCGGCAGCGAAACCGCGACCGTCGACCATGTCGACGATCGTCGCGACGCCGCCTGATCAGCCGCTTTTCAACGGCCTGAATGACGGGGCGACCGGACGCATGCCCGGCCGCCCCTTTTATTTACCTTTCGCCAACCCGGATGGCGCATGATCGCGTGCATGATCCCGATGCGATCCCGCACGATCTTCCGCAGCCGGTGGATGGCGCTCATCTGGGCGGCGGGGATTATCTGGTTCGCGATGGAAGTCGCCGTTCCCTCGGCTACCACCGACAAGCCTGACGACGGCGATCAGGCGGCGAACATGGCCGCTACCCAGCTTACCCCCGAACAGGAAGACGCGCTGAACAAGCTGGCGACGCTGGGACAATAATCGTCCAAATGCTCGAGCTTTCGCCGGAGCACTTGGGTAGGATCAGACCAGTCGCGACTGCTTGACCGCCGCTTCGATGAAGCTCGCGAACAGCGGGTGCGGATCGAAGGGCTTGGACTTGAGTTCCGGGTGGAACTGCACGCCGACGAACCAGCTATGGTCCGGGCGCTCGACGATTTCGGGCAGCGTGCCGTCGGGCGACATGCCCGAGAAGACCAGCCCGCCCTTCTCCAGCGCATCGCGATATTTGAGGTTGACCTCATAGCGATGGCGATGGCGCTCGCTGATATCGTCGGCGCCGTAGATCGAGTGGACGACGCTGTTGCCCGCCAGCTTCGCCGGATAGGCGCCGAGGCGCATCGTGCCGCCCAGATCGCCGTTGGCCTCGCGCTTCTGCAGGCCTTCCTTCGACATCCATTCGGTGATCAGGCCGACGACGGGCTCGTCGGTCGGGCCGAACTCGGTGGTCGAGGCATCGCCGATCCCCGCGGTGTTCCGCGCGCCTTCGATGCAGGCCATCTGCATGCCGAGGCAGATGCCGAGGAACGGCACGTCGCGCTCACGCGCGAAGCGCACGCTGGCGATCTTGCCCTCGGACCCGCGCTCACCGAAGCCGCCGGGCACGAGAATGGCATTCATCGGCTCGAGTTGCGCGGCGATCTGGTCTTCCTGCTCGAACAGCTCGGCGTCGAGCCATTTGACGTTGACCTTCACCCGATTGGCGATGCCGCCATGGACCAGCGCTTCGTGAAGCGACTTATAGGCATCGGGCAGGCCGACATATTTGCCGACCACGCCGATCGTCACTTCGCCTTCCGGGTTGGTCAGGCGATCGACGATCTCGCTCCAGCGCGAAAGGTTGGGGCTGCCGTCGACCTCGATCCCGAAGGCGCGGAGCACTTCCTTGTCGAGACCCTCGGCATGATAGGCCTCGGGCACCGCGTAGATGCTCTTGGCATCGAGCGCGGGGATGACGGCTTCCTTGCGGACATTGCAGAACAGCGCGATCTTGGCGCGCTCGCCCTCGGGCAAAGGCTGTTCGCAGCGGCAGACGAGCACGTCGGGCTGGATGCCGAGCGAGGTCAGTTCGCGCACGCTGTGCTGCGTCGGCTTGGTCTTCAGTTCGCCGGCGGCGGCGATGTAGGGCACCAGCGTCACATGGACGAAAACGCTGTTCTCGCGCCCGATATCGTTGCGGAGCTGGCGGATCGCCTCGATGAAGGGCAGCGATTCGATGTCGCCCACCGTGCCGCCGATCTCGCAGAGGACGAAATCGAGGTCCTCGGTATCGGCCTGCGCGAAAGCCTTGATTGCATCGGTGACGTGCGGGATGACCTGCACCGTCGCACCCAGATAGTCGCCGCGCCGCTCGCGCTGGATGATCGTCTGGTAGATGCGGCCAGAGGTGACGTTGTCGCTCTGCCGGCTCGGAACGCCGGTAAAGCGCTCATAATGGCCGAGATCGAGATCGGTCTCCGCCCCGTCGTCGGTCACATAGACTTCGCCATGCTGATAGGGACTCATCGTCCCCGGATCGACGTTCAGATAGGGATCGAACTTGCGAATGCGGACCCGATAGCCACGCGCCTGGAGGAGAGCGGCAAGCGATGCCGCCATGAGACCCTTGCCAAGCGAGGAGACCACGCCGCCGGTGATGAAAATGAACCGCGCCATGGGAACTACTGCCTAGCCGCGAACCATACCCGACGACAAGCGCGCGAATCTCTTCGGCGCCCAAAAATATCGGGCAAGGGCGGCCAGGCCCTTTATGCTTGAGTTAACGGATCAGCGCGTGGTGGGCGCGGGCGAAGGCGTGGCCGGAGCCGGGGTGGCCGGGGCCGAAGGCGCGGTTCCGGCCTGCTGCGCGGCGGCAGCGAGCGGATCGTCGCTGGGCGGTGCCTGGGCCGGCGCGGGAGCCGACTGCTCGGTCGGCGCACCCTGCTTGGCAAGGCTGGTGTCGATATCGCCGGTGCGGTGCTCGCGCGCGGCGAGGAAGGCCAGACCGATGCTCAGCAGGATGAAGGCGGTCGCAAGAATGGCGGTCGCGCGCGTCAGGAAGTTCGATGCGCCGCGCGCCGACATCAGGCCGGCGGGGCTGCCGCCCGTCCCGAGCCCGCCCCCTTCGGAGCGCTGGACAAGGATGACGCCGACCAGAAAGGCGGCGATGATCGCCTGCACGACAAGGAGGAAAGTGAACATCGGCTTCTCGATTCCGCGTGAATTGGAAGGGGCGCCCGGCGCCGGTTGGCGGCGACTTAGCGACTCGGGGGCTGCTGTTCAACCGCTGCGGCGATAATCGGCGCGAAGTCCGCGGCCTTAAGGCTCGCACCGCCGACCAGCGCCCCGTCGACATTGGCGACGGCGAGCAGTTCGGCCGCGTTGGAAGGTTTCACCGACCCGCCATAGAGGATGCGAACTCCTTCCCCTTCTCCGCCGTAGAGCGCGACGAGCACCTTGCGGATCGCGGCGTGCATTTCGGCAACGTCGGCGACCGACGGCGTGCGGCCGGTGCCGATCGCCCAGACCGGTTCATAGGCGACGACGAGACACCCGGCTTCTGCCGGCAGCGATCCCGAAAGCTGCGCCTCGACGACCGCGACCGCGCGACCCGCATCGCGCTCGGCCTCGGTCTCGCCGACGCAGACGATCGCGGTCAGCCCGGCGGCGATCGCCGCGCTCGCCTTGGCGCGGACTTCGGCATCGGTCTCGTGCTGGTCGGCGCGGCGCTCGCTATGGCCGACGATGGCGAGTTCGGCGCCGGCTTCGATCAGCATCGCGGCCGAGATACAGCCGGTGTGCGCGCCGCTTTGCGCCTGATGGACATCCTGCGCGCCGATCGCGACGCCGCGCCCGGTTGCCGGGGCGATCAGCGTGAAAGGCGGACAGATGGCGACGTCGACGCCCGGCGCAGCGCTTGCCGCCCGGCTTATCAGGTCGATCTCGCCCAGCGCGGCGCGAGCGCCGTTCATCTTCCAGTTTCCGGCGATCAGCTTGCGCAACGTCTTCCCCCAAAAGACTCGTTTATCTTGTCGGCGCCTTCTGGTCTTTCGCGCGCTAAATGTGAAGGGCATCGCTCCCGCCTTGATGCGGCTCGCGCTCCCCCGTAAAGCGTCGCTCTTTCTGACGCAGTGACGGACAACGCATGCTTCCCTTCTTCCGCCGGCTGACCAATTCGAAAATGGGCCTCGCCATCGTCGGCCTGTTCCTCGTCGCGATCGCGGCCGGTTTCGTGATCACTGACTATAATAGTTTGGGGCTTAACGCGGGTGCGGACGGCGCGACGGTCGCGACGGTCGGCCGCGAGAAGGTCGGCGCGAACGAGATGTGGACGCGCGTGCAGCGTCAGCTCGAACAGGCGAAGCAGCGTGATCCGCAGCTGACGATGCAGCAGCTCGTCTCCGATGGCGGCGTGGAGCAGATCCTCGACCAATATGTCGGCGGCGTCGCGATGCAGCAGTTCGCCAAGGCGCAGGGCATGATGGTCAGCCGCCGGCTCGAGGACGGGCAGATCGCGAGCATCCAGCAGTTCAAGACCTTCAACGGAACCGTCGATCGCGCGATGATCAACCAGTTTCTCGCGCAGCAGCGCATGACCGAGAAGCAGTTCCGCCAGGAAATCGATCGCGACGTGCTGGCCACGCAGCTGCTGTTGCCCGTCACTGGCGCGACGCGCGCGCCGGCAGGCGTCGCCCTGCCCTACGCCTCGATGCTGCTTGAGACGCGCGAGGGGCATCTGGGCTTCGTGCCCGTATCCGCGATCAACACCGGCGCGGCGCCGACCGACGCCGAGCTGAGCGCCTATTTCCAGCGCAACGCGGCGCGCTATTCGATCCCCGAGCGGCGCACGGTGCGCTACGCGCTCATCTCGCGCGATGCGCTGGGTGCGGCGGCAGCGCCGACCGACGCCGAGATCGCTAAATACTACAAGGATAACGAGGCGAAATACGCCGCGAGCGAGACGCGCAAGCTGAGCCAGGTCATCGCGCCCGACGAGGCGACCGCGAAGAAGATCGCCGCCGCCGTCGCGGGTGGCGCCTCGCTGGAAGTGGCCGCCAAGGCCGCCGGCTACGAAGCCGCGACGCTCGACAAGCAGACCAGGCAGGGTTTCGCCACCGCCAGCACCCCGGCCTTCGCCGACGCCGTCTTCACGGCACCGGCGGGCCAGCTGCTGCCCCCGGCCAAATCGGCGCTGGGCTGGCACATCGTCCGCGTCGATGCGATCGAAGGCAAGCCGGGCAAGACGCTGGAACAGGCGCGCACCGAGATCGTCGATGCGCTCAAGGCCGAAAAGGGCAACCAGCTGCTGTCCGACGCGATCGCCAAGATCGAGGATGCGATTTCGGACGGTTCGACCTTCGACGAGGTGGCGCAGGCCAACCACCTGGCCGCGCAGAAGACCAAGCCGCTGTTCGTCGGCGGTGTCGATCCCGATGCGCCGACCGCGCCGATCGCACCCGAGGTCGTGGTCGCCGCCAAGTCGGGCTTCGCATCCGAAGTCGACGACGATCCCACGGTCGAGCAGGTCGTCGCCAACCAGAGCTTCGTTCTCGTCGACCTCGACGCGATCACGCCCGCTGCCCCCCCGGCGCTCGCGAGCATCCGCGACAGGGTGCTGAAGGACATGCTGACCGATCGTGCGCTCGACGCCGGGCGCAAGATCGCCGATGCCGTCGCCGCCAAGCTCAACGGCGGCACGCCCTTTGCGCAGGCGATTGCCGGAGCCGGCGCGCCGCTTCCCGCGCCGGCGCCCTTCGGCGGCCGTCGTCAGGAGATGCTGCAGCAGGGCACGCGCCCCAAGCCCGAGATGGCGCTGCTCTTCTCGATCCCCGAGCATAAGGCGAAGGTGCTCGAAGCGCCCGACCGCACCGGCTGGTATATCGTCTATCTCGACAAGGTGACGCCGGGCGATGCGCGCGGCCGGCCCGATCTGCTGAGCGCCACGGAGATGCAGTTGTCGAGCGTGATCGCCGACGAATATGCGCAGCAGTTCGTCGCGGCCGTTCGTGCCGAGACCAAGGCGACGCGCAATCCGGCCGCGATCGACAAGCTGAAGCGCGACCTTATCGGTGGCGTCCAGGGCCAGCAGTGACGGGCGGCGATGATGCAGCCGCCCGGGCCGCGCTGGCTTCGGGCAAGCCGGCGATCGTCTGGCGCCGGCTGATCGCCGACACCGAGACCGCCGTTTCGGCGGCGCTCAAGCTGATCGAGCCGGGACGCGGCGATTATGTGCTCGAATCGGTCGAGGGCGGTCAGACGCGCGGGCGGCACAGCCTGCTCGGCCTCGCCCCCGATCTGGTGTTCCGCGCCGAGGGAGACGCGGCGGCGATCAATCGCGACTGGGCGCATGACCGCGAAGCCTTCGTGCCGACCGGCAAGGGCGCGCTCGAATCGCTCCGCGCGCTCGTTGCGGAATGCAGGATGGATCTGCCGCCCGAGCTGCCGCGCGCGCTCGCCTGCCTTGTCGGCTATTTCGGCTATGAGACGGTCGGCCTTGTCGAGCGGCTGCCCCGCCCCGCGCCCAATCCGCTCGACTTGCCCGACATGCTGTTCGTGCGGCCGACGCTGATCCTCGTCTTCGATAGGCTGACGGACGAACTGTTCCTGATCGCGCCCTTGTGGGGCGCCGCCGATCCCGACGCGGCGATCGCCGGCGCCGTCGAGCGCATCGAGGCTGCGGGCGCCCGGCTGGCCGGCGCAGTGCCTGTGGTGCGCCGCGAGGCGTCGCTACCCGCTGTCGTGCCCGCGCCGATGCTCGCGCCCGGGCGCTATGGCGAGATGGTCGCGGCGGCCAAGGCCTATATCGAGGCCGGCGACATCTTCCAGGTGGTGCTGGCCCAGCGTTTCACCACGCCCTTCACCTTGCCGCCCTTCGACCTCTACCGGTCGCTCAGACGCATCAATCCCTCGCCTTTCCTCTATTTCCTCGACCTGCCGGGCTTTGCGCTGATCGGCAGTTCGCCCGAAATCCTCGTCCGCGCGCGCGACGGCGAAGTGACGATCCGCCCGATCGCGGGAACAAGGCCGCGCGGCAAGACCGCGGCGGAGGACGTCGCCAATCGCGACAGCCTGCTCGCCGACCCCAAGGAGCGCGCCGAGCATCTGATGCTGCTCGATCTGGGGCGCAACGATGTCGGCCGCGTCGCGGCGGCGGGCAGTGTGCGCGTGACCGACAGCTATACGATCGAGTTCTACAGCCATGTCATGCACATCGTCTCGAACGTCGTCGGCCGGATCGCGCCGGGCAAGGATTCGCTCGACGCTCTGTTTGCGGGCTTCCCGGCGGGTACGGTGAGCGGCGCGCCCAAGGTCCGCGCCTGCGAGATCATCGCCGAGCTGGAGCCCGAAACGCGCGGCGCCTATGCCGGGGGCGTCGGCTATTTCTCGCCCGATGGATCGATGGATTCGTGCATCGTCCTGCGTACCGCGGTGGTGAAGGACGGCATGATGCATGTGCAGGCAGGCGCGGGCATCGTCGCCGATAGCGACCCTGCCGCCGAACAGCGCGAGTGCGAGGCCAAGGCCGGCGCGCTGTTCGCCGCCGCGCGCGAAGCGGTGGCGCGCGCCGGCGAGGCAAGATTTGGCCAATAATGGGACAAAGACGCCTTCCATATACTTTACAACATTCTAACGACTGACTAATTCCGCCGCATAAAAGGTCGCAAACCAGCCCGTTTGAACCGCCATCCTGTTCGGATGGAGGATGAGCATCCTTGGGGGAGTGTTTGGGAATGCGACGTTTTATCCAGATTCTTGCGGCTGGCGCCGTGCTTTCGGCCGGTGTGGCCGCCAATGCCGCGCTTCCGGCCGGCTTCAACGTGACGATCGAAGCGCCGGGCGTTCAGCAGAACACCTCGGCCACGTTCGACGCCTATGGCATCGAGACCTTCAACAATCTGACGCCGGGCAATTACGCCACCTACACCACCGATTTCGGCGGCAGCCCGATCACCGGCACCTACAGCTCGCTCAAGGTGCTTGCGGCCGACCAGTATGGCGGCGCGGGCGGCACCGGCGACTATGCGGTCGCGGGCCTCGGCTATGGCAACAACAGCTACACGCTGACGCTGGGTGGCAATGACGGCCAGCCGATCAACTATTTCGGCTTCTGGCTGTCGGCGCTCGACGCGGGCAATGTGCTCGAATTCTACGACCAGGGCACGCTGCTGGGCACCTTCACGCCCACCGACGTTCTCGCGCTCGTCGGCAATAGCGGCCCCTATTTCGGCAACCCGAACAATGGGCAGAATGGCGGGCAACCCTATGTGTTCGTCAATTTCTACAAGCTGAGCGGCGGTTTCGACCAGATCATCTTCCGCCAGACCGATCCGGGCGCCGGCTATGAGTCGGACAACCACACCGTGGGCTGGTGGAAGGATCAGGGCGGCAATCCGGTTCCGGGCATTCCCGAACCGTCGACCTGGGCGATGCTGATCGCCGGTTTCGGCATGATCGGCATGGCCACGCGCCGCCGTGCGCGCGTCACCACCGCCACCGCCTGATCGAGAGCCTTTCGTCGGAACGCCGCCGTCCGCGAGGATGGCGGCGTTTCCCTATCCGCGGCTGTCGATATGTAGCCGTCCAGGCGTCGATATCCTTTACAGTTGTTTAATGGATGCCCGTCCTCGCGGCGCATAAAGCGGCCTCAGAGGCCGGTTGGCCCGCATCCTGCTTATGATGGCGGCGTAACGTTTTTTGGGGAGTAGTTTCAGTATGCGTAAGGGTATCCAGTTCCTCGCGGCGGCTGCCGCGCTTTCGGTCGGCGCGGGCGCGAATGCCGCGCTTCCGGCCGGTTTCAACGTCACCATCGAAGCGCCGGGCGTTCAGCAGAACACCTCGGCCACTTTCGACGCCTATGGCGTCGAGACCTTCAACAACCTGACGCCGGGCAACTACACCAGCTATGCCACCACCTTCGGCGGCAGCCCGATCACCGGCACCTACAGCTCGCTCAAGGTGCTTGCGGCCGACCAGTATGGCGGCGCGGGCGGCACCGGCGACTATGCGGTCGCGGGCCTCGGCTATGGCAACAACAGCTACACGCTGACGCTGGGTGGCAATGACGGCCAGCCGATCAACTATTTCGGCTTCTGGCTGTCGGCGCTCGACGCAGGCAACGTGCTCGAATTCTACGATCACGGCACTCTGCTCGGCACCTTCACCCCCACCGACGTGAAGGCGCTGGTTGGCACCGGCGGGGCCTATTACGGCAACCCGAACACCGGCCAGAACAGCGGCGAGCCCTATGTGTTCGTCAACTTCTACAAGCAGGTCGGCGGCTTCGATCAGATCGTCTTCCGCCAGACCAATTCCGGCGCCGGCTACGAATCGGACAACCACACCGTCGGCTGGTGGACGCAGCAGGGCGGCAACCCCGTTCCGGGCGTTCCCGAACCCGCGACCTGGGCGATGCTGATCGCCGGCTTCGGCATGATCGGCATGGCTTCGCGCCGCCGTTCGCGCGCCACCGCCGCGCTCGCCTGACCGAAAGCATTTCGTCGGAGCGCCGCCGTCCGCAAGGATGGCGGCGTTTCCGCGTCTGCGACGTGCGCAAGGTTTGCCAAGCGGCGAGCCCCGGCGCTAAGGCAGCGCCATGATCCTCGTCATCGACAATTATGACAGCTTCACCTGGAACCTCGTCCATTATCTGATGGAGCTTGGGGCCGAGGTCGAGGTCGTGCGCAACGATGCGATCTCGGCGGGGCAGGCGCTGTCCTCGGGCGCCGAGGCATTCCTGATCTCGCCGGGGCCGTGCACGCCGAACGAAGCAGGCATCTCGCTCGATCTCGTCGCGGCCGCAGCCGATGCGAAGCGGCCCTTGCTCGGCGTGTGCCTGGGCCATCAGGCGATCGGCCAGCATTTCGGCGGGCGCGTGGTGCGCGGTGGGCTGATGCACGGCAAGACCTCGCCGGTGGAGCATGACGGCACCGGGCTGTTTGCCGGCCTCCCCTCGCCGTTCACCGCCACGCGCTATCATTCGCTGATCGTCGAGGACATCCCGCCCTCGCTCGTCGTCAATGCGACCGCGCCCGACGGCAACGTGATGGGCTTCCGCCACGAAAGCCTGCCGATCCACAGCGTCCAGTTCCACCCCGAAAGCATCGCGACCGAGCATGGCCACGATATGCTCGCCAACTTCCTGAAGATCGCGGGCATCGCGGTGGCGGAACGGGCATGACGCTGATCGCCGTCCTCCCCGATACGGCCGCGCCGCTCGACGAGGCGACGGCGGCGGCGGCGTTCGACGATATTTTCGAAGGGCGCGCATCGGATACCGAGATTGCGCGCTTCCTGACCGGACTGACCGAGCGCGACGAGACGAGCATAGAGATTGCCGCCGCCGCGCGCGCGTTGCGGGCACGAATGATCCCGGTGACGGCCCCGGCGGGCGCGATCGACGTGTGCGGCACGGGCGGCGACGGGGCGCACAGCCTCAACATCTCGACTGCGGTCGCGATCGTCGTCGCGGCGTGCGGGGTGCCGGTGGCGAAGCACGGCAATCGCGCTGCTTCGTCCAAGGCGGGCGCGGCGGACACGCTCGAAGCGCTGGGCCTCGATCTCGACCGCGCTTCGGCGCTTGCGGAATCCACGCTCGGCGACATCGGCATCGCCTTCCTGTTCGCACAGGCGCATCATCCGGTGCTGGGTCGGCTTGCCGCCGTGCGTCGGTCGATCGGGCGCAGGACGATCTTCAACCTGATCGGGCCGCTGGCCAGCCCGGCGCGCGTCACGCGCCAGCTGATCGGCGTCGCGCGGGTGGATTATCTGCCGACGGTTGCGGGCGCGCTGGAGCTGCTGGGCGCCGAAGCGGCGATGATCGTGGCGGGCGAGGAAAATCTCGACGAACTCTCGATCGCGGGGCCGAGCCGCGCGATCCGCATCGGCGCCTGCGGGCAAGGCGACGATCGCGTCGTGCCCGAGGATGCCGGGCTCCCCCGCCATCCGCTCGACGCGATCCGGGGCGGCGATGCGGCGTTCAACGCGGCGGCGCTTCGCGCGCTGCTGATCGGCGAGCCGGGCGCCTATCGCGATGCCGTGCTGCTCAACAGCGCGGCCGCGCTGGTCGTCGCGGGGCATGCCGCGACGCTTTCCGAAGGTGTCGAGGAAGCCGCCGAAGCCATTGACCGCGGGCTTGCCAAAGCGCTGCTCGATTGCTGGATCGCGACCTGCGAATGACCGACAAGCTCACCGAGATCGTCGCCACCAAACGCGATCATGTCGCCCGGCAGAAGGCAGCGGGTATCGATCGCCCTGCCCCCACGCCGCCGCGCGGATTTCGCGCCGCCCTCGAAGCGAAGGTTACAGCGGGAGGCTTCGGGCTGATCGCCGAGATCAAGAAGGCAAGCCCGTCCAGGGGCCTGATCCGCGCCGATTTCGACCCGCCGACGCATGCCCGCGCCTATGAAGCGGGGGGTGCCGCGTGCCTGTCGGTGCTGACCGACGAGCCTTATTTCATGGGGCATGACGACTATCTGGTCGCCGCGCGCGCCGCCGTCTCCCTGCCCTGCCTGCGCAAGGACTTCATGGTCGATCCCTGGCAGGTGGGGGAAGCGCGCGCGCTGGGCGCGGATGCGATCCTGATCATCGTGGCGGCGCTTGACGACGGCGCCATGGCCGAGATCGAGGCGGCGGCGATCGACGAAGACATGGACGTTCTGGTCGAAGTGCATGACGAAGCCGAGCTGGACCGCGCGCTTGCGCTCAAGTCGCGGCTGATCGGCGTCAACAACCGCAACCTCAAGACCTTCGCGGTCGATCTGGCGACGAGCGAGCGCCTTGCCGCGCTTGCCCCCGCCGGCTGCACATTGGTCGGCGAAAGCGGGATCTTCACCCCCGCCGATCTGCGCCGGCTATCCGATCATGGCATCAACTGCTTCCTCGTCGGCGAATCGCTGATGCGGCAGGAGGACGTCGCGGCCGCGACGCGGGCGTTGCTCGCGCGATGAGCCGTCTCACCCATCTCGACGCCGAGGGCGCGGCGCACATGGTCGACGTGTCGGGCAAGGACGTGACCGCGCGCGAGGCAATCGCCACCGGGCATATCGCGATGAACGCGGAAGCGCTCGCCGCCATCCGCGACGGCAGCGCCAGGAAAGGCGATGTGCTTGCGGTCGCGCGCGTCGCGGGGATCATGGCGGCGAAGCGGACGAGCGATCTCATCCCCCTTTGCCACCCCATTCCGCTTTCCTCGGTCTCGATTGAACTGACCCCCGGCGACGGCGGCGTCGCCGTCACCGCCACTGCGCGGACGAGCGGACAGACCGGCGTGGAGATGGAAGCGCTCACCGCCGCATCCGTCGCGCTGCTGACCATCTACGACATGGCGAAGGCGATCGACCGCGCGATGGTGATCGGCCCTGTCCAGCTCGCCGCCAAGCGCGGGGGCAAATCGGGCGACTGGATGCGCGCATGATCAGCGTCGCCGAGGCGCAGGCGCGCCTGCTCGCGCTTGCCGAGCCCGTTGGCATCGAGCGGCTGCCGCTGCTGGCCGCCGCCGGGCGCTGGGCGGCCGAAACCGTCCCAGCGCTCCGCACCCAGCCCGTTGCCGATCTGTCGGCGATGGACGGTTATGCGATCCGCCATGCCGAGTTGCCCGGGCCGTGGCGCGTGGTCGGCGAAGCGGCGGCGGGTGGCGCGGCTCTTCCCGCGCTCGCGCCGGGCGAGGCTGCGCGTATCTTCACCGGCGCGCCGATCCCCGACGGCGCCGACACCGTGATGGTGCAGGAGGAAGCCGCGCGCGACGGCGACATTCTGCGCCTCGATGGCGAGGGACCGCCGCGTGTCGGCGCCAATATCCGCCGCGCAGGATCCGATTTCGCAGTCGGCACGAGCTTGATCGCGGCGGGCGAGCGGTTGAATCCCGCGCGTATCGGCCTGGCGGCATTGGGCGGCCATGGCGATATCGCCGTTCGCCGGCGGGTGCGCGTGGCCATCGTCTCGACGGGCGACGAACTGGTCGAACCAGGCGCGCCGGGCGATGCAGGACTGCCCAATTCTAACGGCCCGATGCTGGCTGCCCTGCTGGACGGATGGCCGGTCGAGATTGTCGACATGCGCATCGTGCGCGACGATCTGGATGCGCTGGCGACGGCGTTTGCCGAACTGGCGACGCGCGCGGATATCCTCGTCACGATCGGCGGCGCTTCGGTGGGCGATCATGACCTCGTGAAGCCGGCGCTGGCGGCGGCGGGCGCCGAGATCGATTTCTGGCGGATCGCGATGCGGCCGGGCAAGCCGCTGCTTGCCGGCCAGATCGGCACGACGGTCTGCCTCGGCCTGCCCGGCAATCCGGTGTCGGCGTTCGTCACGGCGATGCTGTTCCTGCTGCCGCTCGTCGCGCGGCTGGGCGGTGCGGCCGATCCGCAGCCCGGGCTGCGCACTGCGATCCTTGGCAGCGCGCTTCCGGCCGGCGGCCCGCGCGCCGAATATCTGCGCGCGCGCTTTGTCGACGGACGGATCGAACCGATCCTCAGCCGCGACAGCGCCCTGCTTGGAATCCTCGCCTCGGCCGACGCGCTGATCGTGCGTGCCGCCGCTGCGCCGCCGCTCGGCGCGGGGGAACGGGTGGACTATATCGCTATCGCTTGACGGAACGCGCGGCGTTGCCTACACGTTCTCCGTTCGTTCCGGCGGAGACTGAGCGATGCTGACGCGCAAGCAACATGAACTGGTCTGCTTCATCCACGATCGTCTGGCCGACGACGGGGTGTCGCCTTCGTTCGAGGAAATGAAGGAAGCGCTCGACCTCAAATCCAAGTCCGGGGTTCACCGGTTGATCAACGCGCTGGTCGAGCGCGGCTATATCCGCCGCCTGCCCAATCGCGCGCGCGCGCTCGAAGTGATCCGCATGCCCGAGCGCGGCGGCGCAGCCACGCCGATCAGGCCGCCTGCCAATCTGCCCAAGGCTGCGGTGCCGATGGCGGCGAACGATATTCTCGAGATTCCGCTCCACGGCCGCATCGCGGCGGGTATGCCGATCGAGGCGCTCGAAGGGCGCGAGATGTTGTCGGTGCCGGCGGCTCTGCTGGGCTCGGGCGAGCATTATGCGCTCGAGGTTTCGGGTGACTCGATGGTCGAGGCGGGCATTCTCGACGGCGATTATGCGCTCATCCGCCGCGCCGACAGCGCCCGCGACGGGCAGATCGTCGTCGCGCTCGTCGACGAGAGCGAAGCGACGCTCAAATATTTCCGTCGCGAAGGCGCGATGGTGCGGCTCGATCCGGCCAACCGCGCCTATGATCCGCAGCGCTATCGCCCCGATCAGGTGCGCGTACAGGGGCATCTGGCGGGCTTGCTGCGTCGCTACTGACGCGCACGCACCCAGGGATGATCGCCGGCGAGGCTGGCGACACTGACGATCCGTCCGCTGGCGAGCGCGATGGACAGGCCGCCGCTTTGCGCAAGGAAGGGGCGATCGAGCTTCAGCCAGCGCGGCTTGCAGCCGGCAGGCAAGCGCCGGTCGCTGATCACGATGTCGGCATCGCCGCAGGCCGCGATGAACGCCCGATAAGGTAGCAGGTAGGAACTGCGCAGCGCGAGGATACGCCATTGGCGCCCGCCTCGATCAAGGCGGACGATGCAGGCATCCCTGCTGCACCGCGCATCGGGCAGCGCATCGAGCAGATCGGGCTCGCCGTCCAGTCCGGCGGATTCGGCCAGCAGGTCGCGCATATAGTCGCCGGTGCGCGGGCGGAGCAGCGAGACGGCGCCCGCCTGTGTTCGGATCGCGACATGGCGTCCGTCGCCGGTCACCAGCAGATCGGGTGGCGGGGTTGCGATCGCCCAGGCCGCACCCGCAGCGAGCGGTGCCAATCCCCAGCTTCTCACCCGGCTTTTCCACAGCATGATCCACAGCCCGCCCGCGACCATGAGGCCGAAAGCGCCGCGCGGGACCGAAGGCAGCATGGCGATGGCGCCGGGCGCGTCCGCGACATGATGGGCGACGGCGAGCAGAAGCGCGAGCGCCTTCCCCGCCAACCACCAGAAGGGCGCGCCGAACCCCACGGCGTCGAAGAGCAGCGCAAGCGCCTCGACCGGCATGATGACGAAGGTGGTCAAAGGAATCGCGACGATGTTGGCGAGCGCGCCGTAGAGCCCCTGCTTGTGGAAGTGGAACAAGGCGATCGGCGCGAGCGCAATTTCGACCACGAAGCCGGTGAGCAGCAGCGACGCGACCATACGCGCGCCGCGTGCCAGCGTACCTTCCTCGCGCCGGGCGAACCACGCCTGGGCTAGGCGTGATTCGTGGAAGGCAACGATCGCCGTCACTGCCGCGAAACTCAGCTGGAAGCTCGCGCCGACCAGGCTTTCGGGCCAGAAGAGCAGCACGATGATCGCCCCCGCCGCGACGAGGCGCAGCGTCATCGCCTCACGCCCCAGCGCCAGACCGCCGAGCACCAGCAAGGCCGCGACGCATGACCGGATCGTCGGCACTTCGGCACCGGTGAGCAGCGTATAGCCGATGCCGGCCAGCGCGCCCGCCCCTGCCGCGATCAACAGCAACGGGGCGCGCAGCGCCAGCGTCTCGCTCAGCGCCAGCAGCTTGAGCGTCGCGATCATCGCGAAGCCGACGACGGCGGTGATGTGGAGCCCGCTGACCGACAGGAGATGCGCCAGCCCCGATCGGCGCATCGCCTCCGCATCGGCCTCGGGCATAGCGCCCTGATCGCCCGTCGCCAGCGCGGCGGCGATCGCCCCCTCTCCGCCTTTCAACTGCGCGCGTATATGCGCCGAAAGCCGTTCGCGCAGTCCGGGGCCGTGGGCGGGCGACGCGCCGATGCGTTCGACTGGGCCGAACGATCGCCCTGTCGCTCCGATGCGCTGGAACCAGGCGGCAAGCGCGAAATCATAGGCGCCGGGAAGTGCTGAGGGCGGCGGCGGCATCAGTCGTGCGTTCAGACGGATCATGTCCCCGGTCGCCAGATCGGTCGGCGCATCGGACGCGGGAAGGTTCACGCGGATGCGGAATGGCAGCGTCGGCGCATTTACGGGGCGGAGCAGCACGCGCACCGCATCGCGCGCGGCCAGTTCCTGCACCTGCTCTATGCGCCCGCTGATGCTCACGACTCCGGGCCGGTCGAGCACCGGGGCTGCGACCCAGTCCGCGCGCGCCCAGATCAGCAGGCATCCGGCCGCGAGCGTCGCGCCGCCGACCAGAAGCATCTGCCGCGCGCGCGAACCGCGCAGGACGAAGCCCAGCGCCGCCAGCACGAGCGCCGCGAGAATGAAGGCTCCCCATGCCGACTTCCCGGGCAATATGAACCACGCCCCGATTCCCGCGGCCAAAGCCACGGGAATCCACAAGGGCAACTGGTCGCGCTCCGCCTCCGCCCAGTGTTCGAATCGTTGTTTCAGCATCGAGACGCTACGGAAAAGGCTGATTTTCTCCCCCGTTTGTCGGGCCGGGTAAGCCATGCTAGGGGCGTCGCCGTCCATCCTCCAAGCCTGGGAGCAAGCGCGCGTGAGCGCAAGCCGTGACGTCAACAAGGTCGTAACCCGTTTCGCCCCGTCTCCGACGGGATTCCTGCATATCGGGGGTGCGCGCACGGCGTTGTTCAACTGGCTCTTTGCCCGCCACAATGGCGGCGAATTCCAGCTGCGTATCGAGGATACCGACAAGGCGCGTTCCACCAAGGAAGCGATCGACGCGATCCTCGACGGGATGAAGTGGCTCGATCTCGACTGGGATGGCGAGGTGCTGTTCCAGTCGTCGCGCGCCGCGCGCCATGCCGAGGTGGCCCAGGCGATGCTGGCGTCGGGCAATGCCTATCGCTGCTATGCGACCGCCGAGGAACTGGCCGAGTTGCGTGAGCAGCAGCGCGCCGCGAAACTGCCGCTGCGCTACGACGGCCGCTGGCGCGATCGCGATGCTTCGGAAGCGCCCGAAGGCGCGCCGTTCAGCGTCCGGCTTCGCGCCGAGACCGAAGGTGAGACGACGATCGACGATCTCGTGCAGGGCCCGGTCACTGTCCGCAATTCCGAGCTGGACGACATGGTGCTCCTGCGTTCGGACGGCACGCCGACCTATATGCTTGCGGTCGTCGTCGACGATCACGACATGGGCGTCACGCACGTCATTCGCGGCGACGATCATTTGAACAATGCCTTCCGCCAGCTTGGGATTATCCGCGCCATGGGCTGGCCCGAACCGGTCTATGCGCATGTGCCGCTGATCCACGGTTCCGACGGTGCGAAACTGTCGAAGCGGCATGGCGCGCTCGGCGTCGACGCCTATCGCGACGAGATGGGGCTGCTTCCCGAAGCGGTGGATAACTATCTGCTCCGCCTTGGCTGGGGGCATGGCGACGACGAGATCATCAGCCGTGCGCAGGCGATCGACTGGTTCGACATCGCCGATGTCGGCAGGGCCCCTTCGCGCTTCGACATGAAGAAGCTCGAGAATCTCAATGGCCATTATATTCGCGAAGCCGAGGATGCGCGCCTGACCGATCTGGTTGCGCCGCGTATCGCGAGGCTGATCGGCCGCGACGTTACGGCATCGGAGCATGCGACTCTGCTTGCCGCGATGGCGTCGCTCAAGCCGCGCGCGAAGACGCTCGACGAGATCGCCGAAGGTGCGCTTTTCCTATTTGCAGCGCGGCCTTTGTCACTCGACGAAAAGGCATCCGCGCTGCTAGACGCGGCTGCCCGAGCGTTGTTGGGCGAAGTCCGTGAAGCGCTTGCCGCCGCACCGTCCTGGACCGTGGCGGATCTAGAAGAACAAGTGCGGCGGGTTGCAGAGGAAGCCGGATTGGGCCTTGGCAAGGTCGCGCAACCGCTGCGCGCAGCGCTGACGGGGCGCGCGACTTCGCCGGGCATTTTCGATGTTCTGGCCCTGCTGGGCCGGGACGAGTCGCTTGGGCGCATCGACGATGCGATTCAGACGGCTCGGGTCTGAATATCAAGGAGTGCATGATGGTTGACACAAGCGCGAAGCTGACGATCGCAGGCAAGGAGCATGATTTCCCGGTGCGGTCGGGCAGCGTCGGCCCCGATGTGATCGACATCCGCAAGCTCTACAGCCAGACGGACGCCTTCACTTACGACCCCGGCTTCACCTCGACCGCAAGCTGCGCGTCGAAGCTGACCTATATCGACGGCGATGCGGGCATCCTGCTCCACCGCGGCTATCCGATCGGCCAGCTGGCCGAGCAGTCGACCTTCATGGAGGTCGCTCACCTGCTGCTCAACGGCGAGCTGCCGAACCAGGATGAGCTGAACAAGTTCACCCACACCATTACGCGCCACACGATGCTGCACGAGCAGCTCGCGACCTTCTATCGCGGCTTCCGTCGCGATGCGCATCCGATGGCGATCATGTGCGGCGTGGTCGGCGCGCTTTCGGCCTTCTACCACGACTCGACCGACATCACCGATCCGCAGCAGCGGATGATCGCCAGCCACCGCCTGATCGCGAAGATGCCGACGATCGCCGCGATGGCCTATAAATATTCGGTGGGTCAGCCCTTCCTCTACCCGGATAATTCGCTGAGCTACGCCGGTAATTTCCTGCGCATGACCTTCGGCGTGCCGGCCGAGCATTATGAGATCAATCCGGCCGTCGAGCGTGCGATGGACCGCATCTTCATCCTCCACGCCGATCACGAGCAGAACGCGTCGACCTCGACCGTGCGTCTCGCCGGCTCGTCGGGCGCGAACCCGTTTGCGTGCATCGCGGCGGGCATCGCCTGCCTGTGGGGTCCGGCGCATGGCGGCGCGAACGAAGCGGCGCTCAACATGCTCCGCGAGATCGGCCGTCCGGAGAAGATTCCGGAATATATCGCCCGCGCCAAGGACAAGGACGATCCCTTCCGCCTGATGGGCTTCGGTCACCGCGTCTACAAGAATTACGATCCGCGCGCGACCGTGATGCAGAAGACGGTGCGCGAGGTGTTCGACGCGCTCAAGGTCTCCGATCCGGTGTTCGACGTCGCCCTGCAGCTCGAGGAAATCGCGCTCAAGGACGATTATTTCGTCGAGAAGAAGCTGTTCCCGAACGTCGACTTCTATTCGGGCGTCATCCTGTCGGCGATCGGTTTCCCGACCTCGATGTTCACCGCGCTCTTCGCGCTCGCCCGCACCGTGGGCTGGGTCGCGCAGTGGAACGAGATGATCTCGGATCCCGAGCAGAAGATCGGCCGCCCGCGTCAGCTCTATGTCGGGCCGACGCAGCGCGACTATGTGCCGCTCGCCGATCGCTGACCGGCTTTCGCGCTCATAGCGAAATCGAGACCCCCGTGGCCCATGGCCGCGGGGGTTTTGCTTATCGGCGCCCGAGTGCGACGAACACCCAGCCGAGGATCATAGCGGCACCGCCGATCGGGGTGATCGCCCCAAGCCAATGCGGCGCGCCGAAGGCCGTCGCATAGAGCGTACCGGCAAAGATCGTCGCGCCGCCGAGCAGCAGCCAGGCGGAACCGCGCCAGCGCCCGGCGAAGGCGATGACTGCCACGGCATGGACCAGCTGGTAAAAAGCGCCGGTGCGCAGCCAGTCCGCCGCCTGCCCCGTCGCACCATGCGCTGCATAGGCGCCCGCCGCCACTGCGATCGCCGCGGAAAGCGCCGCGAGCCGCGCCGGCGCGTCAACGCGCTTCATATCGTCGGCTCATCGGCGACGCTGCGATCGGCGCGCGGCCGCAACATCACTTCGCGCGCCGCGAAAAGGTCGCCGCTTTCGGCTTGCGCCTGCATCCGCCGATGATCGACGTCGCGATAGCGCTCCTCGGCATCGTCGATCTCGTCGACTTCGACGTCGAGCGCCTCAAGCGCCTGCCGCGCCATAGTGACTGCGGATTCGAAGACCTCGCGCACCGTACCCGCGATCGGCGCTTCGTAAAGCGCCAGCACTTGTCGCCGGTCGAAGGCGCGGACGAATATCTTCGCCTCGGGGAAGGCCTCGGCCACCGTCGCCAGATGATCGGCCTCCATCGGGTCGCCATCCTGGCAGAAGAGGATGAGTTGCGCCTCGCTCGCGCCGGCCAGCCGCAGCAGGTCGACGCGGCGGCCGTCGCCATAATAGACCTTCACCGCGAAGGACGCCGAGACGTCGATCTGTTCCGCTTCCCAGTCGATCAGCGTCACCGCCAGCTTGTGGGCGGTCAGCAACTGCGCGACCGTCTGTCCGAAACGGCCATAGCCGACGATGATCGCGGTCGCGCCGTCGCTGCTCGGTCCCTCCAGGTCGGTGCGCAGCTTGGCGGGGGCGCCGCGGAAGCGCCGGCTGATCATCATCAGGAAAGGCGTGGTGGCCATCGACAGCGTGACGATGGCGCCGAACAGGCTCGCCGCCTGCGGCTCGATGAGCATCGCCTTCTGCGCCTGCGCGAACAGCACGAAGCCGAATTCGCCGCCCTGGCTGAGCAGAAGGCCGAGCGCGAGCGCGGTTCGCCATTCCATCCGCGCGATCCGTGCGATGAGGAAGATGATCGCCGCCTTGGTCGCGATCAGTGCCAGCGCCATGCCGACGACGAAGAACGGCCGCGCGACGACGGCGTCGAGATCGAGCATCATCCCGACCGCGACGAAGAACAGGCCCAATAGGACCGCGCGGAAGGGCTCGATGTCGGCTTCCAGTTCGTGCCGATAAGGCGAGTCGGCAAGCATCACGCCGGCGATGAAGGCCCCGAGCGCGGTCGACAGATGGAGCCACTGCATGACGGCGGCGCTCGCCAGCACGCAGAACAGCCCCGCTGCGACGAACAGCTCGCGCTCGCCCATGCCGCCGATCAGGCGGAAGAGCGGCGTCAGCACATAGCGGCCGACGAGCACCAGCCCGACGATCGCGCCGATCGTGTAGAGCGCGAGCACCCAGCCCGGCGGCGTCCCCGGCGCCAGCGGCGCGCGCGACAAGGCCGAGATGATCGTGATCAGCGGGATCAGCGAGAGATCCTGGAGCAACAGGATCGAGAAGGCCCGCTCGCCGAAGGGCGTGTGCAGCCGTCCCGCCGACTGGAGCATCGGCAGCACCTGCGCGGTCGAGCTGAGCGCCAGCGGAAGCCCGAGCGCGATCGACGCGGGCAGCGAGAAATTGGTCCCCTGCCAGACGATCACCGATACGGCCGCGCCGCACAGTATGACCTGCGCCACGCCGAAGCCGAAGATGTCGCGCCGCAGTTCCCACAGCCGGCGCGGGCTCAATTCGAGCCCGACGAGGAACAGCAGCAGCGTGATGCCGAGTTCGGCGACGCCCAGCTTGCTCTCGGGATCGCCGACCAGCCCCAACACATGCGGGCCGATGACCGCGCCGGCGACGAGATAGCCGAGCGTGGCGCCAAGCCCGAAGCGCCGGAAAATGATGACCGAGACGAGCGCCGCGCCGAGCATGATGACCCCGGCGACAAGACCTTCACCGTGCATCAGTCCCTCCCTGCCTGCCGCGCGGCTTCGGCCGCCGCCTCGAATGCCAGCCGGATCGAGGCGTGTCGCGCGCTGTGGCTGAGCGCGGGGGCCAGCACCTCCAGCCCGGGCCAGTCGCCCGGATCGGCGCGCTCGCCGGCCAGCCAGGCGGTCAGCGCGTCGCGCGCGGCTTCCAGTTCGTCGGCGCTGCGGCCGACCGCATGGCTCGCCATGAGGTTGGCCGAGGCCTGCCCGAGTGCGCAGGCGTTGACGCGCAGCCCGATCGCCGAGACGCGATCGTCGTCGCCCAGCGTGACGTCGACGGTCACGCGGCTGCCGCAGATGGGGGATCGCTTCTCGCTGGTCGCGTCAGGCTCCTCGAGGCGATCGGCAAAGGGGATCGTCGCCGCGAGGCGCAGGATGGTCGCGTTGTAGAGCGGGGCGTTCACCGCACGTCGCCCGGCGTCGGGCTGTCGTCGGGCGCGGGGGCCGCCGCGCGGCGCTGGTTCATATAGTCGACCATCGCCTTGCTCGTCGCGTTGAGCAGCGAATAGCTGCGCGAATCCTTCACCCATTGCGGCCGCCGCGCCGCGCCGCCGTTGATCGTATCGAGCACCAGCGTGCCGACGAGGAACAGCAAGGTCGCGAGGATCAGCCCCTTGAGCACGCCGAAGCCGACGCCCAGCACGCGATCGACCGGGCCGAGCACCGATTGTCGCGTCCGCGCGCCGATCGACCTGGCGAGGAACTTGCCGATCAGGAAGCTGATGCCGAACAGGATCGCAAAGGCGAGCGTCGCGGCTCCCGCCGTCGTCCCGACCGGTCCGGCGAGCATGTCGCTGAGCGGCGAATGGAAGAATTTGACCGCAAGAATCGCCAGCACCCAGGCGAAGAGCGAAAGCACTTCGGTCACGAAGCCGCGCAACCCGCCCATGATGGCGCCGCCGCCAACCAGAATGATCACGATGATGTCGAGGGCGGTCATGCGCTTACATACTCATTTGAAGGGGCATGACGGTCGCTACCCACGCCCGAGCATATGGTCAACGAGCGAACCCAGCGTGGTGAAGCCCATTGCATGCACCGGCCCTTTCTCGCGCGCGGCGGCGGCGGGCAGCAACGCGCGGCCAAAGCCCAGCTTGGCGGCCTCCTTCAATCGCAGCCCGGCATGGGCCACGGGACGGACTTCGCCCGAGAGCGCGACCTCGCCGAACGCGATCGTATCCGACGGCACGGGGCGCTCGGCCAGCGCCGAGACGAGCGCGGCTGCGACAGCAAGATCCGCCGCGGGATCAGACAATCGATAGCCGCCGGCGACGTTCAGATAGACTTCGGCCGTCGAAAAGCTCAGCCCGCACCGCGCCTCAAGCACTGCGAGGATCATCGCCAGCCGCCCCGAATCCCAGCCGACGACGCCGCGCCGGGGCGTCGCGCCGCTTGCCAGCCGCACGGTCAGCGCCTGGATCTCGACGAGGACGGGGCGCGTGCCTTCGAGCGCGGGGAAGACCACCGCGCCGGTCACGCTTTCGCCGCGATCGGTGAGGAACAGCGTCGAGGGATTGGTGACTTCCTCCAGCCCGCCTTCGGCCATCGAGAAGACGCCGATCTCGTCGGTGCCGCCGAAGCGGTTCTTGATCGCGCGAAGGATGCGATACTGGTGGCTGCGCTCGCCTTCGAACGACAGCACCGTATCGACCATATGCTCAAGCACGCGCGGCCCGGCGATCGTCCCGTCCTTGGTGACATGGCCGACGAGGACGAGCGCGGTGCCGCGTTCCTTGGCGAAGCGGATCAGTTCCTGCGCCGATGCGCGGACCTGACTGACCGTGCCCGGCGCGCCTTCGATCAGATCCGAATGCATGGTCTGGATCGAATCGATGATGAGCAGCGCGGGCGGCGTCCCCTGCCCCAGCGTCGTCAGGATATCGCGCACCGAAGTGGCCGAGGCGAGCGCCACGGGCGCCTTGCCCAGCCCCAGCCGCCGCGCGCGCAGGCGGACCTGATCGGCGGCTTCCTCGCCGGAGACATAGGCGACCGAACGCCCCGCCATGGCCAGACGCGCCGCCGCCTGCAGCAGCAGGGTCGACTTGCCGATGCCGGGATCGCCGCCGATCAGCGTCGCCGATCCGGTGACGAAGCCGCCGCCCAGCGCCCGATCGAGTTCCGCGATTCCCGTCGCCATGCGATCGGGCAACGCAATTTCGGTATCGAGCCCGACCAGCTCGAACGCGCGGCCGCCCGACTGGAGATTGTGCCGCGCCTGAAAGGGCGTCACCACCGCGCCGGCATCCTCGACCAGCGTATTCCACTCGCCGCAATCCGCGCATTGTCCCGCCCATTTGGACGAGACCGAGCCGCACGCCCGGCACACATATCTTTTCTGGGGTTTCGCCATGCGCCAGACTTATGCGGTCGCGCCTTTTTTCCCAACCCCCGGCGCGACATGCCACTACGGAAATATCCGGGGGCGATTGCGTTCCTCTCATCCCATGGCAATCATCTGGACCCAATGATCCGCGTCGCCAGCTACAATATGCGCAAGGCCATCGGCACCGACCGTCGCCGCAATCCCGAACGCACGGTCGAGGTGCTGCGCGAGATCGACGCCGATATCGTCGCGCTGCAGGAGGCGGATCGCCGCTTCGGCGCACGGCTGAGCGCGATACCGCACGTCCTGCTCGACGAGCTCAGCGAGCTGAAGCCCGTCGACTATGGCATCCGCCCCGGCGGGATGGGCTGGCACGGCAATGCCATCCTCGTGCGCAAGGATATCGATGTCATCGATGCGTCGGCGATCCACCTGCCCGCGCTCGAGCCGCGCGGCGCGGTGCGCGCCGACCTGAAGATGGGCAAGCGCCGCCTGCGCGTCGTCGGCATGCATCTCGATCTGTCGGGGCTCTGGCGACGGCGGCAGGCGCGCGCCATCATCGACCATCTCGATTCGCTGGACGACGATGTGCCGACGATCCTGATGGGGGACCTCAACGAATGGAGCGCGGCGCGCGGTTGCCTGCGCGATTTCGGCCATCGCTTCGACATGGTGGCGTGCGGCCGCAGCTTCCACGCCCGCCGCCCCGTCGCCGCGCTCGACCGGATCATGATCAGCGGCGGGCTGGGCGTCACCGACAGCGGGGTCCATTCCAGCCTCAATGCGCGCATCGCATCGGATCACCTGCCCATCTGGGCGGACCTGAAGCCAAGATGATCCGCGAGAAGGAACTTCGCCTCGCGCTCGTCTGCTATGGCGGGATCAGCCTTGCCGTCTACATGCACGGCGTCACCAAGGAGATCTGGCATCTCGCCCGGGCCAGCCGCGCGCATCAGGACGGCGAAGGCGATGCCGCGGGCAGCCAGTCGATCTACAAGGAACTGATCGGGCTGATCGAGACGCACGGCGCGCAGAGGCTGCGCGTCTTCGCGGACATCATCACTGGGGCGAGCGCGGGGGGCATCAACGGCGTCTTCCTTGCGCAGGCGATCGCGACCGGCCAGTCGCTCGATCCGCTGACTGACCTGTGGCTGGAGGTCGCCGATGTCGAAAAGCTGCTCGATCCCGAGGCGCGCGCGGGATCGCGCTTCAGCAAGGTCTGGGCGACGCCCTTCGCACTGATGGTCGCGCGGCGGCGCGGCGGCGCGGTCGAGGATGTCGATCCGGAGGCGCGCGACGAGGTCCGGTCCAAGCTGATCGAGTTCGTGCGCTCGCGCTGGTTCGCGCCGCCTTTCGGGGGCGAGGGCTTCACCATCCTCCTGCTCGACGCGCTCGAAGCGATGGCGGCGGCGCCCGCCGGGCCGCGCCTGCTGCCCCCCGGCCAGCCGCTCGACCTGAGCGTCACCGTCACCGATTTCCGCGGGCATCCGCAGCGCGTGCGCCTCAACAGCCCCGCCGAGATCGTCGAGCGCGAGCATCGCCTGACGATCGGCTTCGCGCAGCGCGGCGCGGGCGCGCCTTTCGCCGACATCGCCGATCTCGTCTTCGCTTGCCGGGCGACGGCGAGCTTCCCCGGCGCCTTCCCGCCCTTCAAGGTCGGGGAGCTGGACAAGGTGCTGGTCGATCGCAAGCGGGCATGGCCGGGGCGCGACGCGTTCCTGTCGCGCGCCATTCCCGCCTATGCCTCCGCCGGGCAGGCCGAGCGTGCGGTGCTGATCGACGGATCGGTATTGGCCAACGCGCCTTTCCGCCCGGCCTTCGACGCGATCAAGAACCGCCCCGCCCGCCGCGAGGTTGATCGCCGTTTCGTCTATATCGATCCGAAACCGGGCCGCCGGAGTATCTCGCTGGGCGGCGGCAATGAGGATGAATTGCCGGGCTTCTTCGTGACGATCCTCGGCGCCTTGTCTGATATTCCGCGCGAACAGCCGATCCGCGACACGCTCGATGCCATCGACGGCCGCTCGGCGCGCGTGATGCGAACGCGCCGGATCGTCGAATCGCTGCGCGAGGAAGTCGAGGAGGCGATCGAGGCGCTCTACGGCCGCACCTTCTTCCTCGATCGCCCGACGCCCGCGCGCCTCGCCGCCTGGCGCACCAAGGCGCAGAATGCCGCCTCGCGTCAGGCAGGTCCTGCCTATCCCGCTTATGGTCACCTCAAGATCGCCGGCATGGTCGAGGAAATCGCGATCCTGCTGGAGCGCATACGCGGCCCCGGATCGCCCGAGGACAGCGCGGCGCTTCGCGATGCGCTGTGGGATCATGTCCAGTCGCTCGGCCTCGACCGCATCACGATGCGCGGCGGCGGTGCGAGCGAGGCGGCGATCCTCTTCTTCCGCCAGCATGATCTGGCCTTCCGCATCCGCCGCTTGCGCTTCGTCGCGCGCCGCCTGACCGCGCTCACCGAGAATGGCGAGACGCCGCGCGAAGGGATCGAGGCGATGCGCGCCGCCGTATATGCGACGCTTGCGCCCTATCTCGACCGGGAGATGGCGCATTTCTACCCGGCCGACCTTGCCGATACGCTGAAGGACGAAGGCGTCGTGGCGGCGGTCACCCGGCTCGGCGAGCTGCGCGACCTGAAATCGCTGGATGACGAAGCCGATATCCACATGACCGACGCGCTCGCCGCGCTTCCGAAGGGCGACCGGCGCGACATGCTCTTCGCCTATCTGGGCTTTCCCTTCTACGACATCGCGACATTGTCGTTGATGCAGGGCGAGGCCGGGGGCGAGTTCGATCCGATCAAGGTCGATCGCATCGCGCCCGACGACTGCACCTCGATCCGCGAAGGCGGCGCGGAAGCGACATTGAAAGGCATACGCTTCAACAGTTTCGGCGCTTTCTTCAGCCGCGCCTATCGCGAGAATGACTATCTCTGGGGCCGTCTGCATGGGGCCGAGCGGGTGATCGACCTGCTGGTCTCGACGCTGCCCGATGGCGTCACGCTGCCGCCCGGCACCGTCGCCACGCTCAAGACGCGCGCCTTCCGCGCGATCGTCGCCGAGGAAAAGCCGCGCCTGCGCAACATTGATTTGCTGTTCGACTCGCTCGATCGCGAGATCGGCTGACCGCGCGGACTGGTCATTCCGGCGTCGCTTGCCTAAACTGGTCGCCGCAACGGAGAAGGAGGCGCAGCCGGCATGCAGTTTTTGAGAACCCTCTTCTGGGTCGTGCTCGCCGTCCTCGTGGCGTTGTTCTGCTACAATAACTGGTCGGTCGTTCCGGTGAATCTGTGGAGCGGACTGATCCTCGAAACCAAGCTGCCGGTGCTGCTGGTCGTCGCCTTCCTTGCCGGGCTGGTGCCGATGCTGATCCTCCACCGCGCGACGCGCTGGCGCCTGCGCCGCAAGCTTGATGTCAGCGAGCGATCGGTGCTCGAACTGCGCGCGGCTGCCGCCGCGCCGAACCCGCCCGAGCCGACCGATCCAGCCATGTCCAGCCCCCTGCCCCCGGTGAGCCCGCTATGAGCAAGAGCCCGATCTACGTCGCGCTCGACACACCCGATCTGGATCGCGCCAAGGCCATCGCGCAACGCGTTGCCAGGCATGTCGGCGGCATCAAGCTGGGTCTGGAGTTCTTCTCGGCCAATGGTCGCGCCGGCGTGCGCGAGATGGCGGCGCTCGACCTGCCGATCTTCCTTGACCTGAAGCTCCACGACATTCCCAATACCGTCGCCAAGGCCATTCAGGCGCTGCGTCCGCTCGCTCCGGCGATCCTGACGGTCCATGCCGCCGGCGGCCGCGCGATGATGGAGGATGCCAAGGCCGCCGCGCCCGAAGGCACGAAGGTTGTCGCAGTGACCGTGCTCACCAGCCTCGACGGCGACGATCTCGACTCGATCGGCATCGGCGACGGTCCGCAGGCGCAGGTTGCGCGGCTGACCGAGCTGGCGCGCGAAGCGGGGCTGGACGGCGTCGTCTGCTCGGGCGCCGAGGTGGCTGCCGCGAAGAAACTCTGGCACGACGGTTTCTTCGTCGTGCCCGGCGTCCGCCCGGCGGACGGCAGGATCGGCGACCAGAAGCGCGTGGTCACGCCGCGCGCCGCGCTCGACGCCGGGGCCTCGATCCTCGTCGTCGGCCGCCCGATCACGCAGGCCGACGATCCCGACACCGCCGCGCGCGCGATCGAGGCAACGCTCTGAAGCGACCGTTCGTGTCGAGCATAGTCGAGACACCGCCGCGCTGACGCTTCTCGACTGCGCTCGAAGCGAACGGTCTGGAGGAGCAGGGATGAGCCTGGGGACTTGCCCCGCCGCCTCTTAAGGGCGAATGGCGTCGCATATGTCCGTCACTGCCAAGATTTGCGGCCTCAGCACGCCCGAAACCCTCGACGCCGCCATTGCGGGGGGCGCGAGCCATGTCGGCTTTGTCTTTTTCGCGCCCAGCCCGCGCAATCTGGGCTTCGAGAAGGCGGCCGGGCTCGCGGCGCGCGTGCCCGGTCATGTGATCCGCGTCGGCGTGTTCGTCGATCCCGAGGACGCGCTGCTCGATGCGGCGGTCTTGGCGGGCCGGCTCGGCGCGATCCAGCTTCACAAGACCGCGCCGGCCAGGATCGCGGCGATCCGTGAGCGCTATCGGGCCGAGATATGGACCGCCGTCGCCGTGCGCACCGCCGCCGATCTCGATGCCGCACGTCCGCTCGCGCCGCTTGCCGATCGCATCCTCTACGACGCGAAGACGCCCGACGACGCTGCGCTTCCCGGCGGCATGGGCCTGCGCTTCGACTGGACCCTGCTCTCGGGCTTTGCGCATCCGCGCCCCTGGGCGCTGTCGGGCGGGCTCGATGCGGGCAATGTCGCCGAGGCGGCAGGGATCACCCGCGCGCGCCTCGTCGATGTCTCGTCGGGTGTCGAGAGCGCGCCGGGCGTCAAGGAAGTGGACAAGATCGCCGCATTCCTTAAAGCCGTCGCCCAGCTATGACCCTCAGCAACTCGCTTCGCACCCAGCCCGACGAGCACGGGCATTTCGGCGACTATGGCGGCCGCTACGTCGCCGAGACGCTGATGCCGCTCATCCTCGATCTCGAGCGCGAATATCGCGCGGCGAAGGTCGATCCTGCCTTCGACGCAGAGTTTCGCGATCTGTTGAAACATTATGTCGGCCGTCCCAACCCGCTTTATCATGCCAGGCGGCTGAGCGACGAGCTGGGCGGCGCCAAAATCTATCTGAAGCGCGAAGAGCTGAACCACACCGGCGCGCACAAGATCAACAATTGCATCGGCCAGATCCTGCTCGCGAAGCGCATGGGCAAGACGCGCGTGATCGCCGAGACGGGTGCGGGCCAGCACGGTGTCGCGACCGCGACGGTGGCGGCGTTGTTCGGGCTGCCCTGCACCATCTTCATGGGCGCGGTCGACGTCGCGCGCCAGCAGCCCAACGTCTTCCGCATGAAGCTGCTCGGCGCCGAAGTCGTGCCGGTTGAAAGCGGCGCGAAGACGCTCAAGGATGCGATGAACGAGGCGCTTCGCCACTGGGTCGCGAACGTCCACGACACTTTCTACATCATCGGCACGGTTGCGGGTCCGCATCCCTATCCCGAGCTTGTTCGTGACTTTCAGTCCGTCATCGGCCGCGAAGCGCGCGAGCAGATACTGGAGGCCGAAGGCCGGCTGCCCGACATGCTCATAGCGCCTGTGGGCGGCGGATCGAACGCCATGGGGCTGTTCCACCCCTTCCTCGACGACGAGGGCGTCGAGATCGTCGGCGTCGAGGCGGCGGGCGAAGGGCTGGAGACCGGGCGTCACGCCGCGAGCCTCGCGGGCGGCCGCCCCGGCGTGCTCCACGGCAACCGCACCTATCTGCTTCAGGACGAGGACGGCCAGATCATCGAGGCGCACAGCATCTCGGCGGGGCTCGACTATCCGGGGATCGGCCCCGAACATGCGTGGCTGAGCGATATCGGCCGCGTCCGCTATGTGCCCGTCACCGATGACGAGGCGATGGCCTCGTTCCAGCGCCTGTGCCGCCTCGAAGGCATCATCCCTGCGCTCGAATCCGCGCATGCGCTGGCGGCGGCCGAAAAGCTCGCGCCGGCAATGGGCCGCGACAAGCTGATGATCGTCAATCTCTCGGGGCGCGGCGACAAGGACATCTTCACGGTCGCCGAGACGCTGGGGGTGAAGCTGTGAGCCGCCTTGCCGCGGCCTTCGCCAAGGGGCGCCCTGCCCTCGTCGCTTTCGTCACCGGCGGCGACCCGACGCCCGCCGCGACCGGCGCGATCCTCGATGCGCTCGTCGCGGGCGGAGCTGACGTGATCGAGCTGGGCATGCCCTTCACCGATCCGATGGCTGACGGACCGGCGATCCAGGCCGCGAACCTGCGCGCGCTCGCCATCGGCACGAAGACCGCCGATATCCTCGCGATCGCCACGGCCTTCCGCGCCCGGCATCCGCAGGTGCCGCTCGTCCTGATGGGCTATGCCAATCCGATGCTGTCGCGCGGTGCTGACTGGTTCGCGACCGAAGCGGGCAAGGCCGGCGTCGACGGCGTGATCTGCGTCGATCTGCCGCCCGAGGAGGATGCGATGCTTGGGCCGCAACTGCGGGCTGCCGGCATCGCGCTCATTCGCCTCGCGACGCCGACGACCGATGCGAAGCGCCTGCCCGCCGTGCTCGAGGGCGCGGGCGGATTCCTCTATTATGTCTCCGTCGCGGGCATCACCGGGCTCCAGCAGGCCGCGCAGGCCAGCATCGAGGACGCCGTTTCGCGCCTCAAGGCCGCGACTGATCTTCCCGTCGCGGTCGGCTTCGGCGTCCGCACCCCCGAACAGGCAGCGGCGATCGCGCGCGTGGCCGACGGCGTCGTCGTCGGCTCGGCGATCGTCGAGATCGTCGCGCGCGACGGGGCCGATGCGCCCGCCGCCGTCACTGCCTATATCGAAAGCCTCGCCCGCGCGATCGCGGGTGCCAAGGAGATCGCCGCATGAGCTGGCTCAACCGCGTCCGCAACGCCCTGCCTTTCATCGCCAAGCGCGAGACGCCCGACAATCTCTGGCATAAGTGCCCGGCCTGCGGGCAGATGATCTTCGTCAGGGAATGGGAAGAGAATCTGAACGTGTGCCCCAAATGCGATCATCATGATCGCATCGCGGCGCGCGCGCGTTTCCGCCAGATTTTCGACGAGGGCAGCTTCGCGCTGCTCGCCGCGCCCAGGGTTGCGGAAGATCCGCTCAAGTTCCGCGATTCCAAGCGCTATACCGATCGCATCAAGCAGGCCCGCGCCGATACGCAGGAAAGCGATGCGCTGCTCAACGCACGCGGCACGATCAACGGCGAACGTGCCGTCGTCGGCGTTCAGTCGTTCAACTTCATGGGCGGATCAATGGGGCTGGCGGTGGGCGCGGCCTTCGTTGCCGGCGCGCACGCCGCGATCGCCGACAAATGCCCCTATATCATTTTCACCGCTGCCGGCGGCGCGCGGATGCAGGAAGGCATCCTCTCGTTGATGCAGATGCCCAAGACGACGGTCGCGATCGCCCAGCTTCGTGAGGCAGGCCTGCCCTATATCGTCGTGCTGACCGATCCGACGACGGGCGGCGTCACCGCCAGCTACGCGATGCTGGGCGACGTTCAGATTGCCGAGCCCAATGCGCTGATCGGCTTTGCCGGCCAGCGCGTGATCGAGAATACGATCCGCGAGAAACTGCCCGAGGGCTTCCAGCGCGCCGAATATCTGCTCGATCACGGCATGCTCGACATGGTGACGCATCGTCGCGATCTGAAGGCGACGCTGGCGCGCCTGATCGCTTATCTCGCCCCCGCCAGGGCGGCCTGACGCCAGCCACATGGATTTCGCCAGATCGTCGGACCCGGCGGTCCAGCAGCAGCTCGACCGTCTTGCCGCACTGTCGCCCGGCCGCGACATATTGGGGCTGGAGCGCATCACCGTGCTGCTGGATCGGCTCGGCAATCCGCAGCTGCGCCTGCCGCCGGTGTTCCATGTCGCGGGGACCAACGGCAAGGGATCGACCTGCGCCTTCCTGCGTGCCGCGCTCGAGGCGGCGGGATACAGCGTCCATGCCTATACAAGCCCGCACCTCGTTCGCTTCAACGAGCGCATCCGCCCCACTGGCCGGCTGATCGACGACGCGCTGCTCGCGAGCCTGCTCGCCGAGGTGCTCGATGTCGCCGAGGGGCTTTCGGCGAGCTTCTTCGAAGTGACGACCGCCGCCGCCTTCCTCGCCTTCGCGCGCACCCCGGCGGATGCCTGCGTGATCGAGGTCGGGCTCGGCGGGCGTCTCGACGCCACCAACGTGATTCCTCGTCCTGCGGTCTGCGGCATTGCCCAGCTCGGTATCGATCATCAGGCCTTTCTCGGCGATACGCTTCCCCAGATCGCGGGCGAGAAAGCCGGGATCGCGCGCGCGGGCGTGCCGCTCGTCACCTTCGCTTATCCGCCGGAGATCGCCGCGGTCGTCGCCGCTGCGGCCGAAACAGCCGGCGCGACACTGATGCCGCAAGGCAAGTCCTGGACGATCGCCAGTGCTCCGGCGAAAGCCGGAGCCCAGGAGTCGTCCCCATCGCAGCTGGATCACCTGATCTACACCGACCGGGCCGGCACCCTCGATCTCCCGCTCCCTCATCTTCCCGGCGCGCACCAATATCTCAACGCCGGCCTCGCCACGGCCATGCTGCGCAGCCAGCAAGCGCTGATCCTGCCCGACGATGCGATCCGCGCGGGCATCGCGAATGCGCGCTGGCCCGCCCGGCTGCAGGCGCTCGACAGCGGCAAGCTGCTCGTTCTTCTGCCGCGCAGCACCACGCTGCTGCTCGACGGCGGCCATAATCCGGCCGCCGCCGAAGCCATTGCCCTCGCGCTCGCCGGCAAGCGCATCGGCGTGGCGATGGGGATGCTGGCCAACAAGGATCTCGCCGGCTTCCTCGAACCGCTCGCGCCGCTCATCGCGCATCTCGTCGCGCTGCCGATCCCCGGGCACGAGCATCATGCGCCGGAGGCGATCGCCGAAGTCGCCCGATCGCTGGGCATCAATGCCGGCACCGCGCCCGATCTTCCCGCCGCGCTGTCGCGCCTTGCCGACCCCACCGTGATGATCGCCGGATCGCTTTATCTGGCCGGCGTGGCGCTCGAAGCCAACGGCACGCCGCCCGACTGACTTTATTGATATTGACTTGCAATAGCTGACTATGCTCGATCACCGTCATGACACGCGACGGAGAGCGACTCATGCAAGCCAATGCCGATTTCACCACGATGCTGCCTCATGCCGGCCCCGCCGACGACGCATCGCGCCTCCTGCTGTTCGGGATCAGGCGGATGGCCGCCGGCGGCTTGAACGACGCGCATGTCTCCGCCGCCTTCCTGATGGAATTCGGCAAAAGCTATCGGCGGCCGCTCATCCTGCTCCGCGCGCTGATGGCAGAACTGGCGCGCGCGGCGAAGCAGGCGATCGTCATTGCGCCCTGCTGCTGCCCGCGCATGACGGCGGGCGAGCATGAGCTGGTTGCCGCCGTCACCGCCTCGACCGCTGACGCGCGCGTCGCGCACGAAGGCATAGCGATGCTGATCGCCACCCCGACCGCGCTCGGCGCGCTTACCAGCGCCCAGGCGCTTGCCCAGTCATTCCTCGATCTTGGTCGGCCCCTCGGCGGGTTCGACGGTGCCGGCCGTCCCGATCGAGGCGTCGATCAGGCCGCTGCGGATCATCAGCCAGAATAGCAGGATGCCGGGCAGCGCGGCGACGGTCGTCAGCAGGTAGAAATTCACATAGCCGAAGGCCTCGACGAGCGCGCCCGCGCTCGTCCCGGTCAGGAAGCGCCCGACCACGCTCGCCGCTGCCGAGATCAGCGCATATTGCGCGGCAGTGAAGCGCAGGTCGGTGAGCGCCGAGAAATAGGCGACCACGGTCACGCCGCCGACGCCGCTCGCGAAATTCTCGAAGCCGATCGCGCCCGCCATGCCGGCATTGCTGTGCCCCGCTGCCGCGAGCAGCGCGAAGCTGAGGTTCGAGACGCCCATCAGCCACAGGCTGAGCAGCACCGATCGCTTCATCCCCATCCGGGCATAGATGACGCCCCCTACGAAGATACCGATCAGATAGGCCCAGAAACCGACACCCACGTCGTAAAGCGCGATCTCGTCATTGCTGAAACCGAGCGAGTCGAACAGCAGCCGCAGCGTAAGGTTGGCAAGCGTATCGCCGATCTTGTGGACGAGGATGAAGAGCAGGATGACGAGCGCACCCCGGCGCTTGAAGAATTCGACCAGCGGGCCGGCGATCGCCGCGCCGACTTCGCCCAGGCCGCGTCGCGTCGTCGCCTCGCGGTGCCGCTCGGGCTCTCCCGCGATCAGCCCGGCGAACATCGCCGGCAAGGCAAGCGCGGCACAGGTGATATAGGCCGGTCCCCAGCCATAGCGCGCGGCGATGACGAGCGCGACCGCGCCGGCCCCCGCCGATCCGATCCGCCAGCCATATTGCGACATGCCCGATCCGACGCCCAGCTGTTCGGGTTTGAGCAGCTCGATACGATAGGCGTCGATCACGATATCGAAGGTCGCGCCCGCAATGCCGACGAGCACGGCCGCATAGGCGGTCTGAATCAGGCTGGCATTGGGATCGACGAGCCCGAGATTGACGACAGCCGCGATCACGAGCAGCCCGGCGACGATCAGCCAGGATACGCGCTGCCCGAGCCTGCCGATGATCGGAAGCTCGACGCCGTCGACCACCCATGCCCAAAGCCATTTGAGATTATAGACGAGGAAGGCGAGGCTGAACGCCGTGACCGCCTTCTTGTCGATGCCGTCCTGCGCGAGCCGCGTCGTCAGCGTCGCGCCGATCATCGCATAGGGAAAGCCCGACGATATGCCGAGGAACAGCGCAGCGAGCGGCGCTGTCTCCAGATAGGGCTTCACCGATTGGATGAGCGAGGGCCGTGCGGACCCGTTTTGAGCAGTCGCCATGGCGGGACGTGAGCGAGATGCGGGGCCCGCGTCAAGCGCTCAGTCGGGTGGGCACGCAGCAAGCCCATTGCCGTTTACGTCAACTGGAGGCATGCTGCGCAGCATGAACGCGCTCACCCCCACTGCGGGCCAGCTTGCGCTTGCCGGACGCATCGCCCGCGGCGAGGTGCCGCGCAACCTCGGCATCACCCATATCGATGCCGCCGCCTATACCGATCCGGCGCGCTTCGTCGCTGAAAAAGAACGTATTTTCGATCGCGCACCGCAGGTGATCGCGCCGTCGGCGCTGCTTCCCGAGCGCAACATGGCGGTGCCGCACGACGCATTCGGCAAGCCGCTGCTCGTCACGCGCGACGGCGAAGGCAAGGCGCATGTCTTCCTCAACGTCTGTCGCCATCGCGGCACGCGACTCGTCGAGGGCGGCGGATGTGTCCGCGCGCCACGCCTCGTCTGCCCCTATCATGCCTGGGCCTACACGCTCGACGGGCGGCTTGCCGGCCTGCCCCGCGCCGACAGCTTCCCAGGTCTCGACAAGGCCGATCATCCGCTGGTCGAACTGCCCAGCCGCGAGGCCGGCGGGTTGATCTGGTTCGCCTTCGACGCCGATGCCGATTTCTCCGCCGCGCTCGACATCGCACCCGATTTCGACGCCTTCGGGCTCGGCACGCTCCACCTGTTCGATCGCCGGCTGCACGAGGTGCAGGCCAACTGGAAGCTGATCATGGACGCCTTCCTCGAAAGCTATCATGTCCAGCGGCTCCACGCCTCGACCATCGGCCCCTTCTTCAAGGACGGCGTGACCACCGGCGACTCAGTCGGCCCGCACCAGCGATCGGCGGTCGGTCGCGAAGCCGAGGTCGCGGCCCTCGATCCGGCCGACTGGGCGCAGCTCCGCCGCACCGTTACCTTCGCCTATCAGCTCTTTCCCGCCACGGTGCTGATCGTCAGCCCCGACTATGTGAACCTGATGACGCTGATGCCGCGCGGGCATAATCGCGTGTTCGTCGAGGATTTCATGCTGATTCCCGAGCCGCCGCAGACCGAAAAGGCGATGTCCCACTGGCAACGTAGCTGGAATCTTCTCGACGGCGGCGTGTTCAGCGCCGAGGATTTCCGCGCGGCGGCGCTCGGTCAGGAAGGGCTCGAATCAGGCGCGCTCGATCGGCTGACGCTCGGCACGCTTGAAACCGGTCTCCGCCATTTCCACGACGAGATCGAAGCGCATCTTCAATAGAGAGTCAGCCCCTCGGGCAGCTTGCCGGTCTTGCGTCCGCCGAGCTTGGCGTCGATCGCCTCGATCGCGGCCTTCAGGTCGCGCTGCGAATAGGGTTTGGAGAGGCAGCCGATCGAAAGCTCGCGCGCATTCATTGGGCAGGTCGCCGTCACGAACAGCGTCGGCATTTCGCGTTCCTGCGCCGCGCGCGCGACATCGATGCCGTCGCCCCGGTCGGACAGGTTGACGTCGGCCAGCACCAGATCGATTTCCTCGGCCGCGATCACCGCCAGTGCATGCGCGGCGCTGTTGACGGTCGCCACCACGCGATAGCCGTGCTCGACAAGGAAATGCTCATTGTCGAAAGCGACGAGGGGTTCATCCTCGACGATCAGGATTCGCTCGACCAGACGCTTCCCGCGTGTGAACAGCATTGCCGCCCCGCCCCGTTTCCGCCATGCCTGTGGCCGCCGATCCATCGGGCCGATCCCGATGGCGCGCGTCGCGCCGCCTCCGGCGCGCTATGCGCCAGGCGTCGCCGATTTTGAAGGATAATCTGTGCCCGTTCCACCCGATTCCCGCCCGCAACATCGCATCGCCAAGCTGCTGGCCCGCGCCGGGGTTGCGTCGCGGCGCGAGATCGAACGGATGATCGCCGAAGGGCGCGTCGCGCTCGACGGCAAGGTGCTGGAAACGCCGGCAACTTTGCTGTCTTCGCTCCACGGCGTCACGGTCGACGGCAATCCAGTCGCCCAGCCCGAGGCCGCGCGGCTTTTCCGCTTCCACAAGCCCAAGGGCGTGCTGACCACCGAACGCGATCCCCGTGGCCGCCCGACCATCTACGATCGCATGCCGCGCGGGTTGCCGCGCCTCGTCCCCGTCGGACGCCTCGACCTCAACACCGAGGGGCTGTTGCTGCTCACGACCGACGGTGGTCTGAAACGCCAGCTCGAGCTTCCGGCGACCGGGGTCGAGCGCACCTACCGCGCGCGCGCCTACGGGCAGGTCAGCCAGGCGCAGCTCGAGGATCTGATCGAGGGCATCGAGATTGACGGCGTGCGCTATGGGTCGATCGACGCCAATCTCGAACGGCGCACCGGCGCCAATGTGTGGGTCGAGATGAAGCTGCGCGAAGGCAAGAATCGCGAGGTGCGTCGCGTGCTCGAGCATCTCGGCCTCGAAGTCTCGCGCCTGATCCGCACGTCATACGGTCCCTTCCCGCTCGCCGACCTGCCCGTTGGCGCGGTCGAGGAAGTGCGCCAGCACGATCTCGGCGCCTTCATGAAGGCGATGAAGCTGGGCGGCCCGTTGCCCACCGCGCCCCGGCAGCCCGCGCCGCCGCGCGAGGAGCGTCGCTCCGGCCCCACGCCGCGACGTCCCGAGCGCCATGTCGAGGCGACGCGCCCGGCGCGAAGCGGAAAACCGACACGCCCTGCTTCAGGAGCGAAGCCGACGCATGCCGAACGGCCTCCGCGCGAGGAGAAGCCCGGCAAACCGCAACGGCCCGGCCCGTCGTCGCGCAACGAGCTTTCCACCCGGTCCGAACTGTCGCCGAAATCGCCCCGCCCGCCGCGACCAGGCAGCCGACCGGGCCGTCGTCCGCCTTCGCGCCCCGGCCCCGCGCCGAAGCGCCGGGGCTGACCGATGCGGATCATTGCCGGCGAATGGCGCGGTCGTTCGATCAACGCACCTGTGGGCGACGCAACGCGCCCGACCGCCGATCGCATGCGTGAGGCGCTGTTTTCGATGCTCGCGAGCCGCCTCGGCGATTTCGAAGGACTGGCGGTCGCCGATCTGTTTGCGGGCACCGGCGCTTTGGGGCTGGAGGCCCTGTCGCGCGGAGCCGCACGCTGCACCTTTGTCGAGCAGGATCGCGCAGCGCTGGCGGCGCTCAAGGCCAATGCAGAGCGGCTCGGCGCCGGCGATCGCGCAGTGATCCGCGCGCAGTCGGCGACCAGCTTCGTGGGCGGTCCCTTCGATCTCGTCCTGCTCGATCCGCCGTACAACAAGGGGCTCGGCACGCAGACGCTGGAGCATCTGCGCAAGATCGCGGCGGTGACGCCGGCAACGCTGCTCAGCCTCGAGACCGCCAAGGGCGAGCCCGCCGATTTCCCCGGTTATGTCGTCGAGACCGATCGCACCTATGGCAAGGCGCGGCTGCTTCTCCTCAGGCCCGTATAGGCGCCGCGAGGGCGCTTATTTCATCCCGAAGGCGTGAACCGCGCCGAGGAATAGGGCGTAGAGCGAACCCGAAAGCACGATCGCCGCAGGCAGTGTCGTCACCCAGGTGAGCGCGATGCGGCGGATCGTTCCCGCCTGGAGGCCCGCCGGATTGCCGACCGCCGCGCCGGCAACGCCGCTCGACAGGATGTGCGTGGTCGAAACCGGCAGCCCCTTCACCTGCGCGAGCAGGATCGTGCTGGCCGCCATCAGTTCGGCCGCCGCGCCCATGGCATAGCTCATATGGCGCTTGCCGATGCGCTGGCCCACCGTCACCACGATACGCTTCCAGCCGACCATCGTGCCGAGGCCGAGCGCGAGCGCCACGGCGACCTTCACCCAGGTGGGGATGAAGCGCGTGCTGCTTTCAAGCTGCTTGCGATAATCGACAAGAATCTTGTCCTGCCCGCTGGGGAAGCGCTTGGCGGCCTTCTCGCCATCCTTGGTCAGCAGGTTGAGCGTGTCCTGCGTCAGATACATGTCGTTGCGCAGGTTGGCGGTCGCCGCCGCCGGCACGCGCGCCAGCGAACCATAGCCGGTCAGGCGCGTGTCGATGTCGCCCGAAAGCGTGGCGAGCGCGCCATAAACTGCGGGCTTGTCGACCGCGCGGTGGCGCAGCCCGTCGCGCAGCGTTTCGCGCGCGAGTTCGGGGTTGGCCGCCACGACGCCGCCCGAATGAATCTGGAAGACGTTGCGTGCCGCTTCGGCGCTCTGGACGAAGGCCGGCGTCGCGCTGTCGGGCATGGTGCGATTGAGCGCGTAGGCGGTGGGCGCGACGCCGATCAGGATCAGCATGATCAGGCCCATGCCTTTCTGCCCGTCATTGCCGCCATGCGCGAACGACACGGCGGTGCAGGTGAAGATCAGCAGTGCGCGGATCGGCCCCGGCGGCGGAGCGCCTTCCTTGGGCTCCTCGAACATCGCCTTGTTCTTGATGAACAGGCGCATCGCATAAATCAGCAGCATCGCGCCGATGAAGCCGATCAACGGGCTGAACAGCAATGCGGCCAGCACGCTCTGCGCCTGCCCCCAGTCGACGCCCGAAGTGCCGCTGGCGCCCGATGACATGAGCTGGTTGGCGATGCCGACGCCCATGATCGAACCGATCAGCGCGTGGCTCGAAGAATTGGGGATGCCGAAATACCAGGTGCCGAGGTTCCACGCGACGGCCGCGATCAGCAGCGCGAAGATCATCGCGAAGCCCGATGCGCTGCCGACCTGCAGGATGAGATCGACGGGCAGCAGCGTGATGATGCTGTAGGCGACCGCGCCGGTCGAGGTCAGCACGCCGAGGAAATTGAACGTGCCGGACCACACCACGGCCGCCAGCGGGGGCATCGAATTGGTGTAGATGACGGTGGCGACAGCGTTCGCCGTATCGTGGAAGCCGTTCACGAACTCGAAGCCCAGCGCGATCAGCAGCGCGAGGCCGAGGAACAGGAAAGCGCCAAGGGCAAGCTGCTCGCCCACCTCCTGCGTGTCGTTGAACACGCTGATCCCCGCGTAGATCAGGCCCCCGGCGATCGCGAACAGAAACGCGATGATCGTTGCGGGGTGAACGCCTTTGTCGAGCCCGTTCGCGAATGAATCGGCGTCGGCAGTGGTAGCTGTCATGTTGTTGGTGTTGCCCTAATAGCTGATTGCGCCCTTACCGCTCGCGGAACGATCGGACAAGTCGCGAATTGCCACCGATAGTCTCGCGGCGGTTGCCCGGAGGCTTCACGTTCCCTAACTGTTCGCGCGTGACCGTTCCTGCCCCCACCCCCGCCGACCCGCCTTATCTGAAGGGTCTCAACGAACCGCAACGCGCTGCCGTGCTGACGACCGAAGGCCCCGTTCTCGTCCTTGCCGGCGCGGGCACGGGCAAGACCGCGGCGCTCACCGCGCGCCTCGCGCACCTGCTGTTCACCCGCAAGGCGTGGCCGTCGGAGATTCTCGCGGTCACCTTCACCAACAAGGCGGCGCGCGAGATGCGCGAGCGAGTCGGCCGCCTTGTCGGCGAGGCGGTCGAAGGCATGCCCTGGCTCGGCACCTTCCACGCCATCTGCGCGCGGATGCTTCGACGTCATGCCGAGCTTGTCGGGCTCCAGTCCAACTTCACGATTCTCGATACCGATGATCAGCTTCGCCTGATGAAGCAGCTGATCCAGGCCGAAGGCATCGACGAGAAGCGCTGGCCCGCGCGTCAGCTGTGCGGCCTCATCGATCGCTGGAAGAACCGGGGTTGGACCCCGGCCGAGATCGATGCCGGCGAAAGTGAGCATTATGCGAACGGCAAGGGGCAGGCGCTCTATGCCGCCTATCAGGATCGGCTGCGCGCGCTCAATGCCTGCGATTTCGGCGATCTGCTGCTCCACATGCTGACCATATTGAAGCGCGACCGCGACGTGCTGGAGCAATATCAGCAGCGCTTCCGCTACATCATGGTCGACGAATATCAGGACACCAACAGCGCGCAGTATCTCTGGCTCCGCCTGCTCGCCCAGACGCGCAAGAATATCTGCTGCGTCGGCGACGACGATCAGTCCATCTATTCGTGGCGCGGGGCCGAGGTCGCCAACATATTACGATTCGAGCAGGATTTTCCCGGCGCCGCGATCATTCGGCTCGAACAGAATTATCGTTCGACCCCGCACATCCTCGCTGCCGCATCGGGGCTGATCGCCAATAATGGCGGCCGCCTCGGCAAGACGCTGTGGACGGAATCAGGCGAAGGCGAGAAGGTGAAAGTGCTCGGCGTCTGGGACGGACCGGAGGAAGCGCGCCGCGTCGGCGAGCTTGTCGAGGAAGCCGAGCGGCGCGGCGAGCGGATCGAAGACATCGCGATCCTCGTCCGTGCCCAGCATCAGACGCGCGAGTTCGAGGATCGCTTCATCGCGATCGGCCTGCCCTACCGCATCGTCGGCGGTTTCCGTTTCTACGAACGCGCGGAGATCAGGGATGCGCTTGCCTATCTCCGCCTCGTCAACCAGCCCGCCGACGATCTCGCCTTCGAACGCATCGTCAACACGCCCAAGCGTGGCCTCGGCGATAAGGCAGTCGAAAAGCTCCACCGCCTCGCGCGTGCCGAGAGCATCCCCCTCGCCTTCGCCGCCGCGCGCATCCTCGACACTGATGAGCTGACCGGCGCGGCGCGGCGCAATCTGGGCACTTTTATCGGCGATCTCGCGCGCTGGCGCGATTTGTCCGCCACCGAACCCCATGCCGAGCTCGCTCGTCGCATCCTCGAGGAAAGCGGCTATACCGCGATGCTCCAGGCCGATCGCAGCCCCGAAACCGCCGGCCGCCTCGAAAACCTCGCCGAGCTTGCCCGCGCGATGGAGGAATATGAGACGCTCGGCGCTTTCCTCGAGCATGTCAGCCTCGTCATGGACAATGATGCGCAGGCCGAAGGCGCCAAGGTGACGATCATGACGATCCATGCCGCCAAGGGGCTTGAGTTTGGCACCGTGTTCCTCGTGGGGTGGGAGGAAGGCATCTTCCCGTCGCAGCGCGCGCTCGACGAAGGCGGGCTCGCCAGCCTCGAGGAGGAACGCCGCCTCGCCTATGTCGCGATCACGCGCGCTCGGCACAAGGCATTCATCCTCCATGCCGCCAATCGCCGCATCTACGGCCAGTGGACGTCGAGCATTCCCAGCCGTTTCGTCGCCGAACTCCCCGCCGCGCATATCGAGAGCGAAACGAGCATGACCGGCGGCGAGAGCCTGTGGCGCGCCAACTGGTCGGAGCGTGCCGATCCGTTCGCCAATGTCGCGCGCGGATCGGGCCGCGGTCCGGGCTGGCAGCGTGCCTCCACACCCGGCCAATTCGTCCGCGAACCCACCCGCATCGTCGAGGCGCGCGCGAGCAGCGTCAGCCTGGGCGCGAAACCGCGCACCGATCTGTCGATCGGCCAACGCGTCTTCCACCAGAAATTCGGCTATGGCGCGATAGCCGCGATCGAAGGCAACAAGCTGGAAATCGACTTCGAGACCGCAGGCCGCAAGCGCGTGATGGACAGCTTCGTCACGACGGGGTGAGGAACTCCGCAATCATCCGCCCTTCCCAAATTTTCGCCAGCGCCTATTGAGGCTTGCGATGCAACCGCAAGCCGAAGTCGATCGTCTGCTCCGTGAAGGCGTTGCTGCCATGCAGCGCGGCGACGCGCGCGCGGCGCGGACGCATTTCGAGCATGTCGGATCGTTGCAGGGCGTGGTTCCGCCCTATCTGCTGATCGCCCAGTCGTGCCGCGCGCTTGGTGACGAGGCGGCGGAGGAGCAGGCGCTCGACGCCCTGCTGGCCGAGCAGCCCCGCCACCTGCGCGGCCTGTTAATGAAGGGCGATGCCGCCGTCCGGCGCGGCGACGATCGTGCCGCCACCAGCTTCTATCAGTCTGCGCTCGCCAGCGCGGCGCTCTCTGCCAGCATCCCGCAAAATCTGGCCGCCGAGCTCGGTCGCGCGCAGGCCTTTCTCGCGGGGGCGAGCGGGCGTTATGAAACGCACCTGATCGACCATCTCGACGCTGCCGGATTTGGCGGCGAGCGCCTCGCGCCAGCCGTCCGCCGCGCGCTCGATGTGTTGACCGGCAAGCGGCAGGTCTATCTGCAGCAGCCCAACAGCTTCTATTATCCTGGCCTGCCCAACATCGAATTTTACGAGCGCGAGCGCTTTGCCGATTGGCTGCCGGCGGTTGAGGCCGCCACGCCCGCAATCCGCGCCGAGCTGGAAGCCGTCATGCGCGATGACGGCGATTTTCCCGCCTATGTCGAGGCGCGCGCGGACCGGCCGCGCTCGTCGAGCCCGCTGCTCGAGGATCCGAGCTGGGGCGCATTCCATCTCTGGCGCGCGGGCGAGCGCGTCGCGGGCAATGTCGAGCGCTGCCCCGCGACGATGGCGGCGCTGGAGCATGCTCCCATCCCGCATATTGCCGGTCGTTCGCCGATGGCGCTCTTCTCGCTGCTCAAGCCCGGCACGCACATCCAGCCGCACAACGGGCTGATCAACACGCGCCTCATCTGCCATATTCCGCTGATCGCCCCGCCCGATTGCGCATTGCGCGTCGGCGCCGAAACGCGGGCATGGCGCGAGGGCGAAGCGCTGATCTTCGACGATTCGATCGAGCATGAGGCATGGAACCGGTCGAACCGGACCCGCGTCATCCTGCTGTTCGAGATATGGCGGCCCGAGCTTTCGGATGAGGAGCGCGCCGGCCTGACCGCGCTTTACGAAGCGATCGGCGCCTATGGCGGCGTGCCCGTCGAGGAAACGCTCTAACCCACATGAGCAAGCCCCCGCACCCTTTCAGCTTCCCGGATTTCCGCGCCTATTTCGTGGCGCGGCTGAGCAGCACGCTGGCGCAGATGGCGATGGTCATCGTTATCGGCTGGCAGGTCTACGACCTCGCGCGCAGCCAGCTTGGCATGAGCCCCAAGGAAGCGGCTTTCCAGCTTGGGCTGATCGGCGTCGCACAGTTCGCCCCGCTCGCGGTGCTGACTTTGGTCGTCGGCTGGGTTGCCGACCGCATCGACCGGCGCTGGATCGCGCGCGCCGCCGTGGCGCTCGAGGCGCTGTGCGCAGGCACGCTCGCGATCCTCACCGCGACCGGAACGATCAACCTGCCGGCGCTGTTCGTCGTGGCCGCGCTGCTCGGCGTCGCGCGCGCCTTCGCAAGTCCCGCGCTGCAGGCGCTGTCGCCCAATCTCGTGCCGCCCGCCGTGCTTCCCACCGCGATCGCCGTCAGTTCGATCGCATGGCAGAGCGGATCGGTGCTCGGGCCGGCGATGGGCGGCCTGCTCTATGCCGGCCACCACAGCCTGCCCTACACGGTCTCGTTCGGGCTGTTCCTGCTGTCGTTCCTCGCGCTGATGATGATCGGGCCGGTGAAGCGCCCTACCCTCGCCGCCGCCGCGCCCTGGCGGCAGATGATCGAGGGGCTGCACTATGTGCGCCGCAACCGCCTCGTCCTCGGCGCGATCTCTCTCGATCTCTTCGCCGTTCTGCTCGGCGGCGCGACCGCGATGCTGCCCATCTATGCACGCGACATCCTGCATGTGGGGCCGGAGGGACTGGGGCAACTCCGCGCCGCGCCTGCGGCGGGCGCGGTGATGATGGGGATTTTCTTCTCGATGCGGCCGATGAGGAACCATGTCGGCTTCAAGCTGCTGTTCGCGGTCGCGGTGTTCGGCGGCGCGACGATGGTCTTCGGCTGGTCGCGCTCGATGCCGCTGTCGCTGGCCATGCTCGCCTTGCTCGGCGCGGCCGACATGACCTCGGTGTATGTCCGCCAGTCGCTGATCCAGCTTTATACGCCGGACGACATGCGCGGGCGCGTCGGCGCGGTATCGACGCTGTTCGTTTCGGGATCGAACGAGCTTGGCGAGGCTGAGTCCGGTTTCCTCGCCGCGCTGGTGGGGCCGATCGCCGCTGTCGTGGCGGGTGGGATAGGTTCCATTCTCGTTGCCGTGCTATGGGCGAAATGGTTTCCCGAATTGCGCAATGCGCGTAGCTTTGTCGCACCAACTTCTCTCGAAGACGTTCCCATCAAGGAGACCAAGGATGAAGGCTGAGACCGTTCTCGAGACCATCGGCAACACGCCGCATATCCGCATTCAGCGCCTGTTCGGCGATGCCGAGGTCTGGGTGAAGTCCGAACGATCGAACCCCGGCGGATCGATCAAGGATCGCATCGCGCTTTCGATGATCGAGGATGCCGAGCGCTCGGGCGGGCTGAAGCCCGGCGGCACGATCGTCGAGCCGACCAGCGGCAATACCGGTATCGGCCTCGCCATGGTCGCGGCGGTGAAGGGCTACCGCCTGATCCTCGTCATGCCCGAAAGCATGTCGATCGAGCGCCGCCGCCTGATGCTCGCCTATGGCGCGACCTTCGATCTCACCCCGCGCGAAAAGGGCATGAAGGGCGCGATCGAGCGCGCGATCGAACTGGTCGAGCAGACCCCCGGCGCGTGGATGCCACAGCAGTTCGAGAACCCGGCCAATATCGACGTCCATGTCCGCACGACGGCCGAGGAAATTCTCGCCGATTTCCGTGATGCGCCGATCGACGTTCTGATCACCGGCGTCGGCACCGGCGGCCATATCACCGGCACGGCCGAGCGGCTGAAGAAGGACTGGCCCGCGCTCAAGGTCTATGCGGTCGAGCCGACGCTCTCGCCGGTCATCTCGGGCGGCCAGCCCGGTCCGCACCCGATCCAGGGCATCGGCGCCGGCTTCATCCCGGCGAACCTCCACACCCAGTCGATCGACGGCGTGATCCAGGTCGATCCCGCCGACGCCAAGGACTATGCTCGCCGTTCGGCGCGCGAGGAAGGCCTGCTCGTCGGCATCTCGTCGGGTGCCACGCTGGCCGCTATCGCGCAGAAGCTGGCGCAGCTGCCCGCCGGCAAGCGGGTGCTCGGCTTCAACTACGACACGGGCGAGCGCTACCTCTCGGTCCCGGATTTCCTGCCGGAGGCCTGACGGAGCCGGGCCGTGCGCCTGCGCACTGCAACCGAAACCGATATCGACGCGCTGGATCGCCTGATCCGGCGCGCGATGGCGCAACTGCTCGATCCGGTGCTCACCCCCGATCAGGTCAAGGCGAGCTATGCCGTGATGGGGCTCGATCGCCAGCTCGTCGCCGACGGGACCTATGTGGTTGTCGAGGATGGCAGGCGCCTCGTAGGCTGCGGGGGCTGGAGCGACCGGGCGACGCTCTATGGCGGCGATCACTCGGCAGGGCGCGATACGCGGCGTCTGAATCCGGCGCGCGAGCCGGCGCGCATTCGCGCCATGTACACCGATCCCGATCACAGCCGGCGCGGCATCGGTCGCCTGGTGCTTGAGGAATGCGAGCGCCGCGCGCGCGCTGCGGGATTCGCTCGCACCCAGTTGATGGCCACGCTGGCGGGCGAGCCGCTCTATCTCGCCTGCGGCTATCGCGAGATGGAGCGCGTGGTCGATATGGTCGACGGCGTCGGCGTGCCGCTCATCCGGATGGAGCGCGCGCTGTCATGAAGCCGGAAAGCCGGATTCTGGCGATATGGGCCATTCCGCTGATGGCGACGCTCGCGGCCCTGCTTGGCCTCGCGAGCTGGTGGAGCAGCCATGCACCCCAAGGGCAGACGGCGGCGGCGAAGATATTCAAGCGCGCCGCGCTTCCACCGCCCCCGCCGATCGAGCCGCTCGAGCTGCGCGATCTGTCACGCGAGGATGCGGTGAAGATCAACGATGGCGTGCCGTTCGTGAAAGGGCCGATCCCGCCCGCGCGCCCGTTCAAGCTTTCGGACAAGGACGAAGGCTATGATCGCGCGGTCGACTGCCTCGCGTCGGCGATGCTCTACGAGGCGGGTTCCGCCGATGATCCCGGGCAGCGCGCAGTGGCGCAGGTCGTGCTCAACCGCCTCCGCCATCCGGCTTTCCCCAAGACGGTCTGTGGCGTGGTGTTCCAGGGATCGGAGCGGACGACCGGATGCCAGTTCACCTTCACCTGCGACGGCGCGCTCGCCCGCTCGCCGCCGCCGTCGGTCTGGGAAGACACGCGCAGGCGCGCTAAGGAGATGCTGGCGGGCAAGGTGTTCAAGAGCGTCGGCTATGCCACGCATTACCACACCAACTGGGTCGTGCCTTACTGGAGCGAGACGCTCGACAAGATCGCTGCGGTAAACACCCACCTCTTCTTTCGCTGGACCGGGTGGTGGGGCACGCCGGGCGCGTTCCGCTTCGGCGAGCAGGGGCCGGAACCGACGATCGGCAAGCTCGCCTTCCTCTCGCCGGCGCACAAGGTAACGACGGATGCGCTCAAGGTCGATCCCGCGGCGCTCGGGATCGACGCGCTCGCAATCCTGCCAGCCAGCAAGCCCCGGAAGATGACGGCGGTATCGGTCGCCGGCGACACTTTCTTCGTCGTCCTCGACGGCAAGGCGTCGCCTGACAGCTACCCGGCGCTCGCGCTCCAGACCTGCGGCGACAAGCCCTTCTGCAAGCTTATGGGCTGGACCGATCCGGCCAGGGCCCCGACCGCGATGCCGCTCAACGAGCAGCAGATCGCGGCCCAGTCCTTCAGCTATCTGCGAAACCGCAGCAACGGTTTCGAGAAGATGCTGTGGAACTGCCGCCAGTTCAAACGCGCCGATCCGGCGCAGTGCATGAAGCCGGCGACACCCTCCGTTACGCCGCGAACAGCTCCGGCTCCAGCGCCATCAGGCTCTCCGACCCCGCCTCGATCTCGCGACGCAGCGAACCCGCCCGCGGCATGATCCGCTCGGCGAAGTAGCGCGCGGTCACGCGCTTCGCCTTGGCGAAATCGATATCCTCGCCATCGAGCGCGCGCAGCGTCTTCAGCCACATGAACCCGAGCGCGACGATCCCCATGATGTGCAGGTAGGGCGTCGCCGCCGCGCCGGCATTATTGGGGTTGGCGAGGCCGTTCTGGACCAGCCACATCGTCGCGGCCTGGAGTTCGCCCAGCGCCTTTTCGAGCCGCGTCGCCAGATCGGCGGTCGCCTCGTCGGCCTTGCCCGCCGCGATCTCCTCGCCGACCAGCTTGAAGAAGGCCTGCACCGCGCGGCCGCCATTCTGCGCCAGCTTGCGCCCGACGAGATCCATCGCCTGCACGCCGTTGGTGCCTTCGTAGATCATCGCGATGCGAGCATCGCGGACATATTGCTCCATGCCCCATTCGGCGATGTAACCATGGCCGCCATAGACCTGCTGGGCGTTGGTCGCGATGTGATAGCCCATGTCGGTGCCATAGCCCTTGATCACCGGGGTGAGCAGCGAGATCAGGTCGTCGGCGGCGATGCGCTCTTCCTCGGTCTGCGCCTTGTGGCTGAGATCGACCTGGAGCGCGCCCCACAGGCACAGGGCGCGAAGCCCTTCGGTCAGCGCCTTCGACTCCATCAGCATCCGGCGCACGTCGGGATGGACGAACAGCGTGTCGGCTTTCTGGTCCGGCTCGGCCGGGCCGGTGAGCGCGCGGCCCTGGCGGCGGTCCTTGGCGTACTGGACCCCGTTCTGATAGGCGACCTCGCCCTGCGACAGGCCCTGCAGGCCGACGCCGAGGCGCGCGACGTTCATCATGATGAACATGGCGGCGAGGCCCTTATTCTCCTCGCCCACCAGATAGCCGGTCGCGCCGTCATAGTTCATCACGCAAGTGGCGTTGCCGTGGATGCCCATCTTGTGCTCGATCGAGCCGCACGACACGGCGTTGCGATCGCCCAGCGATCCGTCCTCGTTGACCATGAACTTGGGCACGATGAACAGCGAGATGCCCTTCACATTGTCCGGCGCGCCCGCGACCTTGGCGAGAACGAGGTGGATGATGTTCGAGGTCAGGTCATGCTCGCCGGCTGAGATGAAGATCTTGGTGCCGGTGATCGAATAGCTGCCGTCGGCATTGGGATCGGCCTTGGTGCGGATGAGGCCCAGATCGGTGCCGCACTGCGGCTCCGTCAGGTTCATCGTGCCGCTCCACTCGCCCGAGATCATCTTGGGAACATAGGTGGCCTTCTGTTCGTCCGATCCCTTGACGAGGATCGAGGCGACGGCGCCCTGCGTCAGCCCGTTATACATGGCGAAGGCCATGTTGGCCGAGCAGAGATATTCCTCGAACGCGGTGGCTACGACGTGCGGCATCGCCTGCCCGCCAAATTCCTCCGGCCCGGTGAGCGTCGACCAGCCGCCGGCGACGAACTGGTCATAGGCGGCCTTGAAGCCGGTGGGCGTGGTGACCGATGCGTCGTCATGGCGCGTGCAGCCTTCGCTGTCGCCGACCTGGTTGGTCGGGAACACGACTTCCTCGACGAACTTGGCGCCTTCGCCCAGCACTGCCTCGATCATATCGGCCGAGGCATTCTCGAAGCCGGGAAGATTGGTGTAGCGATCGAGCCCGAGCAGCTTGTCCAGCACGAAACGCGTGTCGCGGAGCGGGGCTTTGTAGATGGGCATGTCGTGTCTTTCCTGAACAAAAATATATGTGTCGGAAGCGCGGACTCATCCGTCCGCGATGCGGCAGGCGTCGCGCCTCAGGCGCCCTCGGCCTCGGCCTGCTCGACGGTATGGATGAAGCGTTTCAGTTCATCGACGGCCGCGTCGATATCGCGCTTCTGCGCTTCGAGCATTTTCACCCGCGCGGCGCATTTCTCGATCGTCACGCGGCGTTGCTCGTGGCGGCCGTCACCGATGTCGAACAGATCGATCATCTCGCGAATCTCGCCGAGCGAGAAGCCGACGCGCTTGCCGCGCAGGATCCAGGCGAGCCGCGCGCGATCGCGCTTGGTATAGATGCGGGAGGTTCCACGCCGCATGGGCGAAATCAGCCCTTCATCCTCGTAGAAGCGCAGCGCGCGGGCGGTGACGCCGAATTCCTCCGACAGGTCGGAGATGGAATATTGATGCCGGTTGCGCTTGTCCGGCGTGTCGACAGTCGCGTGATGCTGGGTTGCCATGGCGCTTTATATCTTGACGTTTACGGAATGGTCAAACCCGCTCTAGCCCATCCGGGCCGATGCGCCGGTAGAAGCAGCTTCGCTCGCCGGTATGGCAGGCTGGCCCGGCGGCCTCGGCGCGAATCCAGATCGCATCCTGATCGCAGTCGACGCGCATCTCGACGACGCGGAGGACGTTGCCGGAGCTTTCTCCCTTCTTCCAGAGCCGCCCGCGGCTGCGCGACCAGAAATGCGCCTCCCCGGTCGATCGGGTGAGCGCGAGCGCAGCCGCATTCATGTGGGCGACCATCAGCAGCGTGCCGTCGCCGGCATCGGTGACCACGGCGGTCACCAGTCCCGATGCGTCATATTTGGGATCGAGCGCCGATCCCTGTTCGCGATCCTGATCCATTCGCATTCCCTGCCTTCGCCGCAGGGCTAGCCATGGTTGCGGATCGCGTCCACCAGCTCTTTCTTGTTCATCGACGATCGGCCAGCGATCCCGATGCGCTTCGCCTCGTCATAGAGATCGTCCTTCGATCGATCCTCGAGATGCGTCGAGCGGTGGCGCAGCGTCCCGGCCGCCTGGGCATTGGCGATTCGTGCGGCCTTCTCCTTGGAGTTGCCGTCCTTTCGCAGCCTTTCGTACAGCGCCTCATTCTTGATCGAAGGCCCCGGATCGCGCGTGGGCATGGCGTTTCTCCTCGTCTGACGGCGGTTGAACGCGCGGGCGGGCGCGACGCTCCGCATTTCATCTGTTACAAGAGGGCGACAAATCGAGGAGGTGCTCCTATATGGCGCGAAACGCTCACCCGATGGGTCCGCAATTGATGATCACCACCAATCCCTTCGACGACGACAAGCTCCGCGAGGAGTGTGGCATTTTCGGCATCTGGAATGCCGAGACTGCATCCGCGATGGTCGCGCTCGGCCTCCACGCCCTCCAACATCGCGGGCAGGAAGCCGCCGGCATCACCAGCTGGGATGGCGCGCATTTCCACACGCATCGCGCGATGGGCCATGTCGCCGGCAATTTCGATCGTGACGAGGTTATTCGCGGTCTCCCCGGCCGGGTCGCCTGCGGTCACGTCCGCTATTCGACCACGGGCGAGACCGCGCTGCGCAATGTCCAGCCGCTCTTCGCCGATCTTGCCAGCGGCGGTTTCGCCATCGCGCACAACGGCAATATCTCGAACGCGATGAAGCTGCGCCGCGAGCTCGTCCGCCGCGGCAGCATCTTCCAGTCGACCTCGGATACCGAGACGATCATCCACCTCGTCGCGACCAGCGCCTATCGCACCTTGCTCGACAAGTTCATCGATGCGCTGCGCCAGGTCGAGGGCGCCTATTCGCTCATCTGCCTGACGCCCGAAGGCATGATCGCCTGCCGCGATCCGCTCGGTATCCGTCCGCTGGTGATGGGCAAGGTCGGCGACGCGACGATCTTCGCATCGGAAACCGTCGCGCTCGACGTCGTCGGCGCGGAGTATATCCGCTCGATCGATCCAGGCGAGATCGTGATCGTCACCGAATCGGGCATCCGCTCGATTAACCCCTTCCCGCCGATGAACCCCCGGCCCTGCATTTTCGAGCATGTCTATTTCTCGCGTCCCGATTCGATCGTCGAAGGCTCGTCGGTCTATTCGGTGCGCAAGGCGATCGGTGCGCAGCTGGCGATCGAATCGCCGATCGACGCCGATTTCGTCATTCCCGTGCCCGATTCGGGCGTGCCCGCCGCGATCGGCTACGCCCAGCAGTCGGGCATTCCCTTCGAGCTCGGCATCATCCGCTCGCACTATGTCGGGCGCACCTTCATCCAGCCGGGCGATCAGGTCCGCCATCTCGGCGTGAAGCTGAAGCACAACGCCAACCGCGCGCTCATCGCCGGCAAGCGCATCGTGCTGATCGACGATTCGATCGTGCGTGGCACGACGTCGCTCAAGATCGTGCAGATGATGCGCGATGCCGGCGCGACCGAAGTCCATATGCGCATCGCCAGCCCGCCGACGCGGCACAGCTGCTTCTACGGCGTCGACACGCCTGAGCGCGCCAAGCTGCTCGCCGCCAAGCTCGATGTGCCGGGCATGAGCGATTATATCCATGCCGACAGCCTTTCCTTCATCTCGATCGACGGGTTGTACAAGGCGCTGGGTCAGGAACGGCGCACGCAGGTCCGCCCGCAATATTGCGATGCCTGCTTCACTGGCGACTACCCGACGACGCTGACCGATCAGGACGATCTGGCGCCGCCCGAGGACCAGCTGGCCCTGCTCGCCGAACGCGTGATCTGATCCCCCTTTTCTGCAGGATATTGCCGCAATGACCGCGACTCCCCTCGCCGGCCGTCTGGCCCTCGTCACCGGCGCGAGCAGGGGCATCGGCGCGGCGACAGCCGAAGCGCTCGGCAGGGCCGGCGCGCACGTGATCCTGACCGCGCGTACCTCGGGCGGGCTCGAGGAAGTCGAGGAGCGTATCCACGAGGCGGGCGGATCGGCGACGATCGCACCCGTCGATCTGACCGATGCGGAGGGCGTGGGCCGACTCGCTGCGGCGATCGCCGAGCGCTGGAAGGCGCTCGACATGCTCGTCCTCAACGCCGCGATGCTCGGCAATCTCGGGCCGGTCCAGTCGATCGACGCCAAGGAATTCGCACGCCTGCTGACGCTCAACGTCTCGGCGCAGCAAGCGCTGATCGCGGCCTTCGATCCGATGCTCAGGATCGCGAACGGCGGCGGCAGCGTGATCGGCATCACCTCCAGCGTCGGGCGCAAGCCGCGCGCCTTCTGGGGCGCTTACGGGGCCTCCAAGGCCGCTTTCGAAACTCTGCTCGATGCCTATGCGGAGGAGCAGCGCCATCTCGGCAAGGTCCGCGTCGCGATCATCGATCCCGGCGCGACGCGCACCAAGATGCGCGCTGCGGCCTATCCGGGCGAGGATCCGGACAAGGTCAAGCCGCCCGAGGCAGTTGCGGATCGTGTCGCCGCGCTGCTGACGACCGGCTTCGAGACCGGCCACCGCGAGCGCGTCGACTGATCATTTCGCGTCGATTGCGGCCTTGATCTCGGCGATGAAGGCACGGCGCCTGGCCGACAGATCGGGATCCGTCGCCTTGGGCCAAGCACTCGACATGGCGACGACCAGCTTGCGCGCCGGGTCGACGAAGATCGTCTGGCCGAAGATGCCGACGGCCTGAAAGCTTCCGTCGTCATTGGTCCACCACTGATAGCCGTAACCGGCGCCGGGTGCCCCGATATCGGCCTGCTTGTGCGTGGCGGCGGCGAACCAGCCCGCAGGCACCACGCGCTTGCCCTGCACCACCCCGTCGGCCAGCACGAACAATCCGATCCGCGCATAGTCGCGCAGCGCCACCGAAATGCAGCAGCCACCGATATTCTGGCCTGAGGCATCGACCATCCAGAACAGATCGCGCTCCATGCCGAAGGGCTTCCAGATCTTCTCCTCGGCATAGGCGGACAGCGACTTGCCCGTCGCCTTGCTGACGATCACGCCGATCAGGTTGGTCTCGCCGGTCTTGTAGACCCATTTGGTCCCGGGCACGGCCTCGCGCGGCAGCTTGGCAAGATAGAAGGCGGTCTGGTCGACGCCCGGCGACGGCATCTCCTTGTACATGCTCGCCACATCGGAATTGGGATCGGTGTAATCCTCGTTCCATTTGACGCCGGATGTCATGGTCAGCACCTGGCGCACGGTCACGCCTTCATAGGCGCTGCCTTTCAGCTCGGGCACATAGTTGGTGACCGGATCGTCGACCGATTTGATATAGCCGTCCTGCACCGCCGCGCCGACGAGCGTCGAGGTCAGCGATTTGGCGACCGAGAAGCTGGTGTAGCGTCCCTCGCGTGAATAGCCGCGCGCGTAGCGCTCCAGCCGCACCTTGCCGTCCTGCACCACGATCAGCCCGGCGACATTGTTGGCGGCGATATAGGCGGAAGGATCGAGTTTCAGTGGCTTGCCCGCCGGCAGCGCGCCCGGCTTCTCCCCGGCATGTGCCGTGGTGCCCGGGAACAGTTTCTCCATATGCGGGAAATTGGCGTCGCGCTGCGCCTGCGACCAGAAGAGGATTTCGGCCCCGGCCTGCCGGATCTGGGCTTCATTCTCCTTGGTGAACGCCACCTGCTCCTTCGCATGGACGGCCGTCACCGGCGCGAGCGCCATCAGCGCCGCACAGACCAGCATCCTCATCCCCTCACTCCCCTTTTTTTATCAGCGTCACCTGCGCGACGTCGATGCCGCCGCCCCGGAAACCACCCTCGCAATACATCAGATAATAGCGCCACAGTCGCACGAAGCGCTCGTCGAACCCCTGCGGCAACTGCCCGGCCTCGACCGCCATGTCGAAGCGTTCGCGCCAGCGCTTGAGTGTTTCGGCATAATGGAGTCCGAATCCCCTGCGGTCGCGCCATTCGAGGCCCGCTTCGGCGCAGAAGGCCGCGAACCGGCTTTCGGAGAGCAGCATGCCGCCGGGGAAAATATAGGTCTGGATGAAATCGGCGCCGGCCGCGTAGCGATCGAAGATGCGGTCGTCGATCGCGATATACTGGATCGCGGCGCGCCCGCCGGGCTTCAGCGCGCGGGCGATCGCCTCGACATAGGTGCGCCAGTAATCCTGCCCCACCGCCTCGACCATCTCGACGCTGGCGATCGCGTCATATTGGCCGGCAACGTCGCGATAATCCGTCAGGTCGATGCGGATGCGCCCGGCGTTCACATTGGCGCGATTGAGCGCCAGCGCATGATCGCGCTGCTCGGTCGAAAGCGTGATGCCGGTAACCGCAGCGCCATATTCGTCGGCCGCAATCTCGGCGAGCGTTCCCCAGCCGCAGCCTATTTCAAGCAGTTGCTGGTCGGGCTTCAGATCGAGCCTGTCGAGAAGCGCGCGCACCTTGTTGAGCTGCGCATAGGCCAGCTCCTCGTCGGGCCGGATCGGCTCCTGGAACAGCGCGGACGAATAGGTCATCGTCTCGTCGAGCCAGGGCCGGTAGAAATCATTCCCCAGATCATAGTGGAAGGCGATGTTGCGCCGCGACCCGGCCTTCGAGTTCCGGTTGCGTCCATGCCGCAGCTTGTTCACCGCAGAAAACAGCCCGCGCGCCCGCGCAATCTGGCCCAGCGTCACCGCATTGCGCATGAACAGATCGAACAGCGGAACCGGATCGGGGCTGATCCATTCGCCCTTTTCCCACGCCTGATACCAGCCGACCGACCCGTTCCGCGCCAGCCGGAGCAGCGCCCGCCAGCTCGTCAGCGTCACTTCGGCCACCGGCCCCGGCGATCTCCCCCCGATAATCCGGTAGGAACCGTCGGGCAGCCACGCCTCGATGGCCCCGGCCGTCAGCCCCTTGTCGATCCGGTCGAGCAGGCGATGGAACGGCGCCGACGTCAGCACGGTCCACAGCCCCGCGCCGCCGCCGAAACCACGACGTCCGCTCAGGAACTGGCGCCCACGGTCTGGCTTCTGCGCGTTCATGGCCTTCATTCTACTGGCGTTGCCGGCCAGGTCCAGAAAGCGACTCAGGCCTTGATGCGTTTGAACGCCTCTAGCGCGCGTTCGCGGGCCTCGCGATGACCGATCAGCTTTTCGGGATAGGTTTCCGGCCTGGCGCCCGCCGCTTCGGGATCGTGGATCGCCTTGTCGTCCAGACCGGCGAGTTCGGGCACCCATTTGCGGATATAGGCCGCCGCGTCGAACTTCTCGGACTGCGAAAGCGGCGCCATGATCCTGACGAACATGTTGGAATCGATCCCCGTCCCGGCGCTCCACTGCCAGTTGACCGCATTGTTCGCATAATCCGCGTCAACCAGCGTGTCCCAGAACCAGCGTTCGCCATGCCGCCAGTCGATCAACAGATGCTTGATGAGGAAGGAGGCGGCGATCATCCGGACGCGGTTGTGCATCCAGCCCGTTGCCCAGAGCTGCCGCATCCCGGCATCGACGATCGGATAGCCTGTCTCGCCGCGTGTCCACGCCTTGAACTCGGCATGGGCCGTCCGATCCGTCCGCCACGGAAAGTCGTCGAATGCGGCGCGGCCGTTATACTGGCCATAATCGGCCTGCCGGGCGATGATGCCCGTCGCATAATCGCGCCAGCCAAGTTCGCGGCGGAAGCTTTCGCGCCCCTCGCCGCGTCCCGCTACGGCGTGCCAGACGGTCGCCGGCGAGATTTCGCCGAAATGAAGATGCGGGCTCAGCCGCGACGTCCCCTCGACCGCAGGCAGGTCGCGCCGCTTCCCATAGTCGGCTGCGTTATCAGCAAAAAGATCGAGAGCATCCCTCGCGCCTTCTTCGCCCGGCCGCCAGTCGGCAAAACCCCTCGCCCAATCTGGTTTGCTCGGCAGCAGGCGCCAGTCGTTCAGCCGTTCGCTTTCGGGCCAGCGTGAGGGCACCGCCATTGCCGACGGCGCCGGTCGCGGCGGGTGCGGCGGCAACATCGCCGACAGCGCGCGCCAGAACGGCGTGAAGATGCGAAAATGGCCGCCCGATCCCGTGCGAACCAGATCGGGCGGCATCAGTTGATTGCCGTCGTGCAGTTGCAAGTCGAGCTGCGCCGAGACCGCATCCTCTGCCGCCACCCACCAAGGCTCATAATGGCGGATCGCATGCACGCGCCGCGCGCCGGTCTCCCGTGCGAGCGATGCCAGCGCCTCTGCTGCCGGGCCACGGCGCAGGATCAGGCGCGATCCCTTTTCCTCCAGCGACGCGGCCAGCGCCTCCAGGCTATGGTGCAGCCACCAGCGCTGCGCGCCGCCGATCCGGCGTTCGCCCGGACCTTCGTCGTCGAGCACGTAAACCGGCACGACCGGGCCGTCGGCGGTCGCCGCCAGCAGCGCCGCCTGATCCGCCAGACGCAAGTCCTGGCGGAACCACAGGATTACCGGGTCGGCCACGTGGGCTTAGCGCATCATTCGGCGCGCGGTTCCTTCTCGACCATCCAGGTCTGGCCCTTGGCGACCAGCTTCTGCAGGTCGGCGATCTTGCCTTCGGCCGCCGCGCTGTTCTGCGCCTCTACCGCGCGCTCGAAAGTCGGGCGCGGATGGTTGAAGATGACGCCGAGCGCGACGGGGAAGTCCGCGTCGGCATCCATGTCGATCAGCATCTGCGCGACGCCCTTGTTGGTCTGATCGTGGACGATCACGCCCGCCGCCTGCCAGTCTCCATCCGCGACATCGACGACTTCGAGGCGCAGCGCCTCGCGATCGAGCGCCAGACCTTTGATCCCGCCGGCGAACAGCATGGGCTGGCCATCCTCGAGCCAGATCTGCTTGGTCGCCGCATTCGCCTTCTCGGTGAACGGTGCGAACACTTCGTCGTTATAGACGATGCAATTCTGGTAGATCTCGACGAAGCTCGCGCCCTTGTGGGCATGCGCGGCCTTCAGCACGGCGGGAAGGTTCTTATGTACGTCGATCCCGCGCGCGACGAAGCGGGCGCCTGATCCCAACGCAAAGCTGCACGGGCTTGCCGGGCGATCGACCGATCCGAAGGGCGTCGAGGGTGATCGCGTGCCGATCCGCGAGGTCGGCGAATATTGCCCCTTGGTCAGGCCGTAAATCTCGTTGTTGAATAGCAATATCTGGCAATCGAGATTGCGGCGCAGCAGGTGCATCGTGTGATTGCCGCCGATCGACAGCGCGTCGCCGTCGCCGGTGATGATCCAGACGTCGAGCTCCGGATTGGCCAGCTTCACCCCCGTCGCCACCGCCGGCGCGCGGCCGTGGATCGTGTGGAAGCCGTATGTCTCCATATAATAGGGAAAGCGTGACGAGCAGCCGATGCCCGAGATGAACACCGTATTCTCTGGCTTCACGCCTAGATCGGGCATCGTCCGCTGGACGGCCTTCAGGATCGCATAGTCGCCGCAGCCCGGGCACCAGCGGACTTCCTGATCGGTCTCCCAATCCTTGATCGTCGTCTTGAAGGGCGTCAGGTCGTTCATGCCAGTGCACTCCCGATGGCAGCCTCGATCTCCGCGATACGGAAGGGCTGGCCGGAAATCTTGTTGAGAGGCCGCGCGTCGACGAGGAACTGGTCGCGCAGCACCGTCTTCAATTGGCCCGTGTTCATTTCGGGCACCAATATCCGCTCATAACTCCTCAGGAGATTGCCGAGATTGGATGGCAGCGGCCAGATGTGCCGGATATGGATATGGTCGACCGATGCGCCGCCCGCTCGCGCTCGCCGCACCGCCTGATGGATCGGCCCGAAGGTCGACCCCCAGCCGACGACGGCGAGCCGGGCGCCGCCATCGCCCAGCGTGACCTCCTGCAGCGGCATGTCGCTGGCGATGCCGTCGATCTTGGCCTTGCGCAGCTCGGTCATCGCCTGATGGTTGGCGGGCGAATAATCGATATGTCCGCTGTCGACGGCTTTCTCGATGCCGCCAATGCGGTGGAGCAGCCCGGGCGTCCCCGGCTTCACCCAGGGGCGGGAGAGCCGGTTGTTGCGGCCATAGGGCTTGAAGCCGCCTTCGGGCGCGATCTCCAGGAAGCTGACCGGGAAGCGCTCATAGCTGCCCATATCGGGCACTTTCCATGGCTCCGCAGCATTGGCGATATATCCGTCGGTCAGTAGCATCACCGGGGTCATGTAGCGCGTCGCGATCCGGCATGCCTCGATCGCGCAGTCGAACGCGTCGGCGGGCGATCGTGCGGCGATGACGGGCATCGGCGCGTCGCCGTTGCGGCCATAGACCGCCTGGTAAAGGTCCGACTGCTCGGTCTTGGTCGGAAGCCCCGTCGAAGGGCCGCCGCGCTGCGAGTTGACGATGATCAGCGGCAGCTCGGTCATGATCGCGAGCCCGATCGCCTCGGTCTTGAGCGCGATACCCGGGCCCGACGACGAAGTGACACCCAGCGACCCGGCGTAGGACGCGCCGATCGCGCTGGCGATCGCCGCGATCTCGTCCTCCGCCTGGAAAGTCGTGACGTCATATTCCTTCAGCCGCGACAGATGATGGAGGATCGCCGAGGCAGGCGTGATCGGATAGCCGCCGAAGAACATCGGCAGCTCGGCCAGCTGCGCGCCGGCGACAAGGCCCAACGAAATCGCCTCCGCTCCCGTGACGGTGCGGTAAAGCCCCGGCTCCGCAGGGGCGGCCGGAATATGATGCTGGCGCATCGGCCCGCCGATCTCGGCAGTCTCGCCATAAGCGTGGCCGGCGTTGAGCGCCGCGATATTGGCTTCGGCAAGGTCGGGCGCCTTGGCGAACTTGGCCTTGAGCCAGTCGACGATCGGCTGCCGGTCACGGTCGAACATCCAGAGCGCGAGCCCCAGCGTCCACATATTCTTGCAGCGCAGCGCTTCCTTGTTGCCTAGCCCGAACGGCTTTACCGATTCGAGCGTCAGCGCCGATATGTCGAACGCCACCACCTGCCAGCGCGCGAGCGATCCATCGTCGAGCGGGCTCGCGTCATAGCCGGCCTTGGCGAGGTTCCGCGCGCCGAACTCGCCGCTGTCGGCGATGATCAGCCCGCCGTCCTTCAGCACGCCGACATTGCTCTTGAGTGCCGCTGGGTTCATCGCGACCAGCACGTCGGGCTGGTCGCCTGCCGTTTCGATCGCCGCCGATCCGAAATTGATCTGAAAGGCCGAGACGCCGAACAATGTGCCCTGCGGCGCGCGTATCTCGGCGGGAAAATCGGGGAACGTCGCCAGATCATTACCGGCAAGCGCCGTCGAAAGCGTGAACTGGCCGCCGGTCAGTTGCATCCCGTCGCCGGAATCCCCGGCAAAGCGGACGACGATCGCCTCTGGCGGCGGCGTTGCCGTCGATTCCGCGCGTGTCACCTCATGAGCGGCAGAAGCCATAGGTCGACATCCTGTTCTGGCGTTCGGGTCTCTGACGGACCCTCCTCTCCTTGCACCTTTTTAGAAAAACTGCGGAAAAGCGCAATCAGCCTCGCATGATCGCGCGGTGAAGCGCTTCGATGCTCGCCGCGTGCCGTCGCGCCACCGCAAGCGGGTCCGCGCCATAACCGCCGCCGGCCACGCTCGCGAGCGGGATGCCGTAGCGGCGCGCGAGTCGCCCGACCAGATCGTCACGCGCCGCCAACCCCGCATCGCTGAGCGCCAGCCGCCCAAGCCGGTCGGCTTCGTGTGGATCGACCCCGGCCTGATAAAGGATGAGATCGGGCGCGAAACGCCGAACAAGCGGCACAAGGCTCGACTCGAGCTGCTCGAGATAGGCGTCGTCGCTAGTGCCGTCGGGCAGCTCGACGTCCAGCGTCGAGCGTGCCTTGCGCACAGGGAAGTTGCGCGCAGCATGGATCGAATAGGTCGCGATCTCGCCACGCCCGCCAAGCAGCGCTGCCGTCCCGTCACCCTGATGGACGTCGACGTCGACGATCAGGATGCGCCGAACCTCGCCGTCAGCGATAAGCCGGTTCGCGGCGATCGCCAGATCGTTGAACACGCAGTATCCCGCGCCCGTATCGTACAAGGCATGATGGCTCCCGCCCGCCATGTTCGCGGTATAACCCTCACGCAAGGCGATCTTCGCTGCGAGCCATGTCCCGCCGGGCGTCAGTTGGACACGGCGCGCGATCCGGTCAGTCACCGGAAAGCCGATCCGCCTTTCCTTTTCGCGCGGCACGCGAAGCTCGATCACCTCGGCGACCCATTCAGGATCGTGCACCGCCTCGATCCACACGCGCGGCATCGGATCGGGGCGATGATAGCTGGCCGTCTCGCCCCGTTTGTCGAGCACGAGCTTCAGCAGCCCATATTTGTCCCACGGGAAGCGGCTTCCGGCTGTCGCGGGCGTCATATAATCGGGATGATGGACGAGATGGAGCATCGCACTTAGTTAAGGCATGAAAACCGAAAGAGGAGAGCCCTGATGACGCAGCCCCATGTCCCTCCGCCCTTTGCTCGGCCAGACGTGCAAGCCTTCCTAGCCTTTCTCGAATCGATCCCCGGCCCGAAGATGCACGAGCTCGACGCGCCTTCCGCGCGCCTGCCCTTCGTCGCGATGAAGGAATTGCTCGATCTTCCCGCAGGTGAGCTCGCGATCAAGCGCGACCTTTCGACGCCGGGCGGAATAAAGCTGCGCTATTATGACGCGCGTGCCTCTCGGGAGGCCGGTCCGGCGTTGGTCTTCTTCCACGGCGGCGGCTTCGTGATCGGCGACCTCGAAACGCATGACGGCTTCTGCGCGGAAGCGGCGCGCAAGCTCGACATGCCCGTCATCGCCGTCGACTATCGGCTTGCGCCCGAGCACCCCTTTCCCGCCGCGCCCGAGGATTGCGAGGCGGCGGCGCGCTGGATCGCCGGCAGCCCGGCCGATCTCGGGCTGACGGTCACATCGCTCGTCCTTGCGGGCGACAGCGCCGGCGGCAATTTGACGATCGCGACGACGCACGCGCTGCGCGATCGTCCTGCTGCTGCGCCGGTCATCGCGCAATGGCCGATCTACCCGGTGGTCGATGAGAGCACCGCCTATGGGTCCTACCAGCAATTCGGCCAGGGCTATCTGCTTACCGAGGATTCGATGGTCTGGTTCATGAACCACTATGCCGCCGCGCCCGAGGATCCGCGCAACTATGTGCTGCGCCAGAGCCATGAAGGCACACCGCCGACGCTGGTGATCACGGCCGGGCTCGATCCGCTGCGCGATCAGGGCCGTGCCTATGCCGGCGCCCTGATCAAGGCGGGCGTCGATACCGTCTACCGCGAGGCCTCGGGCAACATCCACGGCTTCATCACGCTCCGGAAGGCGATCCCTTCGGGTATCGCTGATCTCGACGCCTGCTTCCGCATCCTCAAGGATATGGTTGCGGAGGCCGAGGCAATGCGCGAGGAGGCGCGCGCCGCAGCCTGACCTTTTCGAGAGAGTCCATGTCGTCCGATATCGCCGCGCTTCCCTATCGCCCCGCCGTCGGAGTGATGCTCCTCAATCATGAGGGGCGCGTGTTCGTCGGCCAGCGCATCGACAGCACGCAGGAGGCCTGGCAGATGCCGCAGGGCGGTATCGATGACGGTGAGGAAGCCGAGGCCGCGGCATTGCGCGAGCTTGGCGAGGAGACGGGGATCGAGGCGCGCCATATCCGGATCGTCGCGCGTCACCCGGAGGAACTGCTCTACGATCTGCCGCCGGAACTTGTCGGTCGCGTCTGGAAGGGACGCTATCGCGGCCAGCGGCAGACTTGGTTCCTTGCCCGCTTCACCGGCGAGGACAGCGACGTGAACATCGCGACCGAGCATCCCGAGTTCAGCGCCTGGCGCTGGATCGTGCCCGAGGACTTGCCCCGATTGATCGTGCCGTTCAAAAAGGCGCTCTACGAACAAGTCGTAAAAGCCTTCCGCGACCAGATCTGATCGAGGAGCCGATGCGCGGTCCGACAATTGCTGCCCTTCTGATGGCCCCCTGCCTGGCTGCGCCCGCGCATGCCAGCCTGCCCTATAATCTCAGCAGCATGCTCGATTCGGCGCTCCAGTCGAACAACGAGACCGAGATCGTCACGATCGCCAAATATATCCGCATGGTCGCGCCCAACGACGTGGCCGAGGTGGATGATCGTATCACCGCCTGGCGCGATCAGCGCACCAAGGCGCAGAAGCAGGCGGTGGTCGAAGCCGGTCCGCTCGAGCTTTGGAAGGGGCGCGCAGACGTTGGCGGCTTCGTCACGACGGGCAACACCGATTCGCTGGGGCTCACGGCAGGGATCGACCTGAAGCGCGAGGGGCTCGACTGGCGCCACCGCGTCCGCGCGCGGGTCGACTATCAGAAGGATAATGGCATTGCGACGCGCGAGGCCTATCTCGCGGCGTGGGAGCCGGGATACAAGATCAACGAACGGCTCTCTGTCGTGGGGCTGGGCCAGTTCGAGCGCGATCCGTTCCTGGGCTATGACGAGCGCTTCTCCGCCGGCGTGGGTGTCGGTTACCGCGCTGTGACGACTCGCCGGCTGACGATAGACGTCAACGCCGGCCCGGCGTTCCGTTTCACCAATTTTACAGACGGTACGCAGCAGGACAGCCCGGCAGGCCGCGCGTCGGCGGCGGTGGCCTTCGCACTGACTCCCACGCTCAAGCTCACCAACGACAGCGCTGCCTATTTCGACTCGCTCAACAACACCGTCACGTCGATCAGCGCGGTCGATGCCAAGCTGATCGGGCCGCTGTCTGCACGCATATCCTACAATATCCAGTATGAAGGTAATCCACCCGCCGGCCGCAAAACGGTGGACACGCAGACCCGCGCTTCGCTCGTCTATAATTTCTGACGTAGTTCAGGTCGCGAAAAGCTGGCCGATATCGCGGAAGGCCTTGAACTCCAGCGCATTGCCCGCCGGATCGAAGAAGAACATCGTCGCCTGCTCGCCGGCGCGGCCGACGAAGCGGATATGCGGCTCGATCACGAAATCGATGCCGGCATCCTTCAGCCGGGCCGCCAGCTTTTCCCAGTCGTCCCAGCCGAGGACGAGGCCGAAATGAGGCACGGGGACGGCATCTCCATCAACCTCGTTGCGCACGGGCGCGGCCGATCGCGGCGCATGATGGACGACCAGCTGATGCCCCCGGAAATCGAAATCGATCCAGTGGCCGGGGTCTTCGCGCCCCCGAGGGCATCCCAGCAGGCCGCCGTAGAAGGCGCGCGCGGCCTCCATATCATCGACCGGAATGGCAAGATGGAACAGCGGCTGCACGTTGACCTCGATCTGGGTTGCTTCCCTTTCCTGCCCCGCCGCGCCTCGGCGCGCCATATGCAAATCATATGCGCCGCCGTATCCCTCCATCTCGTATCGAAATGCCGGCGCGGCCTAATCGCTCCCGCAGTGACCAGGCACGGAACCAACCCCGCTCCCCTGCAGTCATCCCGTGGATGGACCGCATGTCCCACCCGATCTGCCACGGCTGCGCCCCGGGTGTCGGTCCCTCGCCGCCGCCCGGGGCGGCCTTTTCGCGCGCATGGTCGAAAACGCGGCGCATCCCTATATAAATGCTCAATCACCCTTTCCGCCGGATTGCCATATTGACCAAGCCCGCCACGATCCTGATCGTCGATGACGAGCCTCATATCCGTCGCCTGCTCAGCGGCGCGCTTGACCGCGCAGGTTATGCCGTCGCCGAGGCCGCGACCGCACGCCAGGCGACCGAGCAGCTCGATGCCCCCGTCGATCTGGTGCTCCTCGATCTGGGACTGCACGATCGCGACGGCATGGAATTGCTGCCGGTGATCGCGCGCAAATCGGGCGCGCCGGTGATCGTCGTCTCCGCGCGCGAATCGACCAGCGAGAAGGTGACGGCGCTCGATCTCGGCGCGGCCGATTATGTCACCAAACCCTTCGATACCGAGGAACTGATCGCGCGCATCCGCGTCGCCCTGCGTCAGCGCGTGGTAGCCGGCGGTGGCCGCTCGCGCATCGAGGCAGGCAGCGTCGTCATCGACCTGATCGACCGGCGGATCAGCCGGGACGGCGCGGAGGTGCACCTCACGCCCAAGGAATATGGCGTCCTTGCAGAGCTTGCGCGCTTCCCCGGACGCGCGATCACGCACCAGCAGCTTCTGAAGTCGGTCTGGGCCAATGACTACGACCAGCACATCGAATATCTGCGCGTAGTGATCCGCAACATCCGCCAGAAGCTGGAGCAGGATCCGGCGCGCCCCGCCCTCATCGTCAACGAGCTTGGCGTCGGCTATCGCCTGATGGGCGCGGCATAGAAAGGCGGGCATGCGGCAGGATCAGTTCGACGGACTCGCGGCCTTCATCTGCGTTGCCGAGGAAACGAGCTTCACTGCTGCCGCGATGCGCCTTGGCGTGTCGGCTTCGGCGGTGAGCCAGGCGATCCGTGCGCTGGAGGCGCGATTGGGTACGCCGCTGTTCAACCGGACGACGCGCAGTGTTCACCTGACCGAGGCCGGCACGCATTATCTCGCGCGCATCCGCCCGGCCGTGGGCGAGATATCGCTGGCGGCCGAGGAACTGGGCCGCGGTGCCGACGAGCCAAGCGGCCTGCTGCGGATCACCGTAGCCCGCTCCGCCTACATGATCCTGCTTCAGCCGATGCTGCGCCGCTTCATGGCCGCCTATCCGGCGATCGAGCTGGAGGTTTCGATCAACAACCAGCTGGTCGACATCGTCGCCGGTGGTTTCGACGCTGGCATACGCTTCGGCGACACGGTCGAGCGCGACATGGTTGCGGTGAAGGTCGGCCCGCCGATCGCGGCGCATATCGTCGCGGCGCCCGACTATCTCGGGCGTCGCGGCATCCCGCGCTGTCCCGACGAGCTGGCCGGGCACGACTGCATCCGCCTGCGCAACGGACGCGGCGAAGTCGAACGCTGGGAGTTCGCGCGCGATGGCGAGTTGTTCGAGATCGCGGTGCCCGGTCGCCTCATCCTCAACGATTTCGCCGCCATGGTGCAGGCGGCGATCGACGGGCTTGGCATCACTTACATGATCAACGGCTATATCGAGCGTTTCATCGACGACGGCCGGCTCGTCAGGCTGCTCACCGACTGGAGCCCGACCATGTCGCCGCTCACCCTCTACTATCCCGATCGCCGCCGCGTGCCGCCGAAGCTGCGCGCGCTGATCGACTTCATGCGCGCCGACCATGGCCCGCGCGGGCCGGCGGAGGCGATGCTCAGTTAAGCGCAGCCTGCGCCGTACCCTCGTTCGTCGCCGACCAGCCCCCGCCCAGCGCGCGGATCAGGTTGACGCTGGCCTGCAGACGCCGCGATCGCAGATCGATCGCGAGCTGCCGGGCGTCGAGCTCGGCGGTCTGCGCCGTCACGACTTCCAGATAGCTCGCAGCGCCTTCGCGGTAGCGGATCGTCGCGAGCCGGTTGGTCTGGGCGGCCGCAGTTACGGCATCCTGCTGGTTCTGCTCGGCGCTGGCGAGGCGATTGGCGAGCGCCATCTGGTCCTCGACCTCGCGGAACGCCGTCAGCACGGTCTGGCGGTAATTGGCCGCCGTCTCGTCGAACTCGCCGCGCGCGACCTGCAACTGCCCCTTGCGCTTGCCGCCGTCGAAGACCGAAAGCAGCGCCATCGCGGGACCGAGCGCCCAGAAGCCGGTGGCAGCGCTGAATAGCGCGCCGCCCGTGGTGTCGAAGCCGCCGCTCGCCCCCAATGTCAGGCTGGGGAACATCGCCGCCTTTGCCACGCCGACGCGCGCATTGGCCGCCGCCATGCGCCGTTCGGCTGCAGCGATGTCGGGCCGGCGCTGGAGCAGCAGCGAGGGCGCCGAAACCGGCACGACAGGCGGATCGGCAAGCATCGGCGCCGCTGCGATCGTGAAGGTCGATGCGGGCTCGCCGACAAGCGCCGCGATCGCATGTTCCATCAATGCACGATCGGCGCGGGCCTGATCGAGTTGCGCCTGCGCTGCCGAAAGCTGCGTGCGCGCGCGGCCGACATCGACCCCGCTCGAAGCGCCGCCATCATGCCGGGCCTCGTTGAGCTTCAGCGCCTTGCCGAACGCCACCACCGTCGCCTCCAGCACCGCGACCTGCGCGTCGAGCCCGCGTAGCTGGATATAGTCGTCGGCCAGCTCGGCCTGCAGGCTCAACCGCACCGATGCGAGATCGGCGGCACTGGCTTCGACATCGGCCTTGCCCGCACGCACCTGGTTGCGCACACGCCCCCACAGATCGACCTCGTAGGACAGCGCGCCGCCCACCGTGAATTCGTGCTGCTGTCCGTTGGTCTGATCGCGGCCGCGCTCCGCGCTCCCGCTCGCATCGATCTGCGGGAACAACCCCGATCGCGCCTGTCGGGCATAGCCGCGCGCCTGATCGTAGCGTGCCAGCGCAGCGGCAAGCTGCGGGTTGGCCGCCTCGATCTTCTGCTCGAGCGCGTCGAGCTGCGGATCGGCGAAGACCTGCCACCAGCTTCCGCGCGGCGCGCCATCGGCGGGCGCCGCCGGGGTCCAGTTCCCGCCGTCGCGGAAAGCGGCCGGGGCCGCGACCGAAGCCGCCGTCGGCGGCGTATAGGCAGGCGCGAGATTGCACGCCGTCAGCGAAAACGAGGCAAGCAGCGCTGCGGGCTTACGAGTGCGCACCGGCCGCCTCCTTCGGCTTGTCTGTGGCGGCCTGGACCTTGTCGCCCTGCTCCAGCGCGTCGGACGGATTGTCTATCACGCGGTCGCTGGCACTCAGGCCCTGCGCGATCTCGATCTCGGACCCGAAATCGCGGCCCAGCTTCACCGGACGCATAATCACCTTGCCGTCCGGGCCGAGCAACGCCAGCGCCGTGCCTTCCGAACGGAAGATCAGCGCCGTTGCCGGCACGCGCAGCGAGGGCGAATCGTCGGGCAGGTTGATGCTGACCTGCGTATAGGCGCCCGGCTTCAGCACGCCGTCGGCATTGTCGACGACGAGCTGGATCAGGATCGATCCCGAATCGCTGGCGACGGCATCGGCCGAGCTGGCGAGCTTCGCCTCGAACTTGCGGTTGGGATATTCGGGGATCGAGAAGGTCGCGGTCAGCCCCGGCTTGATGATGCTCGCATAGGCCTGCGGCACGCTGACATAAAGGCGCATGCGCTTCATGTCTGATACCGTGAATAGCGGCGTCGATGCGGCATTGCCCGCGACGATGAGCGCGCCGACGTCGGTCGAGCGGCTCGTCACGATGCCGTCAAACGGCGCGATAATCCGCTTGAACCCGGTCAGGGTGCGCAGCCTGTCGACATTGGCGAGTGCTTCGTTGCGCATGGCGGTGCGCGCGGCGAGGTCGCCCCGGCGTTCATCGGCCTCCTGCTTGGACACCGCATCCTCGCTGACGAGGCGGTCCCAGCGCGCGGCGGTCGTCGCCGAAAGGTCGCGCTGGGCGTTCGCCGTCGCGAGCGCGGCCTTGGCCGCCGAAAGCTGCAGGTCGACATCGGGCGCGTCGATCTCGGCGAGCAGCTGGCCTGCGTGAACCGGCGTTCCGATATCGGCATACCAGCGGCGCAGATAGCCGCTCGTCCGCGCATAGACCGGCGCTTCCTGCCAGGCGCGCAGGCGCCCGGGAAGGACGAGGAGCCCTTCGTCGCCGCCTTTGGGCTTGACGATCTTAACGCTGGGCACCGCCTGATCGGCAGTCCAGTTGCTGAGCTCGTTGCGCGCTTTGAGGCGCGTCACCGTACCGATACCGAGCACAAGGAGAAGGATCACGACGCCGATCAGGCCGGCGCGCTTCAACCGCCGGTTATCGAGCGTGGCGGTCTGGGGGTCAGGCATGCGAAACTTCTCCATGCGACGGATCGGCGGCCGGCTGACGACGGCGGCCGTGAACGATCGAGAAAATGGTGGGAACGAACATCAGCGACGCGCAGGTCGCGAAGATCAGGCCGCCGATCACGGCGCGGCCAAGCGGCGCATTCTGCTCGCCGCCCTCGCCCAGTCCGAGCGCCATCGGCGCCATGCCGATGATCATCGCAAGCGCGGTCATCAACACCGGGCGGAAGCGTGTGACGCCGGCTTCATAGGCGGCCTTCACGGCATCCCCCGTCGCCAGCAACCGTTCGCGCGCGAAGCTGACGACAAGGATCGAGTTGGCCGTCGCGACGCCCATGCACATGATCGCGCCGGTCAGCGCCGGCACCGACAGCGGCGTCTCCGTCACGAACAGCATCCACGCGATGCCGGCAAGCGCTGCGGGCAGCGCGGAGATGATCACGAACGGGTCGGTCCATGACTGGAAGTTGATGACGATCAGCAGATAGATCATCACCACCGCGCCCAGCAGACCCCAGCCAAGGCCGGAGAAAGCCGTGTTCATCGTCTGATACTGGCCGCGCAGCGTGACCTTGACCGTGTCTGGCTTCTCCTTGTCGAGCTTCTTGATCACGCTCAGCACGTCGCCGGCGACAGCGCCCAGATCGCGGTCCTGCGTCGATGCGAAGACCTGCACCATCGGCTGGATATTGTATTGCGAGACGACGGCCAGCGTACTGCCGCGCGTTAGTGTGCCGAGGCCGCCCAATATCTGCGGTTCACGCCCGTTGGTCTGTCCGGTCACCGGCAGGCTCTGCAGCTTGGCGAGCGAGTCGAGCTGATACTCGGGCGCCTGCACCACGACGGGGTATGACACACCGTTCTTCGGGTTGAGCCAGAAGACCGGAGCCGTCTGCACGCTGCCCGCGATCGCGCCCGCGACGGCGCCCGTCACGTCGCGCTCCTGCAGCCCAAGCTGGTTGGCGCGCGTGCGGTCTACGGCAAAGCGCAGTTCGGGATAGGAGGCCGACTGCTGGATGCGCGCATCGGCAACGCCGTCGATCGAGCGGATGGCGCGCAGAATCTTCGTGGCGTGCGCCGCATCCTCGACCAGATTGGGGCCTGTCACCTGGATGTCGATCGGCGACGGCGCGCCGAAGTTCAGGATCTGGCTGGTGATATCTGCGGGCAGGAAGGCGAAGCTGACGCCGGGGAACAGCCTCGGCAGCTCGGCGCGCAGATCGCGGACGAGATCGGCGGTCGGAATGTGATGCTTCGTCAGCGTCACATAGATGTCGCCATCCTGCGACCCGATCGTACCCGACGCATTGTAGATCGTGTTGAGACTACTGCTCGACAGGCCGATATTGTCGACCATCGTCGCGACCTGCCCCGGCGGGGCGATCTTTCTGATCTCGTTCTGGACGCGCCCGAAGATCGCGGCGGTCTCTTCGATGCGCGTGCCCACCGGCGCGCGGACGTGCATCACGATCGCGCCGGAATCGACGGCGGGGAAGAAATTGCGCCCAAGGAAGGGCACGAGGACGAGGCTCAGCACCGCGAAGATGAGAAAGCCGGTCACGAACAGCTTGCGCGCGTCGAGCGCCTTGGCGAGCAGCCCCGAATAGCCGCGCCTGATCTTCTCGAATCGCCCCTCGAACCCGCGCTGGAAGCGGACGAGAGGATTGCTGGACGGCGCGGCCTCATGGTCGTGCGGCGCATGCGGACGCAGCAGGTAGAGCGCCATGGTCGGCACCAGCGTGCGCGACAGGATGAACGAGGCGATCATGGCGAAGATGACCGACAGCGCCATTGGCACGAACAGGAAGCCCGCGACGCCCGGCAGATAGAACATCGGCACGAACACGATGCAGATGCACAACAGCGAGACGAAGGCGGGCACGACGATCTGCTGCGCGCCGTCGAGGATCGCGCTGCGCACGTCCTTGCCGTGTTCTAGGTGCCAATTGATATTCTCGATCGTCACCGTCGCGTCGTCGACGAGGATGCCTACGGCGAGCGCGAGGCCGCCAAGCGTCATGACGTTGAGCGTCTGGCCGAAGGCTGCGAGCGCCGCCACGGCCGCGAGGATCGCGAGCGGGATCGAAACGGCGATGATCACCGTCGAGCGCCATGACCCCAAGAACAGCAGGATCATCAGGCTGGTCAGCGCCGCCGCCAGCGCACCTTCGCGCACGACGCCCTCGACGGCCGCCTTCACGAAGGACGACTGATCGTTGATCGGATCGATCTTGAGTTCGGCGGGCAACCCCTTCTTGACGTCGGGGATCATCGCGCGGACGCCCTCAACGATCGAGATGGTGGAAACGGCGCCATTCTTGAACACGGTCATCAGCACCGAACGCTGACCGTTCACATGGACGATATTCTGCTGCGGCGCCGCGCCGTCGCGGACGTGCGCGACATCGCTCATGCGGACGACGGCGCCGTTGACCGTGCGGATCGGCAGCTGGTTGAGCTCGTCGACAAGGCCGGGCGCGTTGTTGAGCTTCAGATTATACTGATAGTCGCCGATCTTCACGAAGCCGGCAGGCGTGATCTGGGTCTGCGCGGCGAGCGCGTTGCCGACATCCTGCGCCGAAATCCCCTTGGACTGCAGAGCCTGCGGGTCGAGGTCGAGCTGAATCTGGCGCGTCTTGCCACCGAACGGATAGGGCACGGCGGCGCCTGGCACGGTAACGACGCGCGTGCGAATGAAATTCTGGCCGAAGTCGTAGAGCTGCTGCTCGGTCAGCCCCTGGCCGGACAGGGCGAGCTGCAGGATCGGCACCGTCGAGGCGCTGTAATTCACGACCAGCGGTGGCGTCGTGCCCGGGGGCAGCTGGCGCAGCAGCGTCTGCGAGATCGCCGTGATCTGGGCATTGGCGAGGCGGACGTCGGCACCGGGCTGGAAGAACACCTTCACCACGCCGATGCCAGTCAGCGAGTTCGCCTCGATATGCTCGATGTCGTTGACCGTCGTGGTCAGTGAGCGCTGGAACGGGGTCAATATCCGCCCCGAAAGCTCGTCGGGCGACAGGCCGTTATAGTTCCAGGCGATCGCGACGACCGGCACCTTGATGTCCGGGAAGATGTCGACCGGAGTTCGCACTGCGGAAAGAATGCCGACGATCATGATCATCGCCGCCATGACGACGAAGGTGTAGGGTCGGGACAGCGCGATCCGGACGAGTGAGATCATTCAAATTAACTCCTGGACGGCGCCGGCTACGACTTTTGGATGATCCGTCAAGTTACCGATCCGTCAAGTTTGCCTGCTGCATCCCGGGATGCAGAAAACGCAACACGACCAGACATTAAACCCTCGGCCGGCGATCATTGCGCAGGCCCGGAATCAATGCCTAGCGGCGGCGCACGACCCTGGGCCATTCGCACCAAGGTATGCGCCGCCCCCCTCGGTCAAGCCGCCGCCTTCAGCGTCGCCATGTCGATCACGAAACGATATTTGACGTCGCTCTTCAGCATCCGCTCATAGGCCGCTTCGATATCCTGCATCGCGATGGGTTCGATGTCCGCCACGATCCCATGTTCTGCGCAGAAATCCAGCATTTCCTGCGTTTCCCTGATGCCGCCGATCACCGATCCGGCAAGCGTGCGGCGATGGAGGATCAAGTTCGCAGCGTTGGGCGAAGGATGCGGATGTTCGGGCACGCCGACTAGCACCATCGCCCCGTCGCGCTTCAGCAACGTCACGAACTGATCGAGGTCATGGCTGGCCGCGACCGTGTTGATGATCAGGTCGAAGCTGCTGGCATGCGCCGCCATCTCATCGGCGTTACGCGAGACGACGACTTCGTCGGCGCCGAGCGCCAGCGCATCGGACCGCTTCGACTCGGAGGTGGTGAACGCCACGACCCGCGCGCCGAGCGCATGGGCGAGCTTCACGCCCATATGGCCGAGTCCGCCGATCCCGACGATGCCGACCTTGCTGCCCTGCCCGACATTCCAGTGGCGCAGCGGCGACCAGGTGGTGATGCCCGCGCACAGCAGCGGCGCGACGGCCGCAAGCTGCGCCTCGTCATGGCCCACCGACAGCACGAAATCCTGGTCGACGACGATGTCGGCCGAATAGCCGCCAAAGGTGTTCTCGCCCGTGTCCTGGGTCGGCCCGTTATAGGTCCCGGTGAAGCTGCGCGGCCCTTCGCAATATTGCTCCAGCCCTTCCTCGCATGATGCGCACGTACGGCAGCTGTCGACCATGCAGCCGACGCCGACCAGATCGCCGACCTTGAAGCGGCTGACTTCGCCACCGACGGCGGTCACGCGGCCGACGATCTCATGGCCGGGGACGGACGGGAACTTCACCCCGCCCCATTCGCCCCGCGCAGTGTGCAGGTCCGAATGGCAGACACCGCAATGCAGGATGTCGATCGCGACATCGCGCGGCCCGGGAGCCCGGCGTTCGATGTCGAAGGGCGCGAGCGGCGTGCTGCCGTCGATCGCCGCATAAGCCTTGGTGGTCATGACTGATCCTCCTTTGATCTGTTCTCAGTCGAAGTCGGTCGAGAGCGAGAGCTGCTCCCATTCGTTGATTTCAGCGCAGAGCTGGCCCAGCTTCTCGCGGACGAGCTGGACGGCGTCGCGGCCGAGCAGCAGGTGCGCCGGCGGATTGTCGACCTTAGCGATCTCGATCATCGCGCGCGCGGCCTTGGCGGGGTCGCCGGGCTGGTTGCCGCTGTAATTCTTGCGGCGCTCGCGGACGGGACCGAATACCTCGTCATAATCGGCTATGCTGCGCTCCTGCCGGTTGAGCGAGCGGCCCGCCCAGTCCGTGCGGAAACTGCCGGGCTCGACGGCGGTCACATGGATGCCGAAGCCTTTCACTTCCTTGCCGAGCGACTCGCTGATCCCTTCGAGCGCGAACTTGCTGCCATGATAATAGGCCAGCCCCGGCAACGTCATGATGCCGCCCATCGAGCTGATGTTGAGGATGCGGCCCGCACGGCGGCTGCGCATATGCGGCAACACGGCCTTGATCACCCCGACCGCGCCGAACAGGTTCACGTCGAACTGACGGCGCAGCTCCGACAGCGGCGATTCCTCGACCGTCCCCTCATGGCCGTAGCCGGCATTGTTGACGAGCACGTCGATCGCGCCGACCTCGCGCTCGATGGCGTCGACCACCCGCCCGACTGAGTCCTCGTCGGTCACGTCGAGCAGCCGGCCATGAGCACGGCCCGACGCCAGCGCCTCGAATGCGGCGATCTGATCGTTGTTGCGCAGCGTGCCGACCACGACATGCCCGTCGGCGAGCGCGGCTTCCGCCACCGCACGCCCGAGCCCCGCGCTTACGCCTGTGATGAAGAAGAGCATATCGGCCTCCTATGATGCGTCGCAGCATATAGGAGGCAGGGCCGCTTCGATTAGCGGCCCCTCGCCGCAAGGGCCATGAAGTTTATCTTCACAATCCCCGGCGGGCGGGAGCAAGCGCGAGAGGGGCGGCGACGACGACGAGGAGCGCGCCCAGCACGCCGCCGATCATCGCATCGCCCGAATAGGAAGCGAAGGTCCGCGCGACGAGGGTCAGCCCGCCGACCAGCGCCAGCAGCGTCAGGATCAGCGAACCCAGCTGCGCATTGCCCGCGTTGGCAACGGCGTGGCCGCCCGAAACGCTATCGCGCACCAGATCGGCATGGGCCTGCGAATAGCCGGCACCCAGCAACGCCTCGCGATAATGCGCCGGGGCATCCTCATTGTGGACGCGATGCGCGACGGCAAAGCGGCGCAGCGCCTCGAGACGCGGATCGGCATAATCGTTGGGCCGATTGAGGCCGAACAGCCAGGCGCCGAAGCGAGCCAGCGGGCTGGTCGCCCGCGCGCGCAGCGTGGCACGGCCGTCACGAGCGGAAAGGCGGATGACGCGCCATTCGGTGGCGGAAAAGCTTGCAGTCTGGGTGGCGCGGCGCAGGCCCAGCATATGCTGCCCTTCGCCCGATCCGAAATCGCTCAAGAAAGCCATGGTCAACAATCCCTGCTCGGGCGAACCACTGTCCGCCCGTTCCGTGAACCGCTTGGCCTCTCCGCCGCGCAGTTCGTGATGTCGCTCCCCAGATTCCGCGCCTGGCAACTAGCCCAACGCAGCGGCGCTCATCTGGGGATCGGTTTCGCTTTTTTGAAGGGTCGTTCCGCCGACGGCCGAATTGCTTCGACGAACGTCAGGCGCGGCCCGCACGCCGATCTAGGCTGAAAGCGCCGGCACCGAAGGCGAAGACCTGCAGCAGGCCTCCCGCCATGGCGAGGTTCTTCAGAAAATGGATCATCTGGTTCTGGTCGGCGAAGTTGTTGTGAAAGCTGAACGCCGCCGCGACCGAGAAGATTGCAAGCACCAGCGCCGCGATCCGGACGCGATACCCGAGCAGCAGCGCAAGGCCGCCGATCAGCTCGACGACAAGCGCCACGGCATAGCTAACCTCGGGCAAGGGCAACCCTGCGGCGTTGATATAGGCGATGGTCCCGGCGGGCGCGGTCAGCTTGCCGAAACCGCTCAACAGGAAGATGGCGGCGATCAGCGCGCGGCCAAGCGCTGGAACATAGGTCGTGCCTGACATCGATGTAGCTGTCTGGGTGCTCATGTCATGCTCCTTCGATCATGCGAACGGCCTGTAACCGCCGCAACGCATAGATGCCGCAATCGAAACATTCCTTCCATCCGAATAAAATTGGTCAAATCGTTCTATTTTGTCGAACATTGGCATGTCGGGAGGGCGCACGCCGTAACTGCCCGCCCTCAGGCGATCTTCGATGACGAGCTTTCTTCTCGCCGATCGCCCTCCTAGTAGGAACGGCATGACCTCTATGCTTCGCGAAATCACCCCCGGCGGCGTGGCGCGCCTCTCCGCCTCGATCGCCAATGGGCTTGCCGCCGCCATCGCCGAACGTGGCGAGGCGCTCATCGCCGTATCCGGCGGCCGTTCGCCCATTCCGCTGTTCGAGGCACTGTCGATCGCGCCGATCGAATGGGACAAGGTGACGGTGGCCCTCGTCGACGAGCGCTGGGTCTCGCCCGGAGATCCCGACAGCAACGAGGCGCTGGTGCGCAAGCGGTTGCTGGTCAATCGCGCTGCTGCCGCGCGTTTCGTGCCGATGAAAAACGATGCCTTCGATCCCTGGGCAGGCCAACCGGTCGCGGAAGAAGCCTATGCCGCCCTTCCCCGCCCTTTCGATATCATCCTGCTCGGCATGGGTGAGGACGGCCATACTGCATCGCTCTTCCCCGGCGCTGCTCAACTGTCGCACGGCCTGATCACTGAGTCGCTGACGCTTGGGGTCCGGCCGCTCGTCGCGCCGCATGACCGCCTTTCGCTCAGCCTGCGCGCGATCCTCGATGCGCGGCGGATCGTCCTGCCTTTGTCTGGTGAAAAGAAACTCGCCGTCTATCACGCGGCGCTGGGCGACGGGCCGGTTGAGCAACTGCCGATCCGCGCTGTGCTGCGACAGTCTGTCGCTCCCGTCGAGGTCTGGATCGAGGATTGATCCAAGGCGGCTTCCGGCCGCCCCACGATCCGGCTAGGCTACCGGTCCCTTGAACGGCGGGAGTGTAGCAATGGCTCACAAGTTCGAAATTTATAAGGACAAAGCCGGCGAATATCGCGTGCGCTTCAAATATAATTCGGAAGTGATGTTCGCAACCGAGGGCTATTCGAGCAAGGCCTCGGCGGTGAACGCGATCGAATCGATCAAGAAAAACGGCCCGGGCGCCGACATCGAAGATAATAGCTGAGAGCCCTTTCGCGCCGCCCGGCTCAGTCCGGGCGGCCTATCCTTCCGCCGCGTCGCGCGCCTTGGCCTTCAGGCGATAGGCATGAAGCAGCGGCTCGGTATAGCCGTTGGGCTGATCGACACCTTCGAACACCAGCGCCCGCGCCGCCTGATAGGCGATACTGCCTGCAGGGTCGCTCGCCATCGGCCGATAGAGCGCATCGCCGGCGTTCTGTGCGTCGACCTTCGCCGCCATCTTGAGCAGCGCAGCCTCGACCTGTTCCTTGGTGCAAACGCCGTGCAGCAGCCAGTTGGCGATATGCTGCGATGATATGCGCAGCGTCGCGCGATCCTCCATCAGCCCGACATCATTGATATCGGGCACCTTCGAACAGCCGACGCCCTGATCGATCCAGCGCACGACGTAGCCGAGCAGGCCCTGCGCGTTATTCTCCAGCTCGGTCGCCACCTCCGCTTCCGACCAGTTGGTCCCGCCCGCCAGCGGCACACAGAGCAGCTGGTCGATGCCGGGAACGGGCACGCCCTTCAGTTCGGCCTGGCGCTGGAACACGTCGACCTTGTGGTAATGAAGCGCGTGGAGCGTCGCCGCCGTCGGCGACGGCACCCAGGCGGTATTCGCCCCGGACTTGGGATGCGCGATCTTCTGCGTCATCATGTCGGCCATCCGGTCGGGCGCGGCCCACATGCCCTTGCCGATCTGGGCACGGCCCGAAAAGCCGCAGTTGAGCCCGATCGAGACATTGCGCGCTTCATAAGCGCTGATCCAGTCGGCCGACTTCATGTCGCCCTTTCTGATCATCGCGCCCGCGCGCATCGAGGTGTGGATCTCGTCGCCTGTGCGGTCGAGGAAGCCGGTGTTGATAAAGACGATCCGGTCCTTCACCGCGTGAATACAGGCGGCGAGATTGGCCGATGTCCGCCGCTCCTCATCCATCACGCCAACCTTCACCGTGTGGCGGGCGAGCCCCAGCAGATCCTCGACCGCATCGAACAGCCGATTGGTGAAAGCCGCTTCCTCGGGCCCGTGCATCTTGGGCTTCACGATATAGACCGACCCGGTCCGGCTGTTGCGGAAGCGCCCCTGCCCCCTCAGGTCGTGCAGCGCGATGAGCGACGTGAAGATCGCGTCGAGAATGCCTTCGGGCGCCTCCGACCCGTCGGGGAGCAGCACGGCGCTGCTCGTCATCAGATGGCCGACATTGCGGACGAAGAGCAGGCTGCGCCCCGGCAGCGAGAAGGCCGACCCGTCAGGCGCGGTCCATTCGCGATCCGCGTCGAGCGCGCGCGTCATCGTCCTGCCGCCCTTGGCGAAGTGCGCCACCAGGTCGCCGCGCATCAGGCCTAGCCAGTTGGCATAGGCTGCCACCTTGTCCTCGGCATCGACCGCCGCGATCGAATCCTCGAGGTCGACGATGGTCGTCAGCGCGGCTTCGAGGATCAGGTCGGCGATACCGGCCTTGTCGGTCTCGCCGATCGGATGTGCGCGATCGATCGGGATTTCGATGTGCAGGCCGTTATGGCGCAGCAGGATAGCGACGGGTTCCGCCGCCGATCCGCGATAGCCGACAAAGGCCGCCGGGTCGGCAAGCACCGGCGCCAATGCGCCCTGATCGACGCGAAGCCCGTCGATATCGGCCCAGCTTCCCTCGGCCAGCGGCACCGCCGCGTCGAGGAAGGCACGCGCCTTGGCGATGACTTCGGCTCCACGCGCCGCGTCATAGCCGCCGGGCGCAGGCGCGCCGGGCAGCACGTCGGTGCCGTACAAGGCGTCGTAGAGGCTGCCCCAGCGCGCATTGGCGGCGTTGAGGACGAAGCGATCGTTGAGCGCGGGGACGACAAGCTGGGGCCCGGCCATGCGGGCAATCTCGTCGTCGACATTCTCCGTTGTGATCTCGAACGCCGCGGGCGCCTGCACGAGATAGCCGATCTCGCCGAGGAAATCCCGATAGGCCGCATAGTCGATCGGCCGCCCCGCATGTTCGCCGTGCCAGATGTCGATCGCAGCCTGTATCGAGTCGCGCTTTTCGAGAAGCATGCGGTTCTCGGGGACCAGCCGGTCGAGAAGCGCCGCTAAGCCTGACCAGAAGCCGCTCGGGTCCACCCCCGTGCCGGGCAGCGCCTGCATATCGATGAACGACGCAAGCGGGGCCGCGACCTTGAGCCCGGCAATCGACACATAGTCAGTCATGCAACACCTTTCCGAACACGCGACCAGCGAATGCTTTTCCCGGGGAGGAAGAAAGGCCTGCGCCCTATGCCGCATCGGGCCGGCATAGGCAATTCGTGCCAGCGGGGTTGGTTAGCCATCGGACTTTGCTAGAAGGCCGGGATGGAGAGACTGACCAATTTGGAACGGCGCATCGCCGAGGCCGCAGCTGCGGCCCCGATGCTGGCGCAGGTCGAGCGCTGGGCGGCGGTGAACAGCGGCTCGCGCAATCTTGCAGGGCTGAAGCAGGTGGCAGGCCTCCTCGCCGACGCCTTCTCCGCGTTGCCCGGCAATATCTCGCTGATCGCCGCCGCGCCCGTCGACGCGGTCGATTCGAACGGCCGGGTCGAACCCGTGATGCATGGCGATCATCTGCGCCTGTCGGTCCGGCCCGACGCGCCGGTGCGGATGCTTTTCACCGGTCATATGGATACCGTTTTCGGGGTCGATCATCCCTTCCAGACGCTGGCCGCAATGGACGACGGGCGGATCAACGGCCCCGGCACGGCAGATATGAAGGGCGGCCTCGCCGTGATGCTCGCCGCGCTCTCGGCGCTCGAGGCATCGGGCGGCGCTGCGGGTTTCGGTTATGACGTGATGGTCAACAGCGACGAGGAGGTCGGTTCGCTGTCCTCCGCCGGGCTGATCGCGGAGCTTGCGAAGGGCAAGGTCGCGGCCTTCACCTATGAACCCGCCCTGCCCGACGGCACCCTTGCCGGGGCCCGCGCCGGAAGCGGCAATTTCTCGATCATCGTCACTGGCCGGGCGGCGCATGCCGGGCGCAATCCGGCCGAGGGACGCAATGCGATCGTCGCCGCCGCCGATCTCGCGCTTCGCCTGAAAGCGCTGACCGGCGACGATCTGTCGGTCAATCCGGCGCGCATCGATGGCGGCGGCCCCAACAATATCGTTCCCGATCACGCCGTGCTGCGCGTCAACTTCCGCCCGATGACGCCCGAGGCCGAGGCGGAGGCCGCCGCCGCGCTCGATGCGATCATCGCAGCGATCACGCGCGAGCATGACGTGTCGATCCACCGCCATGGCGGCTTCGCCCGTCCGCCCAAACCGATCGATCCCGCCGCCGAGCGCCTGTTCGGTCTCGTGCGCGAATGCGGCGACGATCTTGGCATCCCCGTCGCCTGGAAAGCGACCGGCGGCGTGTGCGACGGCAACAATATCGCGGCCTGCGGCGTGCCCGTGGTAGACACGATGGGCGTGCGCGGCGGCGCGATCCATTCGTCGGACGAGTTTATGATCCCCGAATCGCTGCCCGAACGCGCAATGCTCTCCGCACTCGCGATCACGCGCATTGCGGGGCGGGGCCGTCCATGAGCTTCTTCATGCGTCTTGCCCGCCCGAAGGATCTGGCGGCGCTCTACGAAATGGCGAAGCTCACCGGCGGCGGGTTCACCAACCTGCCTCCCGATCGCAAATCGCTGGGCGCAAAGCTCGATCGCTCGGCCGAGGCGCTGGCCCGCACCGAAAAGGGCGACGACCTGTTCGTCCTCGTCCTCGAAAATGCCGAGACGGGCGAAGTGCGCGGCACCTGCCAGATCTTCAGCGAAGTCGGGCGGCGCTGGCCCTTCTACAGCTATCGCATGGGTACGCTGACGCAGAGCTCGCAGGAACTGGGGCGCACCTTCCGCGCCGATATGCTCACGCTGTGCACCGATCTCGAAGGCGCGAGCGAAGTCGGCGGTCTTTTCCTTCACCCCGGCGAACGCGCCGGCGGACTGGGGATGCTGCTTGCGCGCAGCCGCTATCTCTTCATCCGCCAGCACCGCTCGCGCTTCGCCGATCGCGTGCTTGCCGAGCTGCGCGGCGTGATCGACGAGGCAGGCGGCTCGCCTTTCTGGGACGGCCTTGCCGGGCGCTTCTTCGGTATGAGCTTCCAGGAAGCAGACGAATTCAACGCCATCCACGGCAACCAGTTCATCGCCGATCTGATGCCCAAGCATCCGATCTACACGGCGATGCTCACCGAAGGCGCGCGCCACGTCATCGGCGTTCCGCACCCCAATGGTCGCGCCGCGATGCGCATGCTGGAGGCCGAGGGTTTCCGCCACGACAGCTATATCGACATCTTCGACGGCGGCCCGACGATGCTCGCCGATACCGACCGGATCAGGACGCTTGCCGACGCACGCGAGCTCCGGGTCGATCGCATCGCCCCGCCGGGCGATACTGCCGAACGTCATTTGCTCGCCGCCGGACGGCTTGGCGATTTTCGGTCCATTTTCGCTGATATTCTGGTCGATGATATCGGCGCGGTAACGATTTCGGCTCTAGACGCTGCGCTACTGGGCGTCGAACAGGGGGACGCGCTGGTCGGGGTTGCACGCTGATGCCGTTGGTTGAGATTAATTTCGACGGGCTCGTCGGGCCAAGCCACAACTATGCCGGCCTCAGCCTCGGCAATCTCGCTTCGGCGCGCAATGCGGGCAAGCTCTCCTATCCGCGCGTCGCCGCGCTGCAGGGCCTCGCCAAGATGCGCGGCAATATCGATCTCGGTCTCGCGCAGGGTCTGTTGCTGCCTCACCCGCGCCCCAATGCCAAATGGCTTGAGAGCGTCGGGGTGAAGCATCCGCCGGTCACCGCCTGGGCGATGTCTGCGGCGGCGATGTGGACGGCCAATGCCGCGACCGTCTCGCCGGCGCCAGACACCAGCGACGGGCGCTGCCATCTGACCGTCGCCAATCTCGTCACCATGCCGCATCGCAGCCACGAATGGCCCTACACGCTGGAACAGCTGCGCGTCGCTTTTGCCGGCCCCGAATTCGCCGTCCACGGCCCCGTCCCCGCGCCGCTGGGCGACGAAGGGGCGGCCAATCATATGCGCTTCGCGGCCACGCCCGGAGCGCCCGGCGTCGAGGTGTTCGTGTTCGGGCGCTCGGGCGGCCCCTACCCCGCCCGCCAGCATCTCGTCGCATGCGAGGCGATCGGCTTCCGCCACGGCCTCGATCCCGCGCGTTCGCTGTTTGTCGAACAGGCGCCGGAGGCGATCGCCGCCGGCGCGTTCCATAATGATGTCGTCGCCGTGTCCGACGGGCTCACGCTCTTCGCGCACGAACAGGCCTTTGCCGGTAAGGACGCCTTCTACGCCAAGCTGCGCGCCGCCGTGCCCGATCTGGCGATCGTCGAGGTTCCGGCCTCGCGCGTCAGCCTCGCCGATGCGATCGCGACCTATTTGTTCAACGCCCAGCTGGTCACGCTGCCGACCGGCGAGCAGGCGCTGATCTTGCCCAGCGAGGCGCGCGATCATGAGCGCGTCGGCCCCTATCTCGCCGATCTCGTCGCGGGGAATGGCCCGATCCGCCGACTCGTCTTCGTCGATGTCCGGCAGTCGATGGCCAACGGCGGCGGGCCAGCCTGCCTGCGCCTGCGCGTCGTTGCCGATCCCGCCACGGTCGATCCCCGCTTCATGCTCGATCGTGCCCGTATCGATACGATCGAGAAGGTCGTCGCCGTACACTGGCCCGAACAGATCGATCCGGCGGAACTGGAGAGCGAAACGCTCGTTTCAGCGGTGGAAGCCGCGCGGCTCCGCCTGCTCGATGCACTGGATCTTGCCGGCGTGCTGTGAGGCGGATTGTCGGGTTAATTTACAGGTAACCATAAGGGTCGGCGCGCGACTCGGCGGATGTCCGTCTTGGCCCGATCCTTGCGAAGTCGCTGACATGCTTGGAAAGATCGCACGCCTCTTCACGATCAAGACCCGCTTCGAGGCCTTCGTGGTCATCTACGCGCTGGCGGTGGGCGCGGTCGAACGCGGGCATGTCTATCTCGTCCAATATCCCGGCGTTGGCGGCAAGCTGCTGTTTCTGTGCTGCACGGGCGCCGTTTTCCTCGCCGGCGGCAAGGTGCTCGATGCCCTCGCCTATGCGCGGAGCCTGCGCTAGACCTGTTGCATGAGCGGCAGGATACGGATCGGGATCGGCGGCTGGACCTATGAGCCCTGGCGGGGAACCTTCTTCCCCGAAGGCTTGCCGCACGCGAAGGAGATCGACTTCGCAACGCGCGCGATGACTGCGATCGAGGTCAACGGCACTTATTATAGCAGCCAGAAGCCGGAGACCTTCGCCAAATGGGCCAGGGCCGCGCCCGACGGCTTCGTCTATGCGCTCAAGGCCTCGCGCTTCTGCACCAACCGCAAGGTGCTGGGCGAAGGCGGCGAGTCGGTCATGAAGTTCCTCGACCAGGGCATCGTCGAGCTTGGCGACAAGCTCGGCCCGATCCTCTGGCAGTTCATGGCGACCAAGAAGTTCGATCCCGACGATTTCGCCGCCTTCCTGAAACTGCTTCCCGCAAGCCATAGCGGCCTCAGGCTGCGTCACGCTGTCGAGCTGCGCCATGAGAGCTTCGTCGACCCCGCCCTCTATGCGCTCGCCCGCGCGGCAGGTGTCGCAATCGTTCACGCCGACAAGCCGGATTACCCCTCGATCGAGCAGCCGACCGCCGATTTCACCTATGTCCGTTTCCAGGCGGCACGCGAGGAGATCGCGACCGGCTATGACACAGCCGAACTCGATGCGATGGCCGATCGGGCACGCGGCTGGGCCACCGGCGGCGACGTCTTCATCTTCATGATCAATGGCGCGAAGCTGCGCGCGCCTGCGGCCGCGCAGGCGTTGATCGAACGCGTGGGGCGTTAATGCCGACTGCCCGGAACGCTGTCCTACAGCCGTGCCATTCTGATATGCAGACCGCCGGCGCAAGTCGCCTCGCTCTTTGACATCGCCCGAGCTCCGAAGTTGAGAGAAACGCTCCAGCCTCTCAACTTTGTCAACTTCCAGCGACAAAAATCGCGCTTTTCCGCCATTCCCTACAGCAACCATCGTCACGCTGCCTACACCGTCATTGCGAGCGCAGCGAAGCAATCCAGAGTGCCCGCCACCAAGCCGGATTGCCACGCTGCGCTCGCAATGAGGGAAATTAGGCCCCCCTAGGCGAACAGCGCGCGGGCCTTGGCCATCCGTTCGATGCCGCCATCGACCGTCTCGTCACGCTTGGCGAAGCAAAGGCGGACGACGCTGGTGACGGGATCGGCGTGATAGAATGCCGAAATCGGAATGGCGGCGATGCCCGCCTCGCGCACCGCGCGTTCGCAGAAGGTCACGTCGTCCGTCGCGACGCCCGAGCCGGGAAGATCGACCGAGAGGAAATAGGTGCCCGCGCTCGGCAGCACGCGCCAGCCCGATGCTTCCAGCCCCGCCGCCAGCCTGTCGCGCGATCGCGCGAAATCGGCGCGCATGCCGGTGAAATGGGCGTCGTCCTTGCCAAGGCCATAGGCGACGCCGGCCTGCAGATTGGGCGGCGTCGTGAAGGTCAGGAACTGGTGCGCCTTGGCCAGTACGCGCGTCAGTTCGGGAGCCGCGCACATCCACCCGACTTTCCATCCGGTGAGCGAGAAGATCTTGCCGCCCGATCCGATCTTGACCGTCCGTTCGCGCATGCCGGGCTGCGCCATCACCGGCAGGTGACGGGCGCCGTCGAACACCAGATGCTCCCACACTTCGTCAGAGATCAGGACCGCATCGCTGCGCACGACATGCGCGGCGAGCAGGCCAAGCTCCTCGTTGGAGAACATCGTCGCCGTCGGATTGAGCGGATTGTTGAGGATCGCGACCCGCGTCCGGGGTGTGAATGCGGCGGCCAGCGCTTCCTCGGTCAGCCGCCAATGCGGCGGCTCCAGTCGCACGAAGCGCGGCACGCCGCCGGCGCGGATGACCAGCGGCAGATAAGCGTCGTACATCGGCTCGATCAGCACCACCTCGTCGCCCGGCGTGACCAGCGCCATGATCGCAGCAGCCAGCGCCTCGGTCGCGCCCGAGGTCACCGTCACTTCGCTTGCCCAGTCGAGCGCGATCCCCTGATGGCGCGCATAATGATCGGCGACCGCCTGCCTCAGCTGCGGCAGGCCGACCATGGGCGGATATTGGTTGGAAAGCCCGGTCAGCGCGCGGGCCGCCGCATCCAGCACGTCGGGCGGCCCGTTCGAATCGGGAAAGCCCTGCCCCAGATTGATCGCGCCCAGGTCGCGCGAAAGGGCGGACATCTTCTCGAAGATGGTGGTGGGCATATCGGCGTAGAGCGGGTTCATGCAGCTGCTTCTATCGCGCGCGACGATGAAATCCATGCGTCGTCGAAACCGGTTGCGAAGCCCGGTGGCGCCTCATAGTCCTAAAGTTGCAATTTCCGTTCGATGGAGTCCCGAAATGATCGATCGCCGCGCTTTCCTCCTCACCACAGCGGCGGCGGGGGCCTCGACATTGCTCGGCACGCGGGCCTGGGCCCAGAGCGCGACGACCGGCTCGCCTGCCCTCGCCGCGCTGTTCACCGAGATCTTCAATGAGGACCTCCGCCGCCGCCCGGAGAGCGCGACCCAGTTGGGCCTCGACAAGGGCGCGAACGCCGACCTGCGCTTCAAGCTCAGCGACGACAGCCCGGCGGGCCGCGCGGCGGCGCGCGCGGCGACGCAGAGCCAGCTCAAGCGCCTCGAGGCTTTCGATCGCTCCGGCCTGTCCGCTGCCGACAAGCTCAACCTCGATGTTGTCATCTACACGCGCAAGTCGGCCGAGGCGGTGCAGCGCTTCGACTTCGGCGGATCGTCCTACGGCCCCTCGCCCTATGTCGTCAGCCAGCTTGCCGGCGCCTATCAATCGGTCCCCGATTTCCTCGACACCAAGCACAAGATCGAGACCAAGGACGATGCCGACGCCTATCTGTCGCGTCTCCGGGCCTTTGCGGACCAGCTCGCCGCCAATACCGATCGCATGCGCCACGATGCCGGCCTCGGCGTCATCGCTCCCGACTTCATTCTGGATACGACACTGACCCAGATGACCAAGACGCGCGTGCCGGCGGCCGACGCGCTGGTCGTCACCTCGATCGCGACGCGCGCGGCGGCCAAGGGGCTGGGCGACAGCTATGGCCGCGATGCCGCTACGATCTACACGCAGAGCATACTCCCCGCCCTCGATCGCCAGATCGCGCTGACGAGGGAATTGCGCACGAAGGCGACGCACGACGCGGGCGTCTGGAAAATCCCGCAGGGCGCCGAATTCTACGCGACGGCGCTGCGTAACACGACGACGGTCAATCTCAGCCCGGAAGAAGTCCACAAGTTCGGGCTCGATCAGGCGCAGGCGATCTCGTCGCGCCTCGACGGCCTCCTGAAGAAGCAGGGCATGACCAAGGGCAGCGTCGGCGAGCGGATGGCGGCGCTCTACAAGAACCCCGACCAGCTGTATCCCAACACCGACGAGGGCAAGAAGCAGGCCATCGCCTATTGCAACGAGCGCCTCGCCGCGATCCGCGTGCGCCTGCCCGAGGTGTTCGAGCGTATCCCGCCCTACACGTTCGAGGTCCGCCGCGTCCCGCCGCAGACCGAGGCCGGCGCGGCATCGGCCTTCTCGCAGGCCCCCGCGATCGACGGGTCGCGTCCCGGCCTCGTCTATTTCAACCTGCACGACAGCGCGGAATGGCCGAAATTCTGCCTGGCGACGACGGTCTATCACGAAGGACTTCCGGGCCATCAGTTCGAAAGCGGGCTGGCCCTGTCCAACACCGGGCTTCCGCTGATCCGCAAGGTCGGCGGCTTCTCGGGATATGGCGAAGGATGGGCGCTCTATGCCGAGCAGCTTGCCGACGAGATCGGCATGTATGCCGATGATCCGCTCGGCCAGCTCGGCTATCTCAAGTTCCAGCTCTTCCGCGCCAATCGTTGCGTCGTCGACACGGGCATCCACCATTATCGCTGGAGCCGCGAGCAGGCGATCAAGCATTTCGTCGATCAGGACGGCGAGGCCCCCGGCTTCGCGACGCGCGAGGTCGAGCGCTACTGCGTCACCCCGGGTCAGGCGTGCAGCTACAAGCTCGGCCATTCTGTGTTCGTCGATATCCGCGAGAAGGCGAAGGCGAAGCTCGGCGCGCGCTTTGACATCAAGAAATATCACAGCGCCGTGCTCGCGCCCGGCCGCGTGCCGCTCGAGATACTCCAGCAAGTCGGCGACGAATGGATCGCCGCCAGCCTCGCCTGAACATGAGGTGCGGGGCGCGATAGAAAATCTCGCCCCGTCCCTGCCGTCGTGCGTGGACCGAATCGTCCGCTGACGGCATAAGGCCCGCGTGCAGCCCGATGGACCCACCTTGGCCGAGGCCCGGCGCGCGATCGTCGCGCTCGGCAAGGCATTCGATGCGCGGGGCTGGGCGCCGGCGACCAGCGGCAATTATTCGATCCGGCTTGCCGACGGGACGATCGCGATCACCGTTTCGGGGCGCCATAAGGGCCGCCTGACCGAAGATGATGTGATGCTGCTCGCGCCCGACGGCACGCCGCTCGAGCCCAAGCGCCCTTCGGCGGAGACGGCGCTCCATCTGTGGCTCTATGCTCAGGATCCCGCGATCGGCTCGGTGCTGCACAGCCATTCGCATGCGGCCGTTGGGCTCGGACGCGCGCGGCGCGGCGCCAGCCACATCCGGCTCGAAGGGCATGAGATGCTGAAGGCGCTGCCCGGCATCACGACGCACGACATTTCGGTGACTCTGCCGATCGTCGACAACAGCCAGGACATGGCGGTGATCGAGGCGGCGATCGCCGGGCGGATCGATGGCGCGCCGGCTTATCTCATCCGCGATCACGGCCTCTATAGCTGGGGACGCGATATCGACGAGGCGGAGCGCGTCACCGAGGCGATCGAGTGGATGATCGCCACCGAGCTCGCCGAACTCAGCTTTGCCGGAGCCGCGCGATGAGCAGACTGACAATCTACCCCGAAGCCGATCCCTCGACGCCGCTGCTCGACACGCGCGACGCCGATGCGATCGCCACGGAGCTGGCCGCGATCGGCGTCGCTTTCGAGCGTTGGCCGACGCACGCAATCTTGCCCACCGACGCCAGCGACGAAGCCGTCCTCTCGGCCTATGCACCCGAGATCGCACGGTTGAGCGGCGCCAACGGCTATCGATCGGTCGATGTGATCCGTCTGAAGCCCGATCATCCCGATCGCGCGGCGCTGCGCAGCAAATTTCTCGACGAGCATATACATGGCGAAGACGAGGTTCGCTTCTTCGTCGAAGGCGAAGGACTGTTCACGCTGCGCAGCAATGGCCGCGTCCATGCGGTGCTCTGCGAGGCAGGCGATCTGATCTCGGTTCCCGCCGGCATCCGCCACTGGTTCGACATGGGGCCGACGCCGCGCTTCACAGCCATCCGCCTCTTCACCTCGCCAGAAGGATGGGTAGCGAAGTTCAGCGGCGATCCGATCGCGAGCCTCTTCCCGCGTCACGAACCCGCCTGATGCCAATCCGCGCCATCGTCACGGATATCGAGGGGACGACGAGCAGCATCGCGTTCGTCGCCGAAACGCTGTTCCCCTATGCGCGCGACCGCATCGACGATTTCGTCGCGGAGCATCATGATCTTGCCGCGCCGATCCTGGCCGAAGTGCGCGCGGAGGAACCGGGTGACCCGGTCGAGACGCTCAAGCGCTGGATCGACGAGGACCGCAAGGCCGCGCCGCTCAAGACGCTGCAGGGCATGATCTGGGCCGAGGGGTATCGCAGCGGCGCGCTGCGCGGTCATGTCTATCCCGATGCTGCGGAGATGCTGCGCCGCTGGCATGCGCAGGGGCTGCCGCTCTACGTCTTCTCGTCGGGGTCGATCGACGCGCAAAAACTGATCTTCGGCTACAGCATCGAAGGCGATCTGGCTCAGCTTTTCTCGGGCTGGTTCGATCTTTCGACGGGATCGAAGCGCGATCCCGAATCCTATGCGAGGATCGCGGCCGCCATCGGCGGCGATCCCGCGACGATCCTGTTCCTGTCGGATATCGCAGCGGAGATCGAGGCTGCGCGGATCGCGGGGCTGCAGACCCACCTGATCGATCGCAGCCGGGGCGACAATTTTCACGAGATACTGGTCGACGCATGAAACTCGAAGGCGTGCATCGGCGCTCGATCGAGCGCACTGCGGACGGCGCTGGCGTTCGTATCATGGACCAGCGCCGTCTGCCGTGGGAGATCGTCTGGGTTGAACTGCGCAGCGCCGAGGCTTGCGCGACGGCGATTCATGAGATGTGGACGCGCGGTGCGCCGTTGCTCGCGATGACCGGCGCCTACGGTCTCGCGATCGCGCTGGCGGTGGATGCATCGGACGAAGCGCTCGACCGGACGCATGCGATGCTGCTCGCTACGCGGCCGACCGCGATCAATCTGCGTTGGGCGCTCGATCTGATGCGCGACCATGTCGCGCCGCTGCCGGAGGATGAGCGCGCTGCGGCGGCCTTCGCGCGCGCCGATGCCCTTTGCGACGAGGATGTCGCCCTCAATCGCGCGATCGGTGAGCATGGGCTGGCGCTGTTCCGTGAGATTCATGCGCGCAATCCGGGGCGACCGCTCAATATCCTGACGCATTGCAACGCCGGTTGGCTGGCGACGGTCGACTATGGCACCGCATTGGCGCCGATCTATCTGGCGCACGACGCCGGCATCCCCGTGCACGTCTGGGTCGATGAAACCCGCCCGCGCAATCAGGGCGCGCTGCTGACCGCTTTCGAGCTGTCGGGGCACGGGGTGCCGCACCGGGTGATCGCGGATAATGTCGGCGGGCTGCTGATGCAGAAGGGCGAGGTTGATCTGGTGATCGTCGGCACCGATCGCGTCACTGCGAATGGCGATGTCTGCAACAAGATCGGCACTTACCTGAAGGCGCTTGCAGCGCATGATAATGGCGTACCCTTCTATGTCGCGCTGCCGTACACGACGATCGACCGCAGCATGGCGTCGGGCGACCTGATCCCGATCGAGGAACGTAGCGAAAGCGAAGTCGGCTGGCTTACGGGGCCTGATGCGGACGGTGTGCTGCGCAGCATTCGCGTCACCGAATCGCCCGCGCACAATCCGGCCTTCGACGTGACCCCCGCCCGTCTGGTGACGGGCTATGTCACCGAACGCGGTTTGCTCGACCGCCCCTGAACTGGACGGACGCGCGCCCGCCGGATAGACATGGGGCATGATCGCGAACGACGCGCCGGCCTATATGCCCGGCTTCGCCAACACTCATGAGACCGAGGCGGTCGCGGGCGCCTTGCCGATCGGCCGCAACTCGCCGCAACGCCCCGCCTTCGGCCTCTATGCGGAGCAATTGTCGGGAACCGCTTTTACCGCGCCGCGCCACGAGAATCGCCGCAGCTGGCTTTACCGCATCCGCCCGAGCGCGATGCATCACCCATATCGTCCCTATGACGGTGCCGAGCGCTTCGTCGCGGAAGCCGCACCCGGCAAGCTCGCGCCGAACCGCATGCGCTGGAGCCCCGCGCCGTTGCCGGAGGCTCCGGTCGATCTGATCGACGGCATGGCGACGATGCTGGTCAATCATGATGCGGCGTCGCTCGAAGGCGTCGCCTTTCATGTCTACGCGGCCAATCGCGACATGGCGACGCGCGCCTTCGTCGACGCCGACGGCGAACTGCTCTTCATTCCCCAGCAGGGGCGGCTGACGCTGCTGACCGAGTTCGGCCGGATCGAGCTTTCCCCCGGAGAGATCGCACTTGTGCCGCGCGGGGCTCGCTTTCGTGCGCTACTGCCCGACGGCATCGCACGCGGCTATGTCGCCGAAAATCAGGGCGTGCCCTTCCGCCTGCCCGAGCTTGGCCCGATCGGCGCCAACAGCCTCGCTGCGAGCCGCGACTTCCAGACGCCGGTCGCCTGGTATGAGGATCGCGACGAGAGGTTCGAGCTGATCCAGAAGTCGCTTGGCGCGCTGTGGGTCACTGAGCTCGATCATTCGCCGCTCGATGTCGTTGCCTGGCACGGCAATCTTGCACCGTGCAAATATGATCTCGCGCGCTTCAACACGATCGGCACCGTCAGCTTCGATCACCCCGATCCCTCGATCTTCACCGTGCTGACCTCGCCCAGCCATATGCCTGGCCGCGCCAACGCCGATTTCGTGATCTTCCCGCCGCGCTGGATGGTTGCCGAGGATACGTTCCGGCCGCCCTGGTTCCATCGCAATGTGATGAGCGAGGCGATGGGGCTTATCTACGGCGCTTACGATGCCAAGGCCGACGGCTTCGCGCCCGGTGCGATCAGCCTGCACAATCTGCTCGCCGGGCACGGTCCCGACGTCGCGAGCTGGAGGGGCGCGAGCGCAGTGGAACTCAAGCCGCACAAGATCGAAGGCACGATGGCCTTCATGGTCGAGACCTGCTGGCCCTATCGCCCGACGGCACATGCGCTCGACTGCGCCGAACGTCAGCGCGGCTATGACGAAGTGTGGGATGGATTCCCGAAGGCGCAGCTGCCGTGATCCGGATTCCGCTGAGCGAGAAATTCGCGGCGATCGACGAGCATTGGCGTCCGAAGATCGCGGCACAGGCCAACGGGCAGGACATCCGCCTCGTCAAGACGAAGGGCGTTTTTCCGTGGCACAGCCACCCCGACGCCGATGAGACCTTTCTTGTCTGGAAGGGGCTGTTTCGCGTCGAATATCGCGACCATGTCGTCGAGCTTGGACCGGGCGAGATGACGGTCGTGCCGCGCGGCGTCGAGCATCGCACCGCTAGCGACGAGGAAGCCGAAGTGCTGATCTTCGAGCCCTCGGAAGTGATCAACACCGGCGATGCGCCGGCTTCCGCCTTCACCGCACCTTCGGGAGTGACGATCTGATGAAACTTGCAAGCCTGAAGGCCGGCCGTGACGGCCGTCTCGTCGTCGTCTCGAACGATCTCGCCTGGTATGCGGAGGCGGGCCATATCGTCCCCACGCTGCAAGCCGCGCTCGACGACTGGGATCATTTCGAACCGCTGCTCCGCAACCTCGCGACCGATCTGGAACATGAAGCGATCCCGCAGGAGCGCTTTCATGAGCGGCTGGCTGCGGCGCCCCTGCCCCGCGCCTATCAGTGGGCGGACGGATCGGCTTATGTGAACCATGTCGCGCTGGTCAGGCAGGCGCGTGGCGCCGAGATGCCCGAGAGTTTCTGGAGCGACCCGCTGATGTATCAGGGCGGATCGGACGATTTTCTCGGCGCGCGCGATCCCATCCCGCTCGCCGACGAAGCCTGGGGCTGCGACATGGAGGCGGAGGTCGTCGTCGTCACTGGCGACGTGCCGCTCGGCGCGAGCCGCGAGGATGCGCTCGCGGCGGTCAGGCTGGTGGGGCTGACCAACGATGTTTCGCTGCGCAACCTGATCCCGGGCGAGCTGGCCAAGGGTTTCGGCTTCTTCCAGTCCAAGCCGGCAAGCGCCTTCTCGCCGGTGTTCGTCACGCCCGATGCGTTGGGAGACTGGTGGCGCGACGGCAAGCTGCACCGCAAGCTGATGGTCGACCTCAACGGCAAACCGCTCGGCCGCGCCGAGGCTGGCGAAGACATGACCTTTGATTTCGGCACGCTGATCGCCCACGCCGCGAAGACGCGCAACCTGCGCGCGGGGACGATCATCGGATCGGGCACAGTGTCCAACCGCGGCGCGGATGGAGGGCCGGGCATGCCTGTGGATGAGGGCGGGGTTGGCTATAGCTGCCTGGCCGAAGTGCGGACGGTCGAGACGATCCGTGACGGAAAGCCGAGCACGCCGTTCCTGAAGAATGGCGATGCGGTGAAGATCTGGATGGAGGATGACCACCACCATCCGATCTTCGGGGTTATCGACCAGGTTGTCGGCTAGGTTGTCAGGGGGAAATAGCGCTTTTCGGCGCGATCCTACATTTCGGTTCCGAAACTATCCCAGCAGATGATCGACGATCAGGTCGGCGGCCTGTTCGGGGGTGAGGCGCGTCGTATCGATGCGAATCTCTGGACTTTCGGGCTTTTCATAGGGGCTGTCGATGCCCGTGAAGTTCCTGAGCTTGCCCGCGCGCGCCTTGGCGTAGAGGCCCTTCACGTCGCGCTTTTCGGCGTCAGCAAGCGGCGTATCGACGAAAATTTCGACGAATTCGCCGACCGGGAGCATCTCGCGCACCATCTGCCGTTCGGCGCGGAAGGGCGAGATGAAGGCGGTGATGACGATCAGCCCGGCATCGGCCATCAGCTTCGCGACTTCGCCGAGACGGCGGATATTCTCGACACGGTCGGCATCGGTGAAGCCGAGATCGCGGTTGAGCCCGTGACGCACATTGTCGCCGTCGAGCAGGAAGCTGTGCCGGTTCATGCGGTGCAGCTTCTTTTCGACGAGATTGGCGATGGTCGACTTGCCCGCGCCCGAAAGCCCGGTGAACCAGAGCACGGCGGGCTTCTGGTTCTTGAGGCCGGCCCGCGCCTCGCGCGTCACGTCCTGCGACTGCCAGTGGACATTCTGGCTCCGGCGCAGCGCGAAATGGATCATCCCCGCCGCGACGGTCGCGTTGCTGATCTTGTCGATCAGGATGAAGCCGCCGAGCGACCGGCTGTCGGCATAGGGCTCGAACACGATCGGGCTGTCGGTCGAGAAGGTGACGACGCCGATCGCGTTGAGATCGAGCGAACGCGCCGCGACATGCTCCAGCGTGTTGACGTTGACCTGATATTTGGGCGCCCTCATCGTGGCGGAGACGGTGCGGGTGCCCAGTTTCAGCCAATAGGCGCGGCCCGGCAGCATCGCCTCGTCGGCCATCCAGACGACCGTCGCCTCGAACTGGTCGGCCGCCTCGGGCGGGTCGCCGGCGGCGGCGATGACGTCGCCGCGCGAGCAATCGACCTCGTCGGCGAGGGTCAGCGTCACGGACTGCCCTGCCCGCGTCGCCGGCAGATCGCCGTCGGCCGAAACGATGCGCGCGACGCTGCTCGTCCGCCCCGACGGCAGGATACGCACCGGATCGCCGGGCTGCACCGTCCCGGCATCGACCAGCCCGGCAAAGCCGCGGAAATCGAGATCGGGCCGGTTGACCCACTGCACCGCCATGCGGAAAGGCCGCGCGGCATCGGCATCCTGATCGACCGGCACGGTTTCCAGATGCTCGACGAGCGTCGGCCCGTCATACCAGGGCATGTTTGCGGACGCCGCCGCGATATTGTCTCCGCCCAGGCCCGAGACCGGAATGGCGCGGAAATCGGTGATGCCGATCTCGTTCGCGAAGGCGCGATATTGCAGGCGGATGCGATCGAAGACGGCGCGGTCATAATCGACCAGATCCATCTTGTTCACCGCGAGCACGATGTGGCGGATGCCGATCAGATGCGCGAGGAAACTGTGCCGGCGCGTCTGGGTGAGCACGCCCTTGCGCGCGTCGATCAGGATCACGGCGAGATCGGCGGTCGACGCGCCCGTCACCATGTTGCGCGTATATTGTTCGTGCCCCGGCGTGTCGGCGACGATGAACTTGCGCTTCTCGGTCGCGAAGAAGCGATAGGCGACGTCGATGGTGATGCCCTGCTCGCGCTCCGCCGCGAGACCGTCGACGAGAAGCGCGAAATCGATCTCGCCGCCCTGCGTGCCGACGCGCTTGCTGTCGCTTTCGAGCGTCGAAAGCTGATCCTCGAAAATCTGCTTCGAATCGTAGAGCAGCCGGCCGATCAGCGTCGACTTGCCATCGTCCACCGAGCCGCAGGTGATGAAGCGGAGCAGCGATTTATGCTCATGCTGCGCAAGATAGGCCGCGATATCGTCGGCGATCAGCGCGTCGGGGCGATAGGAACCGCTCATCAGAAATAGCCCTCGCGCTTCTTCTTCTCCATGCTCGCGCTCTGGTCATGGTCGATGGCGCGGCCCTGCCGCTCCGAGGTGGTGGTGAGCAGCATCTCGCGGATCACGGCTTCGAGCGTGTCGGCGGTGCTTTCGACCGCACCAGTGAGCGGATAGCAGCCGAGGGTGCGGAAGCGGATCGAGCGCTCGACGGGCACCTCGCCTTCGCCGAGCGGAAAGCGATCGTCGTCGACCATCAGCAGCAGGCCGTCGCGTTCGACCGTGGGGCGCGGCGCGGCGAAATAGAGCGGGACGATCTCGATCGATTCGCGGCGGATATATTGCCAGATATCGAGCTCGGTCCAGTTGGAGAGCGGGAAGGCGCGGATGCTTTCGCCCTTCGCCTTGCGGGCATTGTAGAGCCGCCACAGCTCGGGCCGCTGCTGCTTGGGATCCCATTGGTGGCTGGCGGTGCGGAAGGAGAAGACGCGTTCCTTGGCGCGGCTTTTCTCCTCGTCGCGCCGCGCGCCGCCGAAGGCCGCGTCGAAGCCGTGGAGATCGAGCGCCTGCTTGAGCCCCTCGGTCTTCCACATGTCGGTATGGAGCGCGCCATGATCGAAGGGGTTGATCCCGCGTTCGAGCGCATCGGGATTGCGGTGGACGAGCAACTCCATCCCCGCCTCCGCCGCCGCGCGATCGCGCAGATCGTACATGGCGCGGAACTTCCATGTCGTATCGACGTGGAGGAGCGGAAATGGCGGCGGCGCGGGGAAGAAGGCCTTCTTCGCCAGATGGAGCATGACGGCGGAATCCTTGCCCACCGAATAGAGCATGACCGGCCGCTCGGCCTCGGCCACGACCTCACGCATGATGTGGATGCTCTCGGCCTCGAGCCGATCGAGATGGGTCAACGTCATTGCCGCCCAGCTAATTGCCAATGCCGGGCCATGCCAACAAGCTTTTCTGCAGAGGGGTGAAGGCGGGGCGAGCGGAAGTTTGCGCTGATCGAGCTTGCGAACCCGGATTGGCGTGATCTGAGTGCGCGATATGTCTGACTGAGCTGCGGACGCGGGACCCCGGGGCAAGCCCGGGGTGACGATATCGTGGGATCAGGCCGCGCGGATTTCGGCGACGAAGCCATCGATGCGGGTGCCGAGGCGGCCGGCGTGCGTTGCGAGCGAGCGCGCTTCGTCGCGCAGGTCGGCGGCGCGGTGCGCGGCTTCGGAAGCTGCCTGGCCGATCTCTGCGATGTTGCTGTGGATATGGCCGCTGGCGCCCACGGCTTCGTCGACATTGGCGGCGATCGCCTGCGTCGCGCCGCTCTGTTCGGCGACCGAGCGATCGATGAGGCTCGACATCTGTTCGATCCGCGCGATCACGCTTGCCATGCCGGCATGGCCGCGTGCGACATCGCCGATCGCGTCGCGGACGCGGCCGATGAGCTTGCCCACCTCGCCCGCCGCAGCGCGCGTCTGCCCGGCAAGCGACTTCACCTCGGCGGCGACGACGCCGAAGCCCCTGCCCGCCTCGCCGGCGTGGACCGCCTCGATCGAGGCATTGAGCGCGAGCAGGTTCACCTTGCTGGCGATCGAATCGATCAGGCCGATGACCCCGGTGATCTCGTCGGCGACGCTCGACAGCGCGCGGAGGCGGATATCGCCGTCGGCGACGAGCGAGACGGCGCGGCCGGTCGACTCGCGCGCGCCGCCGACCTCGGCCTGGACCTGCGCCAGCGCCTCGACCAGCCAGCGGCCGCGCGCGGCGATCTCACCCATATTGTCGGCGGCCTGCGAGGCTGCGGTGGCGGCGGCGCTGCTGGCATGGCCGGTCTGCACCGCGCGCTCGGCCATGCCAGCGGCGGCTGCACGGATCGCGTCGGCGGTGCGCGCGAGGTGGGCGGCGAGATCGGCCGCTTCCTGCTGGAAGCGCGCGCTGAGGCGGCCAACCGATTCGGCGCGCGCGATCCGCGCGGTGCCGCGATCGCGCTCGCGATTGGCGGCAAGCTCGAGCAAGCGGGCATTGGGAATGACGTCGCGGAAGCGCCCACGATCGGTGCGGATGATGCCTTCACCCGCCCCGCCCGCCGCGAAGGCATCGAGCATCGCGCCGACGCCGTCGTCCGCCTCGACGATCGGGCACGCACTGACATGGGCCGACAGCGCGCCGCCGAAGCTGGGGTTCTGCATCAGCGCATGGCCGAAAGGATTGAAGAGGATGCGGCGCACGTCGATCTCGCGGATCGCGCCGACCGGGCGCGCATCGGCATCGACGACGGCAAGCAGCCGCAGGCCGGGCTCGGCGCGGAAAATGTCGATCGCCTCGGCAAGCGTCGCATCGCGGCGCAGCGAGAGACTCGATCCACTGATTGCTTCACGTCCGCCCTGCACTCGCGCCCCGTTTCGTCGTTGTTGCGTGGCTTAGTGGCAGCAGATGGTAAATGCGGCGTAAGCCGGATGTGACAGTGTCGTGAAAATGCTGGATATTTTCGGGTGTATCGGCATGGGCTGGCATTTTTCGCGGCTTGGGCTATCGCGCGGCGACAATTTCAGGAGTGAAGCACCTTGTCATCGGATCGGCAGCGGCCCGCCGTCCTCGTCACCGGCGGCGCGGGCTATATCGGCAGCCATGCCGTGCTGGCGCTGCGCGATGCGGGGTGGCCGGTCGTCGTCATCGACAATCTGGTGACGGGATTTCGCTGGGCGGTGCCCGCCGACGCGCCTTTCGTGCAAGGCGATATCGCCGATGCGGGCGTGGTGCGGCCGCTGATCGCCGGGCACGGCATCGGTGCGATCATGCATTTCGCGGGATCGGTGGTGGTGCCCGAATCGGTCGTCGATCCGCTCAAATATTATCGCAACAATACGGGGGCGACGCGCACGCTGATCGAAAGCGCGGTCAGCGAGGGCGTGCGCCACTTTATCTTCTCCTCCACCGCCGCGACCTATGGCATCCCCGAGGCAAGCCCGATCAGCGAGAGCGCGGCGCAGCGGCCGATCAATCCCTATGGCATGTCCAAGCTGATGAGCGAGGCGATGCTGGCCGATGTCGCGGCGGCGCACCCGATCAACTATGCGGCGCTGCGCTATTTCAACGTCGCGGGCGCGGACCCGCAGGGACGCAGCGGGCAATCGACGGCGGGAGCGACGCACCTGATCAAGGTCGCGGTCGAGGCGGCGACGGGCAAGCGCGGGCATGTCTCGGTCTTCGGCACCGATTATGCGACGCCCGACGGCACCGGGGTGCGCGACTATATCCATGTCAGCGATCTCGCCGCCGCGCATGTCGACGCGCTGGAGGCGCTGATCGCGAGCCCGGCGGAAAACCTGCTGCTCAACTGCGGCTATGGTCGCGGCTTCTCGGTGCTCGAAGTGCTCGACGCCGTCGACCGCGTGACCAACATGACGATCGAGCGGCGGATCGAGCCGCGCCGCGCGGGCGACCCCGACGCGCTGATCGCCGACAATCGCGCGATCCTCGCCCGCCTGCCCTGGCGGCCGCGCCGCGACGATCTCGACGGGATCGTGCGCGACGCGCTCGCCTGGGAACGCGCGCTTGGCGAACGCGCCGGGGGCTAGTTCAGCCGACGCCTTCGATCAGGAAGACGCGATAGTCGCCCGCCGCCTTGCGGTGGATCAGCGCATCCTGATAGGCCGGGCTGTCATACCAGGCGCGGGCATCGGCCATGGTCGGGAATTCGAGGATCACCGCGCCTTCGACATTCAGGCCCTCGAGCGTCTCGACCGCGCCATAATAGGCGCGCGGCGTGACCGGGTGGCCGGCGGTCGAGGCGCCGGCCTTGGGGGCGTAGATGTCGAACTCGGCCTGATCGTGCAGGCTGTCGCGGATGAAGACGGCGTAGGCGGGCATGTTTCTCTCTCCGTTCAGCGGCGAAGATCGCGCGCGATGGCCTTCTTCGTCGCATCGCCATAGGGCGGCTTGAAGCCTGCGAGCCTGGCGACGTCGATCTTCGGCTGCTTGTAGACCGCCTTGGCGTGGCTGAAGGCGCGGAAGCCGTCAAAGCCATGATAGCTGCCCATGCCCGAAGGGCCGATGCCGCCGAAGGGCAGATCCTCCATCGCGGTGTGGAAGACGACATCGTTGAGCGTCACGCCGCCCGAGATGGTGCGTTCGAGCACGCGATCCTGCTCGCGTTCGTCATTGCCGAAATAATAGAGGCCGAGCGGGCGATCGCGGCCGTTGACCTCGGCAATGGCGTCGTCGATCGCCTTGTAGCGGCGGACGGGGAGGATCGGGCCGAAAATCTCCTGCTGCATCACCAGCATGTCGTCGGTCGCGTCGCGGACGATATGAAGCGGCATCTTGGTGCCGTTCGAGGCCGAGAAATCCTCGCCGCCGGGATTGACGGTGACGACGTCGGCGCCCTTGGCGCGGGCATCGTCGAGCCAGGCATTGAGCCGGTCGAAATGGCGGCCGTTGACCACCGCCGTATAGTCCGGGTTCGACAGGAGGGTGGGATAGAGCCGGCCCGCCGCGGCCTTAACGCCCTCGACCACTTCGCTTTCCTTTTCGTCGGGGACGAGGAGGTAATCGGGCGCGAGGCAGATCTGGCCGGCGTTGAGCATCTTGCCGAGCGCGATGCGCTCGCTGGCCTGCGCAATGTCGGCGGTGCGGCCGATGATCGCGGGCGATTTGCCGCCCAGTTCGAGCGTGACCGGCGTGAGATTGTCAGCGGCGGCGTGGAGGATGTGGCGGCCGATGCCCGTCGCGCCGGTGAAGATGAGATGATCGAAGGGCAGCGAGGCGAAGGCCTGCCCGACATCCGGCCCGCCGCTGAAGAAGGCGAGTTCGCTTTCGTCGAAATAGCCGGGGACGATCTCCTCGAACAATGTCGCGGTCGCGGGGACATATTCGGAGGATTTGACCATCACGCGGTTGCCCGCGGCGAACGCGCCCGCGATCGGCGCGAGCGCGAGCTGGACCGGGAAGTTCCACGGCGCGATCACGCCGACGACGCCCTTGGGCTGATAATCGACCCAGGCCCGCGCGCCGAGCAGGCCGAGCGGAAATTCGAGGCCGCGCTTTTCACGCTTCGACCAGCGATCGATGTGGCTGCGGGCATGCTTGAGCGCCTTGATCGGGCCGACCACGTCGGTAATCAGGCTCTGGTCGCGGCTGCGGTGGCCGAAATCCTCGGCGAGTGCGTCGGCGATCGCATCGGCCTTGTCGACCAGCATCGCGATGGCGCGATCGATCCTTTCCTTGCGGATGCCGATCCTGACCGGAAGCTCGTTATGAAATGCATTGCGCTGCTTCTCGAGCACCGCCATCATCCTGTCCGACATTCGCCCTCCCCTTCGTTATTTGCGATTCACTATCGCCGATCGCGAAGCCGTTGTCGAACAGGGCGGATGCCCCTAGGGCTTCCTTGGGAGAAGCCGAATCCGAAGGGCGAGGAAAGCTATAGTGGCCGAGACCTATCACACGATCATCCTGTTTGGCGCGACGGGCGACCTTGCCCATCGCATGCTGTTTCCGTCGCTCTACAACCTCTTCGTCGACCGGCTGCTTCCCGACGACATCGCGATCATCGCATCGGGCCGCACCCAGATGGACGACGACGCATTCCGCGCCGACATCGGCGAGGCGCTGAAGAAATTCCTGCCCGCCGACCGCTATGAGGAAGAGAGCGCGAGCGCGATCCTGTCGCGCATCCGCTATTGCCCGGTCAGCGTCGGCGAGAGCACCGATTTCGAGAAGCTGGCCGGGATGGTCGGCGAAGCGCGCGACAAGGGCGTCGCCGTCTATCTCTCGACCCCGCCGTCGCTGTTCGCGCCCGTTGCCGAGGGACTGGGCAAGGCCGGGCTTTCAGGCCCCAATGTCCGCATCGCGATGGAAAAGCCGATCGGCCAGGACCTCGCCTCCTCACGCGCGGTCAATGACGGGGTGAACGCGGTCTTCGCCGAGGATCAGGTGTTCCGCGTCGACCATTATCTGGGCAAGGAGACGGTGCAGAATTTGCTCGTCCTGCGCTTCGGCAACATATTGTTCGAGCCGCTCTGGACCTCGCGCGCGATCGAGCATGTGCAGATCACCGTCGCCGAGACCGTCGGACTGGAAGGCCGGGTTTCCTATTATGACGGCGTCGGCGCGCTGAAGGACATGGTGCAGAACCATATGCTCCAGCTGCTCGCGCTGGTGGCGATGGAGCCGCCCGCATCGATGGATTCGGCGTCGGTGCGCGACGAGAAGGTCAAGGTGCTCCGCTCGCTGCGCCACATGGACGCGACCAGCGCGCCGCAGAACAGCGTGCGCGGCCAGTATCGATCGGGCGCGGTCGATGGCCAGCCGGTGAAGGGCTATGAGGAAGAGCTGGGCCAGAAATCCGACACCGAGACCTTCGTCGCGGTGAAGGCCTTCATCGACAATTGGCGCTGGGCCAACGTCCCCTTCTACCTGCGCACCGGCAAGCGCATGCCGAGCCGCCAGTCGGAGATCCTGATCCAGTTCCGGCCGGTGCCGCACTCGATCTTCACGGGCAACGGCAAGCCGCTGCAGCCCAATGCGATGGTCATCAAGATCCAGCCCGAGGAGAATATCCAGCTTCTCGTCATGGCCAAGCAGCCCGGGCTCGACCGCCACGGCGTCGAGACGCGCGAAGTGGCGCTCGACGTGTCGCTGTCGATCGGCGCGACGGGCCAGCGGCGGCGCATCGCCTATGAGCGGCTGCTGCTCGACCTGCTCGAAGGCGATCCGACGCTGTTCGTCCGCCGCGACGAGGTGGAAGCGGCATGGGGCTGGATCGATTCGATCCACGATGCCTGGGCGCAGGCCGGCGTCGAGACCAAGCCCTATACGTCGGGCACCTGGGGGCCGAGCGCGGCGATCGCGCTGACCGAGCGCGACGGGGCGACGTGGCATGACTAATCTTCATGCCGCCGTTGCGCGCGTCACCGACCGGGTGATCGAGCGCAGCCGCGAGACGCGGGCGGCCTATCTCGACCTGATCGAGGCCGAGCGCGACCATGGTGCGCGGCGCGGCAATATGGGGTGCGGCAACCTTGCCCATGCCTTTGCCGCCGCCGAGGAGGACAAGGCCGCGATCCGCGCCGGGCGGGCGATGAACATCGGCATCGTCACCTCCTACAACGACATGCTTTCGGCGCACGCGCCCTATGCCCGCTATCCCGAGCAGATAAAGATCTTCGCGCGCGAAAAGGGCGCGACGGCGCAGGTGGCGGGCGGCGTTCCCGCCATGTGCGACGGCGTGACGCAGGGGCAGGCCGGCATGGAACTGTCGCTGTTCAGTCGCGACACGATCGCGCTGGGCACCGCCGTTGGCCTCAGCCATGCGATGTTCGAGGGGATGCTGCTGCTCGGCATCTGCGACAAGATCGTGCCGGGCATGCTGATGGGCGCGCTGCGCTTCGGCCATCTGCCGGCGATCCTCGTCCCCGGCGGGCCGATGCCATCGGGGCTCGCCAACAAGGAGAAGGCGCGCGTCCGCCAGCTTTATGCCGAGGGCAAGGCGAGCCGCGACGAACTGCTTGCCGCCGAATCCGCGAGCTATCACGGGCTGGGCACCTGCACCTTCTACGGCACCGCCAACAGCAACCAGATGATGATGGAAGTGATGGGGCTGCACGTTCCCAACGCCGCCTTCGTCAACCCCGGCACCAAGCTGCGCCAGGAACTGACGCGCGCTGCGACGCACCGGATCACCGAGATCGGCTGGGACGGCAATGACTATCGCCCGCTGGGCCGGGTGATCGACGAGAAGGCGATCGTCAACGCCGCCGTGGGCCTGATGGCGACGGGCGGATCGACCAACCATGCCATCCACCTGCCCGCCATCGCGCGCGCGGCGGGGATCGTGATCGACTGGGAGGATTTCGAGACGTTGTCGGAGAATGTGCCGTTGCTGGCGCGCGTCTATCCCAACGGCCAGGGCGACGTGAACGATTTCCAGCGCGCCGGCGGCATGGCCTATGTCATCCGCGAACTGCTCGACGCCGGGCTGCTCCATGGCGACATCATGACGGTTTGGCCGGGCGGGCTCGACGCCTGGCGCGCCGAGCCGGCATGGGAAGACGAGATGCTGAGCTGGCCGCCCGCGCCCGCGGCGTCGCGCGACGAAAGCATGTTGCGCCCCGCCGCCGCGCCTTTCCAGGCGACGGGCGGGATGAAGCTGCTGTCGGGCAATCTGGGGCGCGCGATCATCAAGACCAGCGCCGTCGACCCCGAACGCCATGTGATCGAGGCGCCGGCGGCGGTCTTTTCGGACCAGGACGACGTGATCGCGGCGTTCAAGGCCGGCGAGCTGGAGCGCGACGTGATCGTCGTCGTCCGTTTCCAGGGACCGGCGGCGAACGGCATGCCCGAGCTCCACAAGCTGACTCCGCCGCTGGGCGTGCTGCAGGATCGCGGCTTCCGCGTTGCGCTCGTCACCGACGGGCGCATGTCGGGCGCATCGGGCAAGGTGCCGGCGGCGATCCATCTCTGCCCCGAAGCGCTGCACGGCGGCCCGATCGCGCGCGTGCGCGACGGCGACATCGTGCGCGTCGATGCGGTGGCGGGGACGATCGAGGTGATCGATCCCGATTTCGCCGCGCGCGAGCCTGCCCCTGCCCCGCGCCCCGCAATGGGCACCGGGCGCGAGCTTTTCGCGCTGTTCCGCCATGGCTGCGACGACGCAGAGCATGGCGCATCCCCCCTTCTTCACGCAATGGAACGATAAGATGCAGCCAGTCGAAACCGTGATGCGTACCGCGCCCGTCATCCCCGTGCTGGTGATCGACAAGGTCGAGGATGCGCGGCCGATCGCCGAGGCGCTGGTCGAAGGCGGGCTCAATGTGCTGGAAGTGACGCTGCGCACGCCCGCCGCCCTCGAGGTGATTGCCGAAATGGCGAAGGTACCGGGCGCGATCGTCGGTGCGGGGACGGTGCTCAATGCCCGCGACCTCGACCGCGCGCTTCAGGTGGGCGCGCAGTTCATCGTCAGCCCGGGGCTTACCGACACGCTGGCGCGCGCGGCGATCGACCAGAACGTCGCTTTCCTGCCCGGCGTCGCCAATGCCGGCGACATCATGCGCGGGCTCGATCTGGGGCTGGACCGCTTCAAATTCTTCCCGGCGGAAGCATCGGGCGGGCTGAAGGCGCTGAAGGCGCTTGCCGCGCCGTTCGGCAATGTCCGCTTCTGCCCGACGGGCGGGATCACCGTCGAGAGCGCGGCGAGCTGGCTTGCCGAGCCGGCGGTGCTGTGCGTCGGCGGAAGCTGGGTGGTGAAGCCCGGTCCGGTCGACCGGGCGGCGATCACAGCGGCGGCGCGAGCGGCGGCGTCGCTCCCGCGCTGAGCGCGATCCAGCAGGCAAAGGCGCCGGCGGCGAGCAGCGCCCCGAAGGGAAGCTGCGTGCTGCCGCCGACCTGCTTGCCGCGCGCCGCCATCGTCAGCGCATAGCCGAGCCCGCCGGCGCAGGCGATGAGCAGGACGAAGGGCAGAAGCTGCCACCCCAGCCACGCGCCGATCGCGCCGAACAGCTTGGGATCGCCACCGCCGAGGCCGACGCGGCCGCGCAGCAGGCGATAACCCTCGGCCACGACGAACAATGTGCCGAAGCCGACGACGAGGCCGGCGATGCGATCGAGCGGCGCGGGATCGAGGGCGACGAAGCCGCCCGCAATGCCAAGCGCGGCAAGCGGCAGGGTGAGGCGATCGGGCAGCCAGAGGTGGAACAGGTCGAGCGCTGCGAGCGTCAGCAGCCACCAGCCAAAGAGCGCCCCCGCGACGCCGGCGAGCCCCGGCGCAAGGCCGAAGGCGACCGCGCCGATCAGCGCGGCGAGAAGTTCGACGATCAGGTGTGTCGGATCGATGCGCGCGTGGCAGGTGGCGCAGCGCCCACGCGGGATCAGGAAACCGAGAATCGGGATCAGCTCGACGGGCGTCAGCGTGCGGTGGCAATTGTCGCATTCGGAGCGGCCATGCGCGACCGAGCGCGCCTGCGGCCAGCGCAGGACGATCGTCGCGGCGAAGCTGCCCGCGATCGCGCCGAGACCGAACCCCGCCAATGCCCATGAAGGGTTCATCGCCCCGCTCGCTTCATCGTCCGCTTTTTCCGCGTCATTGTCTTGCCGCCGCCCTAGCAGCACGCGCGCGTTTGAAAAACCGGCGCGGCGCGCGTAAGCGGCAGCCATTCATTCAAACAGATGAGAGCGCTCGTCATGGCTTCCGATCCGATCGTCATCCTCTCCTATGCCCGCACGCCGATGGGCAGCTTCCAGGGCAGCCTTTCGGGCGCCGGTGCGACCGATCTCGGCGCAGCGGCGGTCGGCGCGGCCGTCGAACGCGCGGGCGTGGCGGGCGATGCGATCGAGCGCATCTACATGGGCTGCGTGCTTCCCGCCGGGCTGGGCCAGGCGCCGGCGCGTCAGGCGGCGCTCAAGGCCGGGCTGCCTCAGTCGGTCGAGGCGACGACGGTCAACAAGATGTGCGGCTCGGGGATGCAGGCGACGATCCTCGCCGCCGACGCGCTGGCTGCCGGATCGGTCGACCTGCTGATCGCGGGCGGGATGGAGAGCATGACCAACGCGCCCTATCTGCTCACCAAGCATCGCGGCGGCGCGCGCATCGGCCATGATCGCGTGCTCGACCATATGTATCTCGACGGGCTCGAGGATGCCTATGAGCCGGGCCGGCTGATGGGCAGCTTCGCCGAGGAGACGGCGGCCGAATATCAGTTCACGCGCGCGCAGCAGGACGATTTTGCGATCGCTTCGCTCGAACGCGCGCAAAAAGCGCAGACGTCGGGCGCGTTCGAGCGCGAGATCGTCGCGGTCGAGGTGGCCGGGCGCAAGGGATCGACCACCGTCGCGCAGGACGAACAGCCGCTGAAGGGCGATCCGGCCAAGATCCCCACGCTGAAGCCCGCCTTCGCCAAGGACGGGACGATCACCGCCGCTAACGCCTCATCGATTTCCGACGGCGCGGCGGCGCTGGTGCTGACGCGCCAGAGCATTGCCGACAGGCTGGGCGTGAAGCCCGTGGCGCGGATCGTGAGCCATGCGGCGCACGCCCATGCCCCGGCGCGCTTCACCACCGCGCCCGTCGACGCGATGCGCAAGGCGCTGGCCAAGGCAGGCTGGGACAAGGGCGATGTCGACCTGTTCGAAGTGAACGAGGCGTTCGCCGTGGTCGCGATGATCGCGATGCGCGACCTTGGCCTCGCTCATTCGGTGGTCAATGTGAACGGCGGCGCCTGCGCGCTTGGCCACCCGATCGGCGCGAGCGGCGCGCGCATCCTTGCCACGCTGCTGAGCGCGCTGGAGACGCGCGGCGGCAAGCGCGGGCTCGCCTCGCTGTGCATCGGCGGCGGCGAAGCGACGGCGGTTGCCGTCGAGCTGATGAATTAAGCGGGATTTGGGACTCACCCCGTTCGCTTCGAGCGTCGTCGAGAAGCCTCGGCGCAGGCGTGTCTCGACTGCGCTCGACACGAACGGGACCCCTGAAAGCGCGGCTAGCGCACGTCCTCGCCCGGTCCCACGCCCCAGATGTGGGCGATCTCGATATAGCCGCGGCGGCCGCCGGCATCGAACAGGCACCAGCCATTCGCGCAGTCGCTGATCCGGCCGACCACGCCCGGTTCGACGCGCCAGACGATCTTCGACGACGGATCGGGCAGCGCGCGCATCGGGCGGACCTCGCCCGTCACGATCGCGGTGCGTTCGTCGCTGAGCAGGGCGGCGAGCATCCAGCCGGTAGCGCCGTCTGGATCCTGGACCTTGCGCCAGCTGGGATAGACCTCGATCACCTTCACCGGCAGGTTGCGGCGCGTATAGACCCAGTTCGACGGGAAGTTGCGGCCCGGCCCGGTGCGCATCCGCGCTTCGCCCGCCGCGATCGACGCCCAGTAGGGCGGCGCTTTCTGCGCCTCCGCCTGCTGAGCGCAGAAGATCGCGATCGCAATCGCGGCGGCCCCTGCCCGCTTGAACGTCATCATCATTCCTTCCCTGTCGCGCATCCCTGTTGCCAAAGGCGGCGTGCGGCATCAAGCCGCCGCTTGACGCGGCAAGACGCGCGTCCGATAGCCGCGCCATGGCCGAAGCCGACCGCCCCGCCCGCCCGAAAGTCGTCGTAACCCGATCATTGCCTTCGGCGATCGAAGCGCGGATGAGCGATCTGTTCGACGTCACGCTCAACTATTGCGACGACGCGATGAGCGAGGCGGCGCTCGCCAAGGCGATGGCCGAGGCCGACGTGCTCGTCCCCACCGTCACCGACGACATCGACGCCAGGCTGATCAAGCATGCCGGCCCCAGGCTGAAGCTGATCGCGAGCTTCGGCGTCGGCACCGATCATATCGACCTGAAGGCGGCGCGCGCCCACGGGATCATCGTCACCAATACGCCGGGCGTGCTGACCGACGACACCGCCGACATGGCGATGGCGCTGATCCTGTCCGCCCCGCGCCGGCTGGCCGAGGGCGAAGCGCTGGCGCGATCGGGCGCCTGGCTGGGCTGGAGCCCGACATCGATGCTCGGCCACCGCGTGACGGGCAAGAAGCTGGGCATATTGGGCATGGGCCGGATCGGGCAGGCCGTCGCCATGCGCGCGCGCGGCTTCGGCATGCCCATCCACTATCACAACCGCCACCGTCTGCCCGAGGTGGTCGAGAAGGCCGTGGGGGCGACTTGGTGGGGCGACCTCGACGAGATGCTGACAGAGATCGACATACTGTCGATCAACTGCCCGCATACGCCCGAGACGCATCATATCATCGACGCCGAGCGGCTCGCCCTGCTCGGCCCCCGCGCCTATCTGATCAACGTCGCGCGCGGCGAGATCGTCGACGAGGAGGCGCTGGTCGACGCGCTGCGCGAGCGCACGATCGCGGGCGCCGGGCTCGACGTCTATGCGGACGAACCGCATATCTCGCCGGCGCTGGTCTCGCTCGAGAATGTCGTGCTGCTGCCGCACATGGGATCGGCGACGATCGAGGGACGCGAGGCGGCGGGCGCCAAGGTGATCGCGAACATCAAGGCGTGGGCCGACGGGCATCGCCCGCCCGATCAGGTGCTCGAAGGCTGGGCCTGAACCCCGGCGCCGCTCAAACGGCGAGCGCGGCGCGATCGGGCTTCAGCCGGCCCGCCAGAATCCGGGCCTTCATCGCGTCCCAGTCCGCCAGACCCCATGTCGCGGGATCCGCGGGCGCCAATATCTGATCGCCGTCGAGGCTGTCCTTGATGCTGACGATCTCGGGCTCGCAGAAGCGATTGTCGCGCGTTGAATAGAAGGCGCAGGCACGCAGCCGGGCATTGCGCCTCGTCGTGCCGAGCACGACGCCGAGCCGGTTGCTCCGCAGTTTCACGAGCATGCCCACGGGGAAAATGCCGATGCTGCGCATGAAAGCGAACAGCAGCTCGGGGTCGAAATGCCCTTCCCAGCTCCACATCGCGCCAACGGCCTCAGCAGGAGACCAGGCCCCCTTATAGGGCCGATCCGAGGTCAGCGCATCATAGACGTCGCAGATCGCGCCCAATCGCGCGGCCAGGCTGATCTCGCCGTGCGTGAGGCCGTGAGGATAACCACGACCATCGATCTTCTCGTGGTGATGAAGGCAGACATCCAGCGCCATCGGGGCCATGTCGGCCACGCGCGCGAGCAGCTCGTGACCCTGCCTCGGGTGGTTTTTCACGATCTCGAACTCTGCGGCGGTCAGCTGACCTTCCTTGTTCAGCACCGGTTCGGGCACGCTCATCTTGCCGATATCGTGCAACAGGCCCGCCAGCCCGAGATCGCGCGCGGTCTCCGCATCGAGGCCGAGCTGGCGCGCGACATTGACCATCAGCGTGCAGACGGCGACCGAATGGAGATAGGTATATTCGTCCTTGTTCTTCAGCCGGATCACGTTGAGCAGGGCATTGAGGTTGTTGGCGACCGACTGGCTGATGTCGTCGACGATCGAGGCGACCTCGGCCACATGGGGGGCACGCCCGAGGCGCGCGGCGTTGAATACGCCGATCATCGCGCGCTTCGAGCGGTCGACAAGATGCTGCGCCTGCCTGCGTTCCTGGGCGCGTTTCGAGCGCTGCAGATCATCACGCGCGTTGTTCCAGCCCGGGGCGAGCGCCCGACGCATGAGCGCGGGCGCGCGCGGCGCGGCGATTTCGCCCGCGTCCGCGCGCCTTGCGGGCGCGCTCCCCAGCTTGTCGTTTATGAGGACGTAGGGCACGCCGGAGTCGCGCATCTTCGCGACGTCCTTCTCCGTCTCGACCAGGAACCGCGCGCGCCAATAAGGGTGCTGAAGCCACGAACCGCCGAAGCCGCAAACATACATGCCGACCTCAACCTGATCGCGCTGAATACGACGAATCATCGGCCGCCAATCCCATGCCCCGTACCGCCGCGCCTTCAGTCCGACGCGACACGTCGTCTCCGAGCACTAGTGCGCAGGCGTTAAGCTATGCTTAGGGCAGGAGCGGGAAATGCGCCGACCGGTCCGGCCGTTCAGGCCAGCCGCGCGACGAGGCTGGCAAGTCCCGCCACGATCACCGCAGCTCCCACCGCCAGCTGCGCGGGGCGGACAAGGCGTTCGATGCCGATGAGGGTCCGATCGTCGATAAAGGTGATGAGCTTTGCCATAGGCTGAAAATAGGAAAGGATGTTAAATCACACAATCGATTGATCTGATTAAGTCTGGGCGATTTTATCGATCAATAACGACCCCCGCTTGCTCGCTGCGGCACGACGGCCTAACGGGGCCGCGTCATCTGGGGAGTAGCCGACCGCGGTTTCCGCGGCATCCCGTCGTCAACATGCTCGGTCGAGAGACCGTGGTGGCGGGGAACGGATCACCGTTCGGGCAAGACCACTGGCGCCTGACTTCCGCCTCGCCGGGCGGGAGGTCCGGTGCTTTTGGTTCGCAATGCCGCCCGGCCGGAGATCGACATGGACGCCCTGATTACCTCTACCGCAGTCGTCGCGCTGGCCGAGATCGGCGACAAGACGCAGCTGCTCGCCATCCTGCTCGCCACGCGCTTCAAGCGGCCATGGCCTATCGTTGCGGGCATCTTCGTCGCGACGCTGGCCAATCACTTCCTTGCGGCGCTGGTCGGCGCGGAAGCGGCTTCGCTGTTCAGCGGCACATGGTTTCGCTATCTCGTCGCCATCTCCTTCATCGCCATGGCGATCTGGACGCTGATCCCCGACAAGATCGACGATCTCGAGCAGAAGCCGGCGCGTTTCGGGGCCTTCGTCACGACGATCATCGCCTTCTTCCTCGTCGAGATGGGCGACAAGACGCAGATCGCGACCGTCGCGCTGGCCGCGCGCTATCATGAAGTGCTGCCAGTGATGGCTGGCACGACGATCGGCATGATGATCGCCAACGTGCCGGCGGTGTTCATGGGCGATGCGCTGATCAAGCGCGTGCCGCTGGCCGTGGTGCGCTATATCGCGGCGGCGCTGATGCTGGCGATCGGCCTGTGGCTGCTGGCGGCGACGGCGGGCTGGATCGGGTAGGATGCCTTCTCGTTCAGCCCGAACGATGCCATTTTCGGGGGTCAGCGCAGCTTCGCGAGCCATTCCGCGATCATAAGGCGACCGGCAGCGACCGCGCCGGGGCCGTGGCGCTCATGCCTGTCGTGCATGTCCTCGGGCGTCTTGCCGGCCATCGCGATATAGTCGCGGCCATTTTCGACCCAGGCGGCGAAGCGTTCGTCCTCGCCCATTTCGGCATGACACTGGAGCGCCAGGATGCGGTTGCCGCGCCGGAAGGCCTGGTGGGGGTAGAGTTGCGACGAGGCGAGCAGCTCCGCGCCTTCGGGGAGATCGAAGGTGTCGCCATGCCAGTGGAGCACGGGCACGTCGCGCAGGTGGCGGAGCGGCGATCCCGCGCCTGCGTTCGACAGCGAAACCGGGCCGAAGCCGACTTCCTTGACCGGGCCGGGATAGACGCGCGCGCCCATCGCCGCCGCGATCATCTGGCTGCCGAGGCAGACGCCGAGCGTCGGCCCGTCGGCATCGATGCGGGCGCGGACCTTTTCGACCTGATCGAGTATCCAGGGATGCTCGTCGGTCTCGTACACGCCCATCGGGCCGCCCATCATGACGAGCAGATCGGGCGTGCGCAGATCGATATGCGCGAAGATCGGATCGGAAACATCGACCCGGTCTATGGCGTAGCCCGCCGCCTCGATCGGCTGGCGAAAGCCCGCCACGCCTTCATAGGGAACGTGGCGGACGATCAGCGCGCGCTTCAAATCGATCAGTCCCCGGTCAGGATGCGGTCCACAAGCTGCTTCACCGACGGAACGAAGCCGTTGGAATAAAAGGGATCGCGCTTGAAATTATAGGCGCCATGGCCGGCGAACATCAGATTGTCCTCCGTCGGGCCGCCATGGGCGATGTCCTGCAGCGTCTTCTGGATGCAGAAGCTGCGCGGGTCGGCGAGACGGCCTGTCGAGTTGGTCTCGTTATCCGCCCAGGACGAGAAAGCGCATTGGCTGAGGCAGCCCATGCAATCCGCCTGATCCTTGCGGATCACGTCGCGCTCATCGGGCGTGACGAAGACCAGCGTGTTGTCGGGCGTCTTGAGCGCGGTGGTGAAGCCATGGGCATCCCATTCACGGGCGCGCAGCAGATCGTTCCGCGTCACCCAGAAGTTGCGGCCCTTGACGCCGACGTCGAGCTGGAACTGGTGATCGCCCGCAGCCTCGCCCGAAAAGGCAATCTGGCGATCCGAGCGCGCTTCCAGATTGCGGAGGAAGGGATTGCGGACGGCCGACGAATAGAAGCCGGTCGGCGAGAAGCGGTGGAGGAGGACTTCGCCTTCCTCGATCTCCATCAGCCTGGTCTTCCATGCCTCGGGGATGGGGCTTTCCCGCGTCAGCAACGGACGGGTGCCGAACTGGAAGGCGATCTGGCCCAGCTCGGGATTGTCGATCCAGTCGTTCCAGTCGCGCAGATACCAGACGCCGCCGGCCATCACGATCGGCACACTATCGGGAATCCCGCCTTCGCGCATCGTATCGCGCAGCGCCTTGACGCGGGGATAGGGATCCTCGGGCTTCAGCGGATCCTCGGCATTGCTGAGGCCGTTATGGCCGCCGGCCAGCCAGGGATCCTCATAGACCACCGCTGCCAGCCATTCCGACGCCTTGGAATAGGCACGCTTCCACAGCGCGCGGAAGGCCCGGCCCGAGCTGACGATCGGCAGGTAATTGACGTTGTACGAAGCCGCGATCTCGCTGAGCTTGTACGGCATGCCCGCGCCGCAGGTGACGCCCGCGACGAGGCCCTTGGTGCGTTCGAGCACGCCGTGGAGCACGCGCTGCGCGCCGCCCATTTCCCACAGCACGTTGATGTTGATCGCGCCCTTGCCGCCGGCGAGATCGAAGGCACGCTTCACCTGCTCGACCGCGCCATCGATCGCATATTGGATCAACTCTTCATGGCGTTCGCGCCGGGTGCGCGCGTTATAGACCTGCGGGATGATCTTGCCGGTCGGATCATAGCTGTCGGCGTTGACCGCCGAAACCGTCCCGATGCCGCCTGCCGCCGCCCATGCGCCCGAACTCATATGGTTCGAGACTGCGACGCCCTTGCCTCCCTCGATCAACGGCCAGACTTCACGGCCGCCATAAAGGATCGGCTTCAAACCCTTGAACATTCCTGCTCCCGACATGCGCCCGCACCCCCGCGCGGGCAAAATCCCGCCCGATATAGCAGGGCCGCGCGCGAAATGGCGTAAAATATTCTCGCCCTACCCCAGGATGCCGCGCCGGCCCGCAGCGTCGGCATAGAGCGCGGCATAGGCGGCGATCATCCCGCGCTCGTCGAAGCGCGCCACGGCAGCCGCGCGATTGGCGGCACCGATCTCAAGGCGTGATGCGGGGTTGTCCATCAGCGCGGCAAGCGCGCGCGCCAGGGCTGCCTCGTCACCGGGTTCAACGACGTAGGGGCGATTGGATGGCGCGAGCATGGCCGCGACGTCGCCGACATCGGTCGCCGCAACGGGCAGCCCGGCCGCCATCGCCTCGGCCAGCGCGATCGGCGCCTGTTCGCTGAGCGAGGAGAGCGCGAAGAGATCGAAGTGGCCGAAGTGGCGCGCGGGATCGGCGATGAAGCCCGTGAGATGGACGCGGTCGGCAACGCCGAGCCTGCGGGCTTCGGCCTCGATCGCGGCGCGATCGGGGCCTTCGCCGATGATGACGAGATCGGCATCGCGCGCAGAGGCGGCGAAGGCGCGGACGAGGCCAGTGAGGTTCTTGACCGGGCGGAGGCCGGCGACGGTGCCGATGACGGGGACGCCCGGCCGGCGCGTGAAGCCGGGGATCGGCTCGGCGGCGGCGCGACCGAGCGGCACGCCATTGTCGATCCGCGCGATGCGGGCTTCGGGCTGGCGCCATATGTCGCGGGCGATGTGTTCGAGCCGACGCGAAGGCACGACCAGCTTTTGCGCACCCGGCAAGGCGATGCGGCGGTAGAGATTGCGGCGGGTCTTGAGCGCCGTTGCCTCGTCGGCGTTGAAACCGTCTTCATGGTGGATGAGCGGCGGGCCGCCGAACAGTCGACGCGCCATCACGCCGTCGATCGCGCCCCAATTGTAGCTGAGGACGAGGTCGAACCCGGCCATGAAGCGTGCGAGCGCCCCGAGACGGCGGATCGAGGGCGAGCCGGTGAGCGGCGGCGCATCTTCGGGGAAGGAAACGGCGACGCCCGGCGCGATGGCCTCGCGCGCGCCAAGCTGCTCCGGGACGCCGCTGACGATGCCGTGGACGGCGCGATCGCCGAAGGCGTTCATCAGCCGCACGGCGCGCGCTTCCTTGCCGCCGAGCGCGAAGCTGGAATGGAGATGGAGGATTCGGAGCGGCTCCACGAGCGCGAGGCTAGAGGCCGAAGCGCGCCTTGGGAATATGAGTGATCCGGCAGGCGAGATCGGCTTCGCCCGAAGCGACGATGAAATGATCGCCGGCGTCGACGATCCCCGTCGTGAACACGACATCCTCGAGATAGACGAGGTCGCGCATCGGCTGGGTCAGCGCCGGGTCGGGCTCGAGCAGAGGCCCCTCGCCCGCCGCGATGACGATCGAGGGATCGTCGCGGTCGAGCAGCGTCCAGTAGGTGCGGTAGATGCCGACGATGCCCCTGGGCTCGACGCCGTGCCAGAGGGTGAGCCAGCCCTTTTCGGTCAGGACAGGCGGCGCGCCGCCACCCATGCGCGCGGTCGCGACCGTGCCCGAATGAGGGCGGAGGCCCGGTCGCTCGTCGGGCTTCCAGTGGAGCGCATCAGGCGAGGTCGCGAGATTGATCGAGGGGCCGGCGCGCCATTCACTGCCCGGGGGATAGGCGAAGTAGAGATCGCCGAGCGGGCGCGTCTGGGCCGTGTAGGCGCTGCCGACCAGCCCCTCGAAGATCAGCATGTCCTTGTTCTGGTGATCGAGGACGATGCCTTCGAGCTTCCAGTCCCGCGCGTCGGCAGAGCTGTAGAGGATGGTCGAATGGCGTTCGGGGCTGACGGCGCAGGCGGTCATCAGCCAGCGGTCGCCGACGCGGCTGATCCGCGCGTCCTCGATCCCGTAGCATTGCCATGAAGCCGCGGGCGTGATCGCGCGGTCATAATGGACTGCCTCGACATGGCGGCCGTCGGGCGAAAGTTCGACGGGAAGCAGCCAGGAGAGCGAGGTGAGTGCCATCACCTTCCAGCCGCCGCCCGAGAGCATGAACTTGCGCGGGTCGCTGGTGTCGGCTTGTTCGAGTGGCCAGGCGTCGAGATGATAGTCGCCGCCATCCCAGCGGATCGCATGGACATGATCGTCTTGGATCGGGTGGCGCAACGCCTCGGCAACGCGGACCATGAGGAGGAGGTTGCCGCCGGGCAGCCGGGTCAGCCCCGGATTGAAGGCGCCGAGCACATAGGTCTCGGCATCGATGCGCCCGGCGAGCGGCGAGCGGGCGAGATCGACGTCGCGCGGATCGAAGATGATGCGGTCGTGGGGAAAGCGGCTCATGACCGGATCAATCCTGCTGGGTTGTCAGGGTTCCATCGCGATTCTGGTGAGGAGACGATCGATCGCGGCGACGGATTCGGGCTCGTCGAGGGTCGGCGGATGACCGACATCGGGGATCGTTACGGACTCGGCACGCGGGAGGCGCGCGGCCATCCTGACGAGGGTCGCGGCGCCCAGCACGTCGGACAGCGCGCCACGGAGCAACAGCCCCGGCACATCGGCAAGGCGATCGAGCGTCGGCCACAGGTCGATCGCGCCCTCGCCGCCCGGCGCGCGCAGCGGATCGGCGATCTTCTGGTCATAATCGAGGACGATGCGCCCGGCGCTGTTCACGCGGTAGAGGCGCTTGGCCATGCGCAGCCAGTCCTCAAGCCCATAGCGGGGATAGATGCCGGCATTGGCCTCGGCCACCGCCCGCGCGGCGTGGAGCCAGGTCGGGAAGCTGCCGCCGCGCCCGACGCTGGTCCTGATCCGCGCGAGGCCGGCGGATTCGAGTTCGGGACCGACATCGTTGAGCAGGAAGCCGGCGATACGCTCGCGCGCGGTGCCGGCAAGCATCATCGTCACCAGTCCGCCGAGCGACGTGCCGAAGGCGACGAAGCTGTCGATCGCCAGCTCCGCGAGCAAAGCCTCGACATCCTGCACGTAGACGAGCGGGGCATAGGTCATCGGATCCTTGGCATAGGCGCTGTCGCCGCGCCCGCGCAGATCGAGCGCGAGCACGCGCCATTCGCCCGAAATCCGTTCGGCCAGCGCCTCATGATCGCGCGCGTTGCGCGTGAGGCCGGCCATGCAGATCACCGGAGGCTTGTCGCTGCGCCCCGGATAGTCGCGATAGTGCAGGCGCAGCCCGTCCTTCGACCACCAGTAACCGTCGACGAAATCGGCCATGCTTGCGTCCCTTGCCAAGGCACCCCCATATCACCGCATGCCCCCCGCCCCGCAAGCATATCGCCCCGATACCGCAATCCTTTCACTCGGCGAGACGATCGCGACGCCGGTCGAGCCCGCGCGCTTCCCCGCGCCGACGCTGCGCTATCGCAACGACCGCGCGGCCGCCGAAGTGGGTCTGGACGGGCTGAGCGACGCCGAATGGATTGCGCATTTCGCCCGTTTCGAGCCGCTCGACGGCAATCTCGCGCAGCCGCTCGCGCTCAAATATCACGGCCACCAGTTCCGATCCTACAATCCCGAGATCGGCGACGGGCGCGGCTTCCTGTTCGCGCAACTGCGCGACCGGCGGGGCCGGCTGATGGACCTTGGCACCAAGGGATCGGGGCGGACGCCCTACAGCCGCTTCGGCGACGGGCGGCTGACGCTGAAAGGCGGCGTGCGCGAGATACTCGCGACCGAGATGCTCGAGGCGCTGGGCGTCGAGACATCGCGCAGCTTCTCGCTGATCGAGACGGGCGAGCAGCTCGAGCGCAACGACGAGCCCTCGCCGACGCGCGCTGCGGTGCTGGTGCGCTTCAGCCACGGCCATATCCGCATCGGCAGCTTCCAGCGGCTTGCCTATGAGCGCGACGAGGAAGGGCTGAAGCGGCTGACCGATTATGCGCTCGCCACCTATTTCAGCGAGGAGCCGGGCGACGACGCCCCTGCCCGGCTGCTCGGCCATGTCGTGCAGCGCACGGCGCGGCTGGCGGCAAGCTACATGGCTGCGGGCTTCGTTCACGGCGTGCTCAACAGCGACAATATCAACATCACGGGCGAGAGTTTCGACTACGGACCGTGGCGGTTCGCGCCGAGCTTCGATCCCGGTTTCACCGCCGCCTATTTCGACCAGCAGGGCCTCTATGCCTTCGGGCGGCAGGCCGAGGCGATCCAGTGGGACGTGATGCAGCTTGCCATATCGCTGCGCCTGATCAGCGAAAGCGATCCGCTGGTCGCGGCGCTGGAGGCCTTTCCCGCCGCCTATCGCGCGGCGCTGGCCGAGCGCTTCTGCTGGCGCCTTGGCGTCAGACAGCGCGGCGCGGACGAGGATATCGCACTGATCCAGGCGATGGAGCAGGCATTGATCGACAGCCAGGTGGAGCTGGATCGCTTCTTCTTCGACTGGTCGGGCGGATCGCCGCGTCCGTCGCCAGCCAGCGAAACCTATGCCTCGACTGCCTTCGCGCCCTTCCGTCAGGCGATCGCAGCCTATGAGCCGGCGCGCACGATCGACCATGGCTATTGGTCGGGCGAGCCCTGCTCGATGCTGATCGACGAAGTCGAAGCGATCTGGGACAGGATCGCGCAAGAGGATGACTGGTCGCCGCTCCACGCCAAGGTTAAGGCAATACGCGCGATGGGTGAGGCGTTGACCCCGAAACATTGACCCCGACCGGCAAATGATGCTGGGAACGGGACGAGAGGCAAATTGGTAAACCGGATGTCCACCGAAATCATTTCGACCGAGCCCGCGACCGGCGCAGAATTGTGGCGCGGCGCGATCAGCGACGTCGATGCCGAGGTCGCGATCGCGCGCGACGCCTGGGCAGGCTGGGCCTCTCGCCCTTTGTCCTTCCGCACCGAGACGCTGCGCCGCTTCGCCAATGTCGTGCGCGGACGGCAGGAAGCGCTGGCCGACCTGATCGCGCGCGAGACGGGCAAGCCGTTGTGGGAAGCGCGGACCGAAGTCGATGCGGTGATCAACAAGGTCGATATCTCGGTGAGCGCCTATGCCGAGCGGACCGCGCAGCGCAGGCTGGAAGGCGCGATGGGCGCGCGCAACGCGCTGCGCCACAAGCCGCACGGCGTGCTGGGCGTGCTCGGCCCCTATAATTTCCCCGCGCACCTGCCTAACGGGCATATCATCCCCGCGCTGCTGGCCGGCAATGCCGTGGTGTTCAAGCCTTCGGAAAAGACGCCGGCGACGGGCGCGATGCTGGTCGACTGCTATCATGCCGCAGGCGTGCCGGCAGAGGTGGTGCGCCTCGTCATCGGCGGCGCGGACGAAGGCAAGGCGCTGGCCGCGCATGACGGGATCGACGGACTGCTGTTCACCGGATCGGCGCGCACGGGGATCGCGCTCAACCGCCTCTATGCCGATACGCCGGGCAAGATGCTCGCGCTCGAAATGGGCGGCAACAACCCGCTGGTTGTCTGGGACGCGCCCGACATCGCGTCCGCAGCCGTAATCGCCGTCCAGTCGGCCTTCATGACCGCCGGGCAGCGCTGCACCGCCGCGCGCCGGCTGATCGTGCAGGAGGGAAGACATGAAGCGCTGGTCGACGAGATCATCCGCCTCGTCGATCGCCTGATCGTCGGCGAGCCGCACAGCGACCCGGCGCCGTTCCTTGGCCCGGTGATCGACAACCAGGCCGCCGACCATCTCTCCGAAGCCTTTCTCGACCTGATGATGAAGGGCGGCAAGCCGATCAAGCATCTCGAACGCCCCGTCGAGGGCCGGCCCTTCGTCAAGCCGGCGATCATCGACGTCACGGGCGTCGCCGACCGGCCCGACGAGGAGATGTTCGGCCCGATCCTGCAGATCATCCGCGTCCCCGACTTCGAGGCCGCGATCGCCGAGGCGAACGATACGCGCTATGGGCTGAGCGCCGCACTGGTCGGCGGGACGCCGCAGCTTTACGACCAGTTCTGGGCCAATATCCGCGCCGGCATCGTCAACTGGAACAAGCCGACCAACGGCGCATCGTCCGCCGCGCCCTTCGGCGGGATCGGGCTGAGCGGCAATCATCGGCCGAGCGCCTATTATGCTGCGGATTATTGCGCCTACCCCGTCGCATCGGCCGAAGCCGAGCAGCCGCGCGCGACGCTGGGGATCGGATTGCGCGACGCCTGATCGGTCATTGCGATAGTCCGTCATTGCGAGCGTAGCGAAGCAATCCAGAACGATGTTCAACGCCGGACTGGATTGCTTCGCTACGCTCGCAATGACGGAGAATGTTTTCCGTTCGGGTTGAGCCTGTCGAAGCCCGAACGGCGGGAGGGTGACGCCGGTGGCGGTGCATAAATCTCTTCTTATCTGGTCGAGAAAAGCAGAACTAGCCGCCCGTCAAACAAATCGCTTTTGTGCTTTGCCGCGAGGCGTATCATCTGCCGCGCCATGACTGGTCATGTTTTTCTTGTCGGCGCCGGCCCCGGCGACCCCGATCTGTTGACGCTTCGCGCTGCCCGGCTGCTCGCCGAGGCCGATCTCGTCGTGCATGACGGGCTTGTCGATCCGCGTATCCTTGCGCTGACCGACGCCCGGCTGGTTTCCTGCGCCAAGGCGCGCAGCCGCCACACGATGAAGCAGGAAGCGATCAACGACCTGATCGTGGCCGAGGCGCTGGCGGGCAAGCGCGTGGTTCGCCTGAAGGGCGGCGATCCCTTCATCTTCGGGCGCGGCGGCGAGGAAGTCGACGCATGCCGGGAGGCCGGCGTGCCCGTCGACGTCGTGCCGGGTATTTCAGCCGCGATCGGCTGCGCGGCGCAAGCGCTGCTCCCCCTCACCCACCGCGAGGCGGCGAGCGCGGTGAGCTTCGTCGCCGGCCAGTGCAAGGGGCTGAGCGAGCAGGACTGGTCCGGCCTTGCCGGGCGCGGGCGCACCCTCGTCATCTACATGGGCGTGACCAATGCCGGCGCGATCGCCGACAAGCTGATGATGGAGGGCGTTTCGCCCGACATGCCGGTGGCGGTGCTGGAGAAGGGCGGCCGCCCCGATTTCCGCGCGATCCGGACGCTGCTTGCCGATCTGGGCGGGATGGTGGCGCGCGAAGGCGTGGCGAGCCCGGCGGTGATCGTCGTCGGCGAAGTCGCCGCACGCGCGGAGGCCGAGGACAGGCTGCAGGGCTTTGCCGCGCAGGCGGAGGCGCTGGCATGAAGCTGCTGACCGGAAACGACCTGAAGACGGGCGCGGTGACCTGGTGGACCGGCTATGACTGGTCCGCGCATGTCGAGGATGCGATCGACGTCGGCGATCAGGGCGAGCCCATCCTCGCGCGCGAAGTCGCTCTGCGCCGGGTCAACGTCCCCTACATCATCGACGCCGAGGCGACGCCCGAAGGCCCCCGCCCCGCGCATATCAAGGACCGCATCCGCGCGCTCGGCCCCACCGTGCGCCCGGACCTGACTCTCAAGCCCGCCGACCCCAAGGCCGGCGACTGGGTGATCTGATGTCCGGGGTCTCCACCTATCCGTTCGTGTCGAGCCTAGTCGAGACACGCCGCGCGGGCACCAAGCGTCCCTCGACCGCCTCGACTCGCTCGGGACGGGCTTCGCTCGGGACAAACGGGACATCAAAAATTGTATAAGTACGACAATTACGACCAGGCGATCGTCGACGCGCGCGTCGAGGAATTTCGCGATCAGGCGCGCCGGCGCATCGCGGGCGAGCTGACCGAGGACCAGTTCAAGCCGCTCAGGCTGATGAACGGCCTCTATCTGCAGCTGCACGCCTATATGCTGCGCGTCGCTGTGCCCTATGGCACGCTCGACGGGCGGCAGATGCGGATGCTGGCGCATATCGCGCGCAAATATGATCGCGGCTACGGCCATTTCACCACGCGCCAGAACATCCAGTATAACTGGATCAAGCTGGAGGACGCGGCCGACATCCTCGCCGAGCTGGCGACCGTCGAGATGCACGCCATCCAGACGAGCGGCAACTGCATCCGCAACATCAGTTCGGACCAGTTTGCGGGCGCCGCGGCCGACGAAGTCACCGACCCGCGCCCCTGGGCCGAATTGCTGCGGCAATGGTCGACCTTCCACCCCGAGTTCAGCTACCTGCCGCGCAAGTTCAAGATCGCGGTGATCGCGAGCGACACCGACCGCGCGGCGATGCGGCTGCACGACATCGGCATCCAGATCGTGCGCAATGCCGAGGGAGTGCTGGGCGGCCGCATCTTCGTCGGCGGCGGCATGGGGCGGACCCCGATGATCGCGCCCGAGATCAAGCCGTTCGTGCCCGCCGAGGACCTGCTCAGCTATCTCGAGGCGTGCCTGCGCGTCTATAACCGCTACGGGCGGCGCGACAATATCTACAAGGCGCGGATCAAGATCCTGATCCACGAGATCGGCGCGGACGACTATCGCCGCCAGGTCGAGGAAGAGTTCGCGCATGTGAAGACGCTGGGGCTCGATCCGCCGGCGGCCGAGCTGGAGCGCATCAAGGCCTTCTTCGCGCCTCCTGCCTTCGAGCAGGGGCTGAGCGACGCGATCGACCGCAGCGATCCCGATTTCGCGCTGTGGGTAGACCAGAATGTCTCGGCGCACCAGCAGCCGGGCTATGCGGTGGTGACGATCAGCCTGAAGCCGGTGGGCGGCATCCCCGGCGACGCATCGGCCGACCAGATCGACCTGATGGCGGAGCTGGCCGAGCGTTATGGCTTCGACGAGCTGCGCGTCACCCATGCGCAGAACATCGTGCTGCCGCATGTCGCGAAGCGCGATCTCCATGCACTGTGGGTGGCGCTCGACGGCGCGGGGCTGGCGACCGCCAATCTCGACCTGATCAGCGACATCATCGCCTGCCCGGGGCTGGATTATTGCAGCCTCGCCAATGCACGGTCCATCCCCGTCGCGCAGAAGATCGCCGAGCGCTTCGCCGATCCCGACCGCCAGCGCGATCTGGGCGAGCTCAAGCTGAAGATCAGCGGCTGCATCAACGCGTGCGGCCACCACCATGCCGGGCATATCGGCATCCTCGGCGTCGACCGCAAAGGCACCGAGAATTACCAGCTGCTGCTCGGCGGATCGGGCGCGGAGGATGTGAGCCTGGGCAAGATCACCGGGCCGGGCTTCGACGAGGACGGCGTGGTCGACGCGATCGAGCGCGTCACCGATCGCTACAAGGCGCTGCGCGAGGATGGCGAGCGCTTCGTCGATACCTATCGCCGCGTCGGCATGGAGCCGTTCAAGGAGGCGATCTATGGCTGAGCGCGCCTTCAACCTGTCCGGTCGTGTCGAGCGCAGTCGAGACATGTTTGTGCTGGCGCCAATGTCCCTCGACTGCGCTCGGGACGAACGGGGAGCGCGTCACCATGGCTGATCCGCTGCGTTTCCGCGACGACGAGGCGCTGGAGGAAGTGACCGTCACGCTCGACGCGTTTCTCGGCCAGTCGAACGCGACTGCGGTGCGCATCGAGCCGGGCGACGACGCCCGCGCGCTGCTGCCCCATCTCGAGCGGCTGCGGCTGATCGAGGTCGCCTTCCCCAGCTTCCGCGACGGGCGCGGCTATTCCTCGGCGCAGATATTGCGCGAGGCGGGCTATGAAGGCGAACTGCGCGCGCAGGGCGATGTGCTGGTCGACCAGCTTGCCTATATGCGGCGCTGCGGCTTCGACAGCTTCGCACCCGAAGCGCCGATCGACGTGAAGGTCGCCGAGGCTTCGCTCGCGCGCTACGACGCCGTCTATCAGGGCGCGGCCGACGGGCGCGTGCCGGTGTGGAAGCTGCGCCATGGCTGAGGCCGCGCGCAAGCTGGACATGATCGACGTCGCGCCGGCTTTCGAGCAGGCCGATGCCGACCGGCTCAACGCGCGTTTCGCCGGCGTCGATACGGCGAAGATGCTGGACGAGCTGCTGACCGGCGAGCTCAGGGGGCGGATCGCGCTCGTCTCGTCCTTCGGCGCGGAATCGGCGGTGCTGCTCCACCTCGTCGCGCAGGTGGACAAGGCAGTGCCGCTGATCTTCGTCAACACGCAGAAGATCTTCGGCGAGACGCTGGCCTATCGCGACGAGCTGGCCGAGCGGCTGGGCTATATCGACCTGCGCGTCTATCGCCCCGATCCCCGCATCCTGGCGGCGCGCGACGAGACCGGGCTGCGCTGGTCCTACGACCCCGATGGTTGCTGCGACATCCGCAAGGTCGAGCCGCTGCGCCGCGCGCTTTCGCCCTTCGATGCCTGGATTTCGGGGCGCAAGGGCTTTCAGGGCAAGACGCGCACCGCGCTGTCGCGCTTCGAGATCGACGAGGGACGGCTGAAGCTCAACCCGCTCGCCGACTGGTCGAAGCCCGAGCTCGACGCCTATTTCGAGGCGCACAAGCTGCCGCGCCATCCGCTGGAGGCCGAGGGCTATCCGTCGATCGGCTGCGCGCCCTGCACGAGCAAGGTGCGCCCGGGCGAGGACCCGCGCGCGGGCCGCTGGCGCGGGTGGGACAAGGTGGAATGCGGCATCCACACCCCCGGAAGCGAGCCGGACGAGCCGGTTTTCTAAGGGCACGCATAGCCCCGTCATTGCGAGTGGAGCGACGCGATCCAGCCCGGCGCCCGGCATCGTCTGGATTGCTTCGTCGCTGCGCTCCTCGCAATGACGAGGAGGGGGGTAGGACGAGAGTCAGCGCGTCTGCGCGGGCAGGTAAGTCTCGTCGATATAGTCGCTGAAGCGCGTGATCTTGGCGTCGAAGCGCAGCTTGACTTTGCCGGTCGCGCCGTGGCGCTGCTTGGCGACGATCATCTCGGCGACGCCGAAGACGCGCTCCATATCCTGCGCCCAGCGCGCGTGATCGTCGAAAATCTTGGCGTCGTCGCCTTCGATCGGGCGCTTGGGTTCGTGCGCGGCGACATAATATTCCTCGCGATAGACGAAGAAGACCATGTCGGCGTCCTGCTCGATCGAGCCCGATTCGCGAAGGTCGGAAAGCTGGGGACGCTTATCCTCGCGCTGCTCGACCTGACGGCTGAGCTGCGAGAGCGCGATCACGGGGACGTGGAGCTCCTTCGCCAGCGTCTTGAGGCCGCGGCTGATCTCCGAGATTTCCTGCACGCGATTGTCGCCGCCGCCACGCCCCGAGCCCTGCAGGAGCTGAAGATAGTCGACGATGATCAGGCCGATGCCGTGGCGGCGCTTGAGCCGGCGCGCGCGCGTGCGCAGCGCCGCGATCGTCAGGCCCGGCGTATCGTCGATGAACAGCGGCAGGTTCTGCAGCTCGGCCGAGGCGCGGGCGAGGTTGCGGAAATCCTGCTGGCTGATCTTGCCCATGCGCAGCGCTTCGCCGCTGATCCCGCTGCTTTCGGCGAGCACGCGCGTGGCGAGCTGATCGGCCGACATTTCGAGGCTGAAGAAGGCGACCTTGGCGCCGATCGACTTCGCTTCGTCGATCCCGTCCTCGATATCGCGGACGAAGCGCTGGGCGGCATTGTAGGCGATATTGGTGGCGAGCGAGGTCTTGCCCATGCCCGGACGCCCGGCGAGGATGATGAGGTCCGAATTGTGGAGGCCACCGATCTTGGCGTTGATGCCGTCGATGCCGGTGGTGATGCCCGACAGGCCGCCGCCGGCGTTGAGCGCCTTTTCCGCGACCGAGACCGCAGCCGTCGCCGCCTGCGCGAAGCTCTTCACCCCGCCGCCCTCGCCCACACCGCCTTCGGCGACCTTGTAGAGCTCGACCTCTGCCTGCTCGATCTGGCTTTTGGGATCGACCGATTCGGATGTGTCCAGCGCGCTTTCGACCATCGTGCGGCCGACGCCGACGAGCGCACGGAGCAGCGCCAGATCATAGACCTGATCGGCGAAATCGCGCGCGCCGATGAGCGCGGCGCCGCTGCCCGTCAGCTGCGCGAGATAGGCGGGGCCGCCCAGTTCGCGCATCGCATCGTCGCCCTCGAACATCGGCTTCAGCGTCACGGGGTTCGCGACCATGTTGCGATCGAGCAGCTTGAGGATCGCTTCGTAGATGCGGCCGTGAACGGCCTCGAAGAAATGCTCGGGCTTCAGCTTGAGCTGGACGTCTTCCGCGAGGCGATTGTCGATCATCAAGGCGCCGAGAAGCGCGGCTTCCGCCTCGATATTCTGGGGCAGGCTGCGGCTTTCGCCCTCCGCGGGCGGCACGATCGACAGGATATTTGACATGATTCGCCTTGTCCTCCTTCCGCAGGCACCCGGCAAGAGCGAGTAATATCAGGAACAGACGCTTGGTCATCTGTGGATAAGCTGTGAACCCTTTGCAGCGCGCCGCTTTCCCGATTAAGGCCGGCCCATGGGCGATCCGCGCATCATCGACGTCGAGCTGGACGAGCGCACGATCCTGTGGCGCAGCGCCGATATCGAGCAGGAACGGCGGATCGCGATCTTCGACCTGATCGAAGGCAATCATTTCCGCCCCCTGCGCGAGCATCCCGATGCCTATGCCGGCCCCTACCGGCTGAAGCTGAGCGTCGAGGAAGGGCGGCTGGTGATCGCGCTGGCGCGCGAGGACGGATCGCCCCTGGAGATGCTGATCCTCTCGCTCGGGCGCTTCCGCCGCCCGATCAAGGATTATTTCGCGATCTGCGATTCCTATTACCAGGCGATCCGCCAGGCGACGGCGCAGCAGATCGAGACGATCGACATGGCGCGGCGCGGCATCCACAATGACGCGGCGCAGCTGCTGATCGAGCGGCTCGACGGCAAGATCGAGGTCGATTTCGACACGGCGCGGCGGCTGTTCACGCTGATCTGCGTGCTGCATATCAAGAGCTGAGGATTGGCTGCGCAAGGCCGTTGGTGTCGAGCGCAGTCGCGACACGCCCTTCGACTTCGTGCGGGGCGAACGGAGACCCGATGGACGCCAAGGACCTGATCGCCGCCGCGCGCGACGCCGCGCGCAACGCGCACGCCCCCTATTCGCGCTTCGGCGTGGGCGCCGCGCTGCTGCTGAGCGACGGCAGCATCGTGACCGGCACCAATTTCGAGAATGCGAGCTATGGCCTGTCGCTGTGCGCCGAGACGGTGGCGCTGGCCGCCGCCAACGTGCAGGGCCGGCTGCGCGACGTGGTGGCGGTAGGCGTGACCGGCGGGATGATCGGCCCCGACGGCGCGATCGCGGGATCGACCATGGTCAGCCCGTGCGGGCGGTGCCGCCAGGTGCTGAACGAGGCGGCGCAGATGGGCGGGCGCGACATCCTCGTCCACTGCGCGGGGGCCGAGGGCGACGCGATCGCGACCTATCGCCTGTCCGACCTTTTGCCCCATGCTTTCGGCCCGGCCGATCTTGGCCTTGCCCCCGCCCCGCACTCTGGGGAATAGCTCTTCCATGGCCATACTTTCCGACCGCTGGATTCGCGAGCAGGCGCTCAACACCGGCATGATCGAGCCCTTCGTCGAAAGCCAGAAGCGCGACGGCTGCATCAGCTACGGCCTCAGCTCCTACGGCTATGACGCGCGCGTCTCCGACGAGTTCAAGATCTTCACCAATGTCGACAGCGCGGTGGTAGACCCCAAGGATTTCGCCGCGAACAGCCTCGTCGACCGCAAGACCGACGTGTGCGTGATCCCGCCGAACAGCTTCGCGCTGGCCCGCACGGTCGAATATTTCCGCGTGCCGCGCGACGTGCTGGTGATCTGCCTCGGCAAATCGACCTATGCGCGTTGCGGGATCATCGTGAACGTAACCCCGCTGGAACCCGGCTGGGAAGGCCATGTGACGCTGGAATTCTCCAACACCACGCCGCTGCCCGCCAAAATCTATGCCAATGAAGGCGCCTGCCAGTTCCTGTTCCTGCAGGGCAACGAGCCGTGCGAGGTCAGCTATGCCGACCGCGCGGGCAAATATATGGGGCAAAAGGGCGTCACCCTCCCCCGCCTGTAAAAGCGCTGGACGATAGCCGCAGAGGCGACCATCCTTCCACGGTCAGTGACCTGGAAGGAGACCGGGCGTGAAAGCTGTCATTCCCCTTATCGCCGCATTCGGACTCGTTGGCTGCATGGACGCCGGCGGGCCGCCGCCCCGCCCCTTTCCCGGGCAGGGATTCCTGTCGGGCACCGTGACCTATCGCGAGCGCATGGCCCTGCCGCGCGGCGCGACCGTCGAGGTCAGCATCATCGACGCCGCGCGCGCCGATGCGCGGGCGCGGACCGTGGCCGTCACGCGTTTCCCGACGCACGGCCAGCAGGTGCCGATCGCCTACAGCCTGCGCTATCGCGGCTTCAGCCCCGACTGGCAGGTGCGCGCGACGATCAAGGATCGCGGGCGGCTGATCTTCACCACCGACACGGTCCAGCGCATTCCGCCGGGCGGCAAGCTGGACCTGTGGCTGGTCCGCGCGGGGGGCTAGCCCACCGCCTTCGACGTCATTGCGAGCGGCGCGAAGCAATTCAGGCCGGTGACCGGCACCTGCTGGATTGGTTCGTCGCTGCGCGCCTCGCAATGACGGGGGCAGGCCTCAGAGCGCGCCGTGGCAGTGCTTGTATTTCTGGCCCGAGCCGCAAGGGCAAGGCTGGTTGCGGCCGACGCGGCCGACCCATTCGGCGGGATCGCTGCCGAAATCGTCGGGCATCGCCGGCTGCGCGATCTGCAGCGGCGGCAGGCGCGTGGTAATGAAGCCCGACCCGGCATCGATGTCGTTGGTGTTGTCCTCGCCCGTCAGCGGATCGAAATGCGTGGTGAAGATATCGGGCATCTCGGGCAGCGGCGGGGGCGCCATAAACTGCGCATTGGCGACGACGCGCGTCACATCCTCGCGGATCGCCTCGATCATGCGCTCGAACAGCGCGAAGGCTTCCTGCTTATACTCGTTGATCGGCGTCTTCTGCGCATAGGCGCGCAGATGGATGACCTGACGCAGCGCATCGAGCGTCGACAGATGTTCCTTCCAGTGATGGTCGAGATTCTGGAGCAGGATGCTCTTTTCGACCTGGAGCCAGGTGTCCGGATCGAGCGAATCCGCCTTTTCCTTGATGAGCGCGTCGGCGGCGGCGGACAGGCGCTCGTCGAGAATCTCGGGCGAGACCTGATCCTCCTGCACCCAATCCTCGATCGGCGCATCGACGCCGAGGACATCCTTCGCACGCTGCTTGAGGCCGGCGACGTTCCACTGCTCGGGATAGCTGTTGGGCGGGCAGGCCTCGCCGACCAGCGCGTTCACCGTCTCGAGACGCATGTCGCTGACGACATCGTCGATCACGTCGGCATCCATGATGTCGGCGCGCTGCTCGTAGATCACCTTGCGCTGATCGTTCATCACGTCGTCATATTCGACGACCTGCTTGCGGATGTCGTAGTTGCGCGCCTCGACCTTCTTCTGCGCGGTCTCGATCGCCTTGGAGAGCCAGCGCGAGCCGATCGCCTCGCCGTCCGCAAGGTTCTTGTTCATCATCTTGGCGAACATCGTGTCCGGCCCGAAGATGCGCAGCAGATCGTCGTCGAGCGACAGGTAGAAGCGGCTGAGGCCGGGATCGCCCTGGCGGCCCGAACGGCCGCGCAGCTGGTTGTCGATGCGGCGGCTCTCGTGGCGTTCGGTCGCCAGCACAAACAGGCCGCCGGCGGCGCGGACTTGTTCGCGTTCGGCGCTGACCTCGGCCTCGATGCGCGCGATCGCGGCCTCGCGCTCGGGGCCTTCAGGCATGTCGCGAAGCTCGTCGGAGACGCGGAACTCGACATTGCCGCCAAGTTGGATGTCGGTGCCGCGGCCCGCCATGTTGGTGGCGATCGTCACCGCGCCGAGGCGGCCGGCCTGCGCCACGATATGCGCTTCCTTTTCATGGAAGCGGGCGTTGAGCACTTCGTGGCGGACGTTGAGCTGGCGAAGGAACTGCGACAGAAGCTCGGATTTCTCGATCGAGACGGTGCCGACCAGCACGGGCTGGCCCTTGGCCGAATGTTCTTCGATCGACTTCGCAATAGCGCCGAACTTGTCATTGATATTCTTGTAGAACTGATCTTCCTCGTCCACGCGCTGCACGGGCAGGTTGGTGGGAATGGTGACCACGTTCATCTTGTAGATGTCAAAGAATTCCGCCGCCTCGGTCGCCGCGGTGCCGGTCATGCCGCCGAGCTTGGGATACATGCGGAAATAATTCTGGAAGGTGATCGAGGCGAGCGTCTGGTTCTCCGGCTCGATATTCACCGCTTCCTTGGCCTCGACGGCCTGGTGCAGGCCGTCGGACCAACGACGCCCGTCCATCATGCGGCCGGTGAACTCGTCGATGATGACGACCTTACCTTCCTTCACGATATAATCGATGTCGCGCTTGAACATCACGTTCGCGCGGAGCGCCTGATTGAGGTGGTGGACCACCTGCGTATTCTCGAAATCGTAGAGATTGGCGCCTTCGAGCAACCCCGCGCCTTCGAGCAGGCGCTCGGCCTTTTCGGTGCCGTCCTCGGTCAGCGTCACGCTGCGCTGCTTTTCGTCCACCTCATAATCGACGGGGACGAGCTGCTTCACGATCGCGTCGACCTGCTTGTACAGCTCGGACTTGTCGTCGGTCGGACCCGAGATGATCAGCGGGGTGCGCGCCTCGTCGATCAGAATCGAATCGACCTCGTCGACGATCGCATAGGCGAAGGGGCGCTGCACCATCTGGGCGCGGTCATATTTCATGTTGTCGCGCAGATAGTCGAAGCCGAACTCGTTGTTCGTGCCGTAGGTGATGTCGGCGGCATAGGCCGCGCGGCGCTGATCGTCGGTGAGGTTGGGGACGATCACGCCCGTGGTGAGGCCGAGGAAGCGATAGACCTGACCCATCCAGTCGGCGTCGCGGCGGGCGAGATAGTCGTTCACGGTGACGACATGGACGCCAGTGCCGGGCAGCGCGTTGAGATAGGTGGCGAGCGTGGCGACCAGCGTCTTGCCTTCACCCGTGCGCATCTCGGCGATCTCGCCGCGATGGAGCACGATGCCGCCGATCATCTGGACGTCGTAATGGCGCTGGCCGAGCACGCGCCTGGCGGCTTCGCGCACGGTCGCGAAGGCCTCGGGAAGGAGGCTGTCGAGCTTCTCGCCGGCCGCGAGGCGTTCACGGAACAGCACCGTCTGGTTGACGAGCTGAGCGTCGTCCATCGCCGAGAGGGTCGGCTCGAAGCCGGCGATCTTGCTGACGATCGAGTTGAGCGATTTGACGTAACGGTCGTTGGACGAACCGAAAATGGCCTTGGCAATGCCGCCGAGCATGGGATTTTCCTGAAGATTATGGTTGCGCGCCCGGATGCCGGGCGCCGGATATGGGTCAGCTGGCCCAGCGCACCGCCGGGCGGAGAAACGCGATCCTATTCGCGGCGACGGCCGGCGAAGATCGGTTCAGCGGACGCGAGGACGAACCCGCGCGCCTCGCCCATCGCGGCAAGCGCGGCAAGCGCGGCGAGCGCAGGCAGGCCCTGCGCGGGCCGTGCGGTGACGAGCGTGACGACCTGTTCGGCAACGGCGACGGCCTGTTGCCCCGCCGCGACCTGCTGCGCCGGTGCCTCTACCGCGCGCACGCTGGAAATCGCGCCGGTCAGCGCGCTCAGCAGGGCGGAGAGGAAAAGCAGCATGTTCATCGTCGCACCGCATTTAGTAACGCCCGCGCGCCGCGTCCATCCAGAACCGACATCGGCAACGGCGTTAACGACCAAATGGCCAGACTTCGGGCAATTGCCAGCGGATACGGCGCGTCGAATAGCTCGGCACCGGGCAGCCGCGTGCGTCGCGCGCGGGCGTGAAGCGAGCGCGCTCGCGAAGGATGTTGCAGCTCGCGGCGTTGAGCGAGGCCGAGGCGCTTGGGGTGACCACGGTGCATTGATCGACATGGCCATCGAGGGCGACCCGATAGCGAATGACAACCAGCCCCTGTTCGTTCTTGCGAAGCGCCTCGGCAGGATAATCGTCTGTGGTGAACCAGGTTGCCGCATCGCCCTCTGCCGCCGCGGCCACCACTTCCGGACCTGGCGTGCGGCATGCCGGATCGAGGCTTGCGGTATCGAACGCGGGTGCAGCGGCGGGCGAAGGCTTAACCGACGGCGCAGCGGTGGGCATCGGGTCCATTTTCGGCGCTGCAGGCGCGCGGCGGAAATCGGGAATCGCGATATCCGGGACGGAGATATGCGACGACCAGATGAGGATGAGGCCGAGCGCGAAAAGCAGCGCGGCGACCAGCAATGTGCGCCAGGATTCAAGTAAATAGCCCCACATGGCGGCGAACCTCGCACGCCCACTGGAATGTGCAACGAAAATACGCACCCGTGGAGGAAAAGCGGCTATAGCGCCGCGCATGTCGACCAGCATTTCCCCCCTCGCCCGCCCCTTTCCCGCACTGCCCGCCATCGACGGCGTGACCGCGCATGTGGCGCGGGCGCGCTACAAGCCCTGGGATCGATGCGACCTGACCTATGTCACGCTCGATCCGGGCACGGCGGTGGCGGGCGTGCTGACGCGAAGCGCCTGCCCCTCGCCCGAGGTCGAATGGTGCCGCCAGGCGCTGGTGCTCGGCCGTGCCCGTGCGCTGGTGGTCAACGCGGGCAACAGCAACGCCTTCACCGGGCATCGCGGGCGCGCGGCGGTCGAGGCGATCGCGGCGCGCACGGCGGCGCATCTCGATTGCGAGCCTTCGGACATCTTCGTCGCCTCGACGGGCGTGATCGGCGTGCCGCTGCCCATCGACAAGGCCGAGGCGGGGCTGGATGCGGCCTTCGCCGCGCCGAGCTGTAGCTGGGAAGATGCGGCGGCGACGATCATGACCACCGACACCTTCGCCAAGGGCGCGGCCGCGACGGCGATCGTCGGCGGCAAGACGGTGACGATCGCCGGGATCATCAAGGGTTCGGGGATGATCGCGCCTGATATGGCGACGATGCTGGGCTTCATTTTCACCGATGCGGCGGTGGAGCCGGGCTTCCTCCAGCAAGTGCTGGCGGCCGCGAACCGGCGCAGCTTTTCGTGCATCACGGTGGACGGCGACACATCGACATCGGACACGGTGCTGGCCTTCGCGACCGGCAAGGCGGGCAACAGTCCCCTCGCCTCGCATGACGATGCCGGGGCGGATGCCTTTGCGGCGGCGCTCGGGCAGGTCTGCCTCGAGCTGGCCCAGCTTGTCGTGCGCGACGGCGAAGGGGCGACCAAGTTCATCGAGATCGCCGTGACCGGCGCAGCATCGGACGGCAGCGCGCACCGCGTCGCCATGTCGATCGCCAATTCACCGCTGGTGAAGACCGCCATCGCCGGCGAGGACGCCAATTGGGGCCGCGTGGTGATGGCAGTGGGCAAGGCCGGCGAGCCGGCGGACCGCGACCGGCTGTCGATCCGCTTCGGCGCGACGCAGGTGGCGCGCGACGGGCTTGCGGTCGAGGGCTATGACGAGGCGCCGGTCGCGGCGCATCTGAAGGGCCAGGATATCGAGGTCGGCGCCGACCTGGGGATTGGCGAGGGCCGCGCCACGGTTTGGACGTGCGATCTGACGCACGGCTATATCTCGATCAACGCCGACTATCGGAGCTGATCGGGCGCTTTTCCGATATCTTCATTGCGAGGAGGCGGAGCCGACGAAGCAATCCAGCCCGATGCCGGGCATTCTGGATTGCTTCGCTGCGCTCGCAATGACGGCGGGCCGGCGCTTAGGCCAGTTCGCCTTCCAGCCAGCCCTTGAGCTGGCTCTTGGGGGCTGCGCCGACCTTGGTGGCGGCGGGGCTGCCATTCTTGAACAGGATCATCGTCGGGATGCCGCGCACGCCATAGCGCGCCGGGGCATCGGGATTGTCGTCGATGTTGAGCTTGGCGATCGTCACCTTCTCGCCCAGTTCCTCCGACAGCTCCTCGAGCGACGGGCCGATCATCTTGCACGGGCCGCACCATTCCGCCCAGAAATCGACGAGAACGGGGCCTTCCGATGCGATCACGTCATCGTGAAAGCTGGTGTCGGTGATTTTCTTGGTCGCCATGTGTCTGCACTCCAGAATCAACTTTGATCGTGAACGTAGGATCGACGGGCGCGTTCCTCAACTCCCTGTCGCATAGCTTTGCTCGCGCGCCGGCAAGTCGGGCTTGTGGCGCGCCAATGTCCCGGCATCGAGCACGATGAGGCGCGGGCCGGAGGTGTAGAGCAAGCCGGCCTCGACCGCGCGATCGGGGAAGATGACGCGCAGCGCGGCGGCATAAGCCCCCATCTGCTTCAGATGGTAAGGCGGAACGGCATCCACCGATGCGGGTACGCGCCGGCCGGTCTTGAAATCGATGATCGTCACCTTGCCCGGCTCGATCAGCAGGCGATCGACGGTGCCGGCGACGACCGCGCCACCCACGACCGCCGCGATCGGCGCCTCGGCAAGCGCATCGGGGCCGAATATCCGGGCGTGAGCGGGATCGGCGATGACGGCGATGGCGGCATCGACGATTGCGGCGCGATCGGCAGGATCGCCGACGCCGCCGCTTGTCTCCAGCCAGCGCAGCGCGGCTTCGCGCCGTCGGTCAGGCGCGATCGCGGGCAGGCGTTCGAACAGCGCGTGGAGCAGCTTGCCGCGTTCGGCGGCAGCGCGCATCGCCGGGCCGGGCGGCGGCTCCGCGACCAGATCCTCGCCGATCGCCGAGGGGGCAAGCGGGCGCGGCGGGCGCGATTCCTGCGGCGCGGGCGCATGAAGCCAGTCCGGGATCGCCGCATCGTCGATGCTCGCCGTCGCAGCGCTGCGGCGCGGCGCTTTCCGGCCGGGCGGACCGGTGCCGGTGAAATGGCGAACGCTCGTCCAGTCGGGGTCGGCTTCCTGCCCGGCATCGAGGCGGATCAGCGCGCGCTCGACGGCGGCATACCAGCTCTTCTGAGGCGCCACGCCTTTGGCGCGCGGGCCGAGCGCGCCGCCGATGACCAGCCTCTCCTCGGCGCGGGTGAGCGCGACGTAGAGCAGCCGCCAATGCTCGGCGAGTTCGCGCGCCTCGGCCTCGGCCATGACATCGGCGAGGCTGCCCGTCGCCTCGGCCTTGCGCGGGCGGATGATGGGAACGGCATCGCCTTCGGGATCGGGCGCCCAGCGCAGGCCACGCGGCGGGCTGTTCGCCGGATCGACCGTCGCGTCGGCGAGGATGACGAGGGGAGCCTGCAGCCCCTTGGCCCCGTGCGCGGTCATCACGCGCACCGAATCGAGCGGGCGCGAGGAATCGCGCACGACCTCGACATCGCCGCGATCGAACCAGTCGACGAAGCGCTGGAGCGTCGCACTCGATTCGCCTTCGAACTGGAGCGCGACGTTGAGCAGTTCCTCGATCGGGTCGCGCGCTTCCTCGCCCAGCCGGCGGAGCAGCTTGCGCCGCCCGTCGAGCGCGCCGGAAAGCAGGCCTTCGAGGAAGCGGTAAGGCGCGACGAGATCGGCAGCGGCGAGGATTGCGCGCAGTTCGGCCAGCGTGGCATCGATGCCCGGGCGGCGGCGGATATGCTCCCACAACCCGACATGCTCGTCGCGCAGGCCATGTTCGAGCAACTGATCCTGCGTCCAGCCGATGAGCGGCGAGACGAGCAGCGCCGCAAGATTGAGGTCGTCGCCGGGCTGGAGCGCGAAGCGCGCGGCGGCGAGGAGATCCTGCACCGCCAGCGGCTTGCCGAGCAGCAGCCGATCGACGCCCGCGACGGGAACCCCCTCGGCATGGAGGCGCGCGACGAGCAGCGCGGCGAGATCGCCGCGGCGGCGGACGAGGATCATCACATCCTGCGGCTCAAGCGGGCGGCCCTTGCTTTCGAGCCAGAGCGGGGCATCGAGCCAGGCGCGGATCTGCCTGGCGAGCCGGGCCGCGAAGGCGCGCGTGGCGTCGTCGAGCCATTCCTCCTCGCCTTCCTCCGCGCCTTCGGAATTGGCGGCGGAGACGGGCGCCCAGAGCGTCACCGAACCCGGACCGTCGAGCGCGCTGCTGTGCGGCTCGACGGCGATCGCCTCACCCAGCGCCTCGTCGCCAAGCTCGCCGATCAGCGTATCGACCAGTTCGAGCACCGGGCGCGTCGAGCGGAAGGAACGATTGAGCGACAGGCTGTTGAGCGGGCGTTCCTCGGCGGCGAGCGCGGCGAAGCGCGCGCGGGCGGCGGCGAAGAAGATCGGATCGGTGCCCTGAAAGCCGAAGATCGCCTGCTTGTAATCGCCGACCGAGAAGAGCGTGCGGTTGCGATCGCCCTTCGCGCCGGAGCCGGCGAAGAATTCGTCGGCGAGCGCCGCGACGATCGCCCATTGCTGGGCGTTGGTATCCTGCGCCTCATCGACGAGGATATGATCGGTCGCGCGATCGAGCTTGTAGCGGATCCACTCGCTGATGCCGGGCTGGCCGAGCAGCGCGACGGTGGCGCGGATCAGATCGTCGAAATCGACGACGCCGGCGCGGCGCTTCGCCTCGGCATAATCGGCGGCGAAACGGCGGCCGACGGTGAGCGCGGCGGCGAAGAGATCGGCGAGCCGGGCGCGGGCGCGCCAGCCGAGCAGGTCGCGCGCGCGTTCGCCGACGCGCATCACGGCATCGGCATAGCCGGGGTCGATGGCTTCGAGCTTGGGTGAAATCTTGCGCGGATCGCCGGTCGCGGTGAAGGCGAGCGCGGCGATTATGTCGAGATCGGCGGCGCGTCGGGCGACATCGCCGATGATCCAGCATGCGACCTTGTCGGCCGAATCCAGCCCGGTCTTCGTCGCCCATTCGGCATTGGTGGCGGCGGCGCGGCGGAGCGAGGCGATGTCGAAGCGGTCGTCGGCGCATTCGCGCGCGATCGCAGCCTCGATATCGCCTTCGGGCAGATCGAGTGCGGTGCCGAGCGTGGCCCGGAGATCGGTGGGGAGCGTCGCCATCGCCTCGGGCGCGCGGGCGCAGCGCATCAGATAGCTTTCTGCGCCGTCCTCGCCGAGACGCAGGCTGAGCGCCTGGAAGGCGGCGACCAGTTCGGCGTCGCTCCGCTCTTCCGCCCCGGCGGCGAGATCGGCGAGGACGCGACGGGCGAGCAAGGCCTCCTCGCGCGCTTCCATCGGGCGGAAGCCGGGGATCAGCCCCGCCTCGATCGGGAAGCCGGCCAGCAATGTCTGGCAGAAGGCGTGGATCGTCTGGATGCGCAGGCCGCCGCCCGCCGCGTCGAGCACGCGCGCGAACAGGGTGCGCGCGCGCGCCAGCGTGTCGGGATCGTCATGCTCCTCGCCGAGTGCGAGCAGTTCCTTCCTGAGCGCGGGTTCGTCGAGGCGGACCCACTGGGCGAGCCGGGCATGGACGCGATCGGCCATTTCGGCCGCGCCCGCCTTGGTGAAGGTGAGGCAGAGGATCGTCGCGGGATCGAAGCCGGGGCGGAGCAGCAGGCGCAGCACGCGCGCGGTGAGCACATGCGTCTTGCCCGTGCCCGCGGAAGCCGAGAGCCAGACATGCGCGCCGGGATCGGACGCCGAAAGCTGCTCGTCGGCGAGGCGCTCGAGCGGCCTGAAACCCTCAGTCGCCACGGCCATACCATTCGCCAAGGCGCATCAGCTGATCGTAATCGGCATAAGGCGCATATTCGGGATTGAGCTTTGCAATGAAGGGCGCTTCGCCGGTCAGCCATTTCGCAGCGGCCTCGGCGAAGACATCGCCTGCGATGCGGGTGAAATCATCGGTGACGATCCGCCCGCGCGCGCCTGCGGGGTCGGTCGGCCTCGCCACCAGCCCGAAGCCGCCGTCACGGTTGCGGCCGAGCGACCAATATTCGAACTCGCCCGCCCTGCCGCTGACGCCCTTGAAGCCGCCGCGTTCGGCGATCAGGCCGAGCAGGCCGAGCTGCTGCGCATAGCCGCCCGCAACCTGCGCGGCGCTTGGCGCCTTTCCGGTCTTGTAGTCGACGATGACGAGGGCGCCGCCGGCGAGGCGATCGATCCGGTCGGCGCGGCCGCCGAGCGTGACGCCGGCGATTTCGGCGCTGCCCCAGGCCTCGACGGCGACGGGGCGGCGGCCGGCGGCCATGCCTTCGGCTATCGTCGCCGCGATCCAGTCGATGGCTTCGAGCAGGCGCGGCCCCCAGAGCGCGCGCATCATCGGATGCGTGCCGGGCTGGCGCAGCATCTCCTCGGCGCGCGGGCGGAGCTTTGCGGGATCGAAACCGTCGTCGCGCGCCCATGCCTCAAGCACCGCGTGGACAGCGGTGCCGCGCCAGGCGGCGGTGGGATCCTCGTCGATCGCCGAGAACTGCGACAGCTTCAGCACCGAGCGCGCGTAGAAGGCATAGGGATCGGCCTTGAGGCGATCGACTTCGGTGACCGAGATCGACCGGGGGCGGACGGCGACGGGCGGGACCGGCGCGGGGCGCGGTGCGGGAGCATAATCGGCGGGCCGATCGATCATGCGCGCCCAGTTTGCGAGATGCGTGGCGCTCATCCGCCGCCACTGCGCATCGCCGATCATCGCCTGCAGGCGGAGCCACAGGCGCGAGGCGATCGCGGGCGCGCTGGCGTCGCGCCGCGCGCGGGTGATGAGCACCTGCGGCGCGCCGAGCGCACTGGCGAAATCATGCGCGGCAAGCCCGATCCGCGTTTCCAGCCCCGGCAGGCCGAGCGCGGCGCGGATGCTGGGCGCGAGCCAGGGATCGGGTGCAGGCAACCCCGGCCAGACGCCTTCGTTGAGGCCGCCGAGGATCATCAGATCGGCCTGCTGGAGACGCGCCTCGAGCAGACCGAGGATCGTAACGCGCGGATGGCCGCCCTGCGGCGGTCGCACCGGGATTTCGCGCGCGAGGCTGGCGATGAGCGTCGGCAGCCCTTCAAGGTCGGAATTGCCCGGCCCTTCCCCGGCATTGGCCTCGACGGCCGCGAGAAGATCGGCGGCGGCGCGGCCCGAGGCGCGCGCCCAGCCTTCGTCGCCGGCAAGCGCAGTCACCGCCTCGCGGATCGCGGCGATCTGGCCGCCAAGCGCTGCGGGCGCGGTTTCGAGCGGGGCGAGCAGCGGGCGGACGCCCTGCCACCAGCGTTCGGCCCTGGCGCGGTGCGGGCGTTCGCGCTTGTCGCCGCCGGCGAGATAGGCGTCGATCCCGGCCAGCCCCGGCGCGGGGCGCGGGCCGCGCAAGGCGCGATCGAGCAGGCGGGCGCCCTCGAGCCAGTCGAGCCGTTCGGCGCCGGCGCGGACAAGCGGATGTTTGAGGAGCGCGAGCAGCGGCACCGGCGCGAAACGTTCGGCCATCGCCTCGGCGACGGCGATGAGCAGCGCCCCGGGGGGCGTGAGCGACAGCGGCTCGCCCGCGCTGTCGTCGGCCGCGATGCCCCAACGCATCAGGTGCGCGGAGACGCGGCGCGCGAGACCGCGATCGGGGGTGACGAGCGCGGCGGTGCGGGCGGGCGTCTCGACCGCCTCGCGCAGCGCAATGGCGATCGCCTGCGCTTCTTCGGCCGGGGTCGCGACTTCGAGCGTGGCGACGCCGGCGAGGCTGCGCTCGGATGCATCGAGGCCGGCCCAGCGCTTCGTGCTTTCGGCAGGGGCAAGCGCGTTGCCGATCGCCCGGCTGCGCGCGGCGGCGGCGTCATGCCCCCCGCCCCAGCGCCAGCGCTCGACCTCGCCGCGTGCGATCCCCATGCGATTCAGCAGCAGCTTCAGATGATATTGGGGGTGGCTTTCGATCGCGCGCTCGCGCCGGCCGCTCCCATCGGGCTCGTGCGGACCGAGCGCTGCCCAGTCCTCATCGGGCATGTCGAGATCGAGCGCGGAGAAGACGACCAGCCCCTGCGGCAGATCGGCGATCGTGCGCAGCAGCCCGGCAACGGCAGGCGCCGTGGTGGCAACGCCGGCGGCGACGACGAATCCGGCGGGCGGCTCGGCCTTCCAGCGCGCGGCGGCGCGATCCAGCAGGCGGTTGCGGCGGTCGCTGAGATCGATCCGGCCCAATGCGGCCAGCTCCGCCGGCCAGTCCTCGATGATCAGCTTGAGCTCGTCGAGCGAGCGCCGCCAGTGGGCGGAGAGTTCGTCGGCCACCGGCAGATCGCGCAGGCGATGCGGCGCGACCTGTTCGACATTGAGCTGATCGAGCACGCGCGCGAGATCGGCGGCGAGACGGACGGCCTCCGCCGCATCGATCGGCGAACCCGCGCGCACACGGCGTTGCTGGATTGCGCGCGCAAGCCGCATCCGCCGCGCCATCGGATCGATCGCCGGGGCGATCGGCGCCTGATCGATGGGATCGAGCGCGACGCCGAGCCGGTCATCGAGCTCGACATCGCCGATGGGCACGAGGCGCGGGAGCAGCAACCCGCCCTCGGCGCGGCGCACGAAAGCCTCGGTGATCGCGCGCACCGCACGGTTGGTGGGGAGCAGCACGGTGCCGCGCGCCATCTCCATCGCATCGGGAAAGCGCGCGAGCAGCCCGGCGACGAGCGCATCCGCGAAGGCGCGGTGCGGCGGTATCGTGAAGACGGCGGGAGACGGCACGGGCGCAGTCTAGAGTTTGATTCACCGGCGTGGAAGCGGCACGGGCCGAACCTGATCCAGTTTAGCCGGATCAAGCCCTGACCCGGCAGCTATTCGTTCGCCAGGATCGCCTCGGTCTTGCGCACCGCGGGCGGCGTGCCGACGTCGAACCACAGGCCCTGATGGACGAAGCCGTAGGCGCGGCCCGCTTCGATCGCCTTGTTCCACAAGATGTTGGTCGAGAAAGCGCCGTCGGGCGCATCGGCGAACAGGCGGTGCGAGATGAGCTGGATGCCGGTATAGACGAAAGGCGCGACCTTGCCGGCCCGCCGCCGGCTCAGCCGCCCCAGCGCATCCATGTGGAAATCGCCGCGCCCGTCATGGCAATTGGCGCGCGCCAGCGGGACGAGGAGAAGCAGCGCGTCCATCGTCGCATCGTCCCAGCGCGCGGCGAGCATGCGCAGCGTGTCGCCCGGGCCGTCGACCCACAGATTGTCGCTGTTGACGACGAGGATCGGATCCTCGTCGAGCAGCGGCAGCGCCTTCCTGAGCCCGCCGCCGGTTTCGAGCAGCGCAGCGCGTTCGTCGGAAATGTCGATCTGCAGACCGTCGGTGCGTTTGCGCAGATGCGCCTCGATCGCGTCGGCCAGATAATGGACATTGACCACGGCGCGGCTCACGCCGGCCGCGCGCAGGCGATCGAGCGCATGATCGATGAGCGGCTTGCCCGCCACCTCGACCATCGGCTTGGGGCGCGTCGCGGTGAGCGGGCGCATCCGCTTGCCCAGCCCCGCCGCCATCACCATCGCCACGTTAAGCGGCGGGCAAACGGTATCGAGCCGGATTTCGAGCGGCTTGCGTATCCCGCCAATCATGTCAGGCGGGCGCCCGCGCGCTTTCCGTCCGGAATGTTGGCGTCGAACCACGCTCTGACCGGCGCGAGCGCCGGATGCGCCAGATCGCGTTCCAGATAGGTCCAGACGCGCGGCAGGAAGGACAGATAGCGTTCCTTGCCGTCGCGCTTCCAGAGGCGGGTGAAGATGCCGACGATCTTGGCGTTGCGCTGCGCACCGAGCAGCGCATAGGCGGCCTCGAAATCGCCGGTGGGCTGCGCCTTCTCGACATAGCGGGCGAGCATTTCCGCCTCGATCGCCTGCGGCACGTCGCGCCGCGCATCCTGCAGCAGCGAGACGAGGTCGTAGGCCGGGTGGCCGGCGAGCGCGTCCTGAAAATCGAGCAGGCCGAGCGCCGCCGATCCTTCGCGGCCGGGGATCAGCATGATATTCTCGGCATGATAGTCGCGCAGCACCGTCACGCTCCGCGCGCTTTCGGGATAGAGCGGCGCCAGCACGTCGTCCCACGCCGCTTCGTAGCCTGCCGCGTCGACGTCGAGCCCGGCGGCGGGGGCGAACCATTCGGTCAGCAGCTTCGCCTCGCGCAGATATTCGGAACGGCCATAGGGCGGCAGATCGGCGGCATGATGGCGGTGGAGCGCGACGAGCAGATCGACGGCGGCAGCGTAGATGTCATGCTCGCGCGCCGGCGTCTCGTCGACGGTCTCGCGCATCCGCGCGTCCCCGAAATCCTCGATCAGCACCAGCCCGTTGACCAGATCGGCGGCAAGCGTGCGCGGCGCGGAAAAGCCGATCTCGTCGAGATGCTTCGCGATCTTGAGGAACGGCCGGGGATCCTCGTGCGGCGGCGGCGCATCCATCAGCACGGCGCGGCGATCGCCATCGACGATGCGGAAATAGCGGCGGAAGCTCGCATCGCCGGCAAGCGGGAGAATACGGGCGTCTGGCCAGCCGGCGGCGGCGAGGAAATCGGCCGCGGCGGCTGGAGGAATCATTTGGGCGGCCATCGATCCCCCCAAGCCGCCGGCACCGCCGCTGTCAAGCGCCGGCCGCCCGAGGCGTCGGGTTCGAGCGTCAGGATGAGCGCGTCCGCCCAGAGCTGATCACCCATGCGTTCAGGCCATTCGATCAGCAGCGCGCTGTCGGTCCGCGCTTCGTCGAGCCCCAGCTCGTAAAGCTCGTCGGGATCCTCGATCCGGTAGAGATCGGCGTGGAGGACGGGCAGGCGCACCATCGGTGGATCATAGGGTTGGACGATCGCGAAAGTGGGGCTCGGCGCCTCGCCTTCGAGGCCGAGCGCGGCAAGGATGCCACGCGCCAGCGTCGTCTTGCCCGCGCCGAGATCGCCCTTGAGCGCGATAACGTCGCCGATGCGGAGCAGCCCCGCGATCCGCTGCCCCAGCGCGCGCGCCTCGGCTTCATCGGCGAGGATCATCGCGGCAGCTCGACGGAGACCGCCGTCCCCTGCCCCGGTTCGGACAGCAGGCTGAGCGTGCCGCCATGCGCCTCGACGAACTGGCGCGCGAGCGGGAGACCGAGCCCGAGCGACGGCGATTCGTCGCGATCGCCGTCGGCGCGCGAGAAGCGATCGAAGGCGCGCGCCTGCGCCTTGGCGTCCATGCCCGGGCCATTGTCCGACACGACAAGCCGCGCCGCACCATCCTCGCCGTCGGCGAAGAGGAGCACGCGCCCTTCGACCGGCGTATAGCCGATCGCATTGCGCAGCAGATGATCGAGCACCTGCCGCAGGCGGCGCGCGTCCCCCTGCACGCTGCCGACCGATGGCGCGATCTGGACGTCGAAATCGATGCGCTTCTCTGCGACCAGCGTCGCAACCCCCGCCGCTGCGTCAGCCGCGAGCTTGGCGAGATCGACGGCCTTGCGCTCCAGCGGCAGCCCGCTCACCTCGCTCTGGGTGAGGTCGAGCACGTCGTCGATCAGGGTGCCGAGACGCGCGACCGATTCGAGGATCGCGCCGACATAGTCCTTTGCCGTCGGCTCGAGCTTGCCGGCATAGCCGCCCGCCAGCATCTCGGCGAAACCGCCGATCGAGGTGAGCGGCGTGCGCAGCTCGTAGCTCATATTCGCGACGAAGGCGGTCTTGACGCGGTCGGCGGCCTCGAGCGCCTCGTTGCGGTCGCGCAGCGCGCTTTCGATGCGCCGGCTGTCGCTGATGTCGAGCATCGTGAACAGCGCGTTGCCATCGGGCAGCGGCACCGCCGCGAACTCGAAATGCCGCCCGTCCTTGAGCGCGACGCGGCCGCTGCGCTGCTTGCGCTCGACCGTCGCGACGCGGACGAGCTCGCGGATCATGCCGCCGCGCGCGGGATTGGTGAGCTTGCGCGCCGCCGCCTCGGCGAGTTGATCGACGCGCGGGTGCGCGTTGAGCAGCGCCTCGTCGAAATCCCAGACCTCGCGGAACTTGTTGTTCCAGATGTGGAGCTTGCCGTCGGCGGCGAACACGCCGATCGCCTCGAACAGATTGTCGAAGGTCGCGGTGCGGACCTGGAGCAGCGTGTCGCGCGCGCTCGACAGCGCAACCTGCTCGGTGCGGTCCTCGAAGATGACGAGCAGGCCGCCATCGGGCAGCGGCTGTGCGACGACGCGGAGATGGACGCCGCCGGCGAGCAGCCAGTTTTCCTCCTGCCCATTGGCATCGGTGAACCAGCCGCGCCGTTCCTCGCGCCAGGCGCGATAGTCGCGCGCCTCGGGCAGGCGCCCGGCCTCGCGCATCCGATCGAGCAGGCGATCGAATTCGGGGCGCTCGGCGAGCCATTCGGCCTTCAGTCCGAACAGGCGCTGGAAAGGCTGGTTGGAGAAGATCAGATTGCGATCGGGACCGAACTGCGCGACCCCGGCCGACAGGCGATCGAGCGTCTCGCGCTGCGCCTCGGCGAAGCGACGGAAGGCGACGCGCGCCTGTTCGAGCTCGTCGACGTCGATCGCAAAGCCCGCAACGCCGGCATCGCCCAGCGGCACGTCGACGACCTTGAGCATCCGCCGCTCGCCGCCGATCGTCGCGGGGACCATGCGCGTCACCGGCTCGCCCGCGTCGCGCGCCGCCGCCGCCATGGCGAGCGGGCTGCGGCCGCCGGTCATCTCGACAAGCTCGAGCCCGCGCGCGACGACCTCGTCGGCATCATTCGCCTCGACCGCCTTCACATAGGCGCCGTTGACCAGCGTCAGGCGGAGGTCGGGGGCACGGTGCCACATCGGCACGGGCGAAGCCTCGATCAGCCCCGAAAGCGCCCCGAAGGCGCGCGACAGGCGCTTGGCCTCCTCGCCCAGCCGGCCGATCTCGGCCTGGCTCTCGGTCGCGTCGAAGAACCAGATGATGACCGATCCCGGCGCGCCGAGCCCGGCGGGTGCGGGCGCGCCGCGCAGCAGCAGGGTGCGCGCCGATTTCTGGGCGCGGACGCCGCGCGTGAAGGGCTTGCCCGATTTCTGCGCCGCGCCGACATCACGTGCCAGCGCGGCGGCATCCTCGGGATTGAGGCCGCCATCCGTCGAGGAAAGGTCGCTGAGGAAATTGGGCAGGCGCGCGAGACCGAGCCAGTCGCCGAGCCGCTCGGGCGCCTCGATCCGCCCGTCGGCGCGCACGACGAGGGGCAAGGCGGGCGCTGAATCGACGAGTTGGGCCAGCCGATCGGCGCGGCGCGATGCCTCATGCGCGCCACGGCGCAGGCGCAGGCCGGCGAGCAGCATCCAGCCCGCGCCGATCAGCCACAGCGCCAGCACGATGCCGACGATCAATTCTACCGAGGAAGCCGCGCCCGCCATCGGGTCAAGTGTCTAGAGCCCCACGCCCGCATATCGCAAGCGCGGGGCTTTGAATGGCCCGTCAGTCAACGTCGCGCGAGACCGGCCTGGCGACCGGCGCGGCGCCCCCGGCAGCGCCGAGTTCCCACCAATAGGGCTTGCGCTTCCAGTTGCCGGTATCGACCTCGTTCATCGTCGCGCTGTCGTAGAGGCGACCACCCAGCATCACCCGGCTGATCTTGTCCGAGTTGCGGATATCGACCGTGGGATCGGCATCGAGGACGACGAGATCGGCGAGCTTGCCGGGTTCGAGCGAGCCGACATCCTTCTCGTAGCCCAGCGAGATCGCCGATTCGATCGTGCCGGCGCGGAGCGCTTCCACTGGCGTCATGCCGCCGCGCACGAAGGACCAGAGCTCCCAGTGCGAGCCGATCCCCGATTCCTGGCCATGCGCGCCGATCGATACGGGAACGCCCGCCAGCGCCAGCTTGTGCGCTTCGCGCGCGTTGATCTGATCGACATAGTCGTCCTCGGGCGCGATCATGCGGCGCACGCTGCCCGGATCGAGGATCGAGGGCGGCTCGTGCCTGGTCAGCAGCGGATGCTTCCACACATCGGTATGCGCGCGCCAATAGGGATCGCCGGCCGGGCCACCGAAGGTGACGACCAGCGTCGGCGTGTAGGCGACCTTGCTCTGCGAGAAGAGCTCGACCACGTCCTTGTAGAGCACGCTCTGCGGGAAATTATGCTCCAGCTTGGTGTTGCCGTCGACGATGTGGGTGATGTCGAGGTTGAACAGCGAACCGCCCTCGGCGACCACCATCATATTCTCCTCGCGCGCGACGGCGAGGATCTGCTGGCGTTGGTCGCGGCGCGGCTGGTTGTAATTCTTGACGCTGTATCCGCCCTCCTGCTTCAGCCGGCGGACATGGTTGCGCGCATCGTCGATGCTGTCGATCTGCGCATAGACGCCCGGCGCCTTCGCGCCATAGACGACCTCCGCCGTCGAGAAGATGCGCGGCGCGAGGTTGAGCCCCGCCTTCTGCATGTCCGACGCGACGAAGATCTCGCCCGCGCGCGCCGAGGGGTTGTGGATGGTCGTGGTGCCGAGCGCGAGGTTTACGATCGACGACCAGTTCTGTTCGGGAACCAGCTCGTCCTCACCCTGCGGACCGTGGGCGTGGGCGTCGATCAGGCCGGGGATGATCGTCTTGCCCGCCATATCGATCGACTTGGCGCCGCCGGGAATCTCGACCTCGCCGCGCTTGCCCACCGCGATGATGCGATCGCCGCGCACCACGACGACGCCGTCGTCGATGATCCCGCCATCGGCCGACTTCATCGTGACGACGCGCGCGCCGACGAGCGCAAAGGTGCCTTTGGGCTTGTCCGCCTCGACCGTGCGTTCGAGCGAAACGCCGGTCTTCGGCGCGACGAACTTGGGCGATGCGGCGCCGTCAGCAGCCGGCGCATTGGCGAACATCGTCGCGACATCGGCGCTGTAGACGATCGGGCCGAGGCTCCAGTTGAGCGTCTTGCCGCCGTTCGACCAGTTGAAATAGTCCGCGCCGTCGCCGCTGACCCGCGTGACGGGCAGGCCGCTGCCGCGCGCGCCGGCGCCGACATCCTGCGTGCCCGGAAGCAGCGGCATCACGAAGGCTTCGTAATTCTCGCGGAAGGCGACGAAATCGCCGCGCGGCGAAACGGTGTAGCTCGTCACCAGATCGCCATTGGCATGGACGCGCTCGGCCTGGCCATTGAGATCGGTGCTGACGAGCTTGCGCCCGCCGCGGCCGCCCTTGCCCATGAACAGGCGGTCATTGTCCGCGCCGAACTGCGGATCTGACCCGCCTTTGGCGACGAGGGCGGGAGCGCCGCCGCTTGCCGCGACCTTGTAGACGCCCGGTTCGTCCTGCCATTTGCTCGTCGTCAGGCCTTCGCTCTGGCGCGCTTCGAAGACGATCGTCTTGCCGTCGGGCGAGAAGCGCGGGACGGCATAATGGCCCGGCCGGGTGGTGACCGCCTTGGCGGTGCCCCCCGTCGCCGAGACCGTCTTGACCAGCCCCGCCCCCGCATCGGTCCATTCGACGAAGACGAGCTGCTTGCCGTCGCGCGACCAGGACGGCCAGAGCTCGCGCCCTTCGCCCTTGGTCAGCCGGCGCGGCTTTCCGCTCGCCATGTCCTTCACATAAAGCTTGCCCAGGCTTTCGAAGACGACCTGCGAGCCATCGGGCGCGACGCTTGCCCAACGCGGCATCTTCGCCTCGAAACTATCGGTGCCGATCGGCGTCTTGGGCTGGGGCGGATCGATGAGCCCGCGCGTGTCGCTGACATGGAAGGGGATTTCGGCGGCGCCGGTGCCGTCGGCATTCACACGACGGATCTTGCCGCCCGCCCAGAAGACGATGCTGCGCGAATCGGGCGTCCACGACATGTTGGGATAGACGCCCTGGACCGCCCAGGTTTCCTGCATGTCCTGATCGAGCGCGTCATAGACCTTGCGCTCCTCGCCGCTCGCCAGATCCTTCACATAGAGCTTGGACTTGGCGCGTTCGCGGCGAACGAAGGCGATCTTCCTGCCGTCGGGCGACGGCGCGGGGCGCACAGCTCCGCCCGGGCCGTCGGCGATCGTCGCGACTTCGCCGGTATCGATGTCATAGCTTTCGATCGCGAACAGCGCGGTGTTGGAATCCTGCGCATATTCAAAGATCGGACCGGGCGTGATGTTGCGCGTGTAATAGATATGCTTGCCGTCGGGCGCGAAGGTCGGCTCGCCAAGCTCCTTCTGGTTCTGCTCGCTGGCGCGCTTGACCAGTACGACGCCGCCGCCGCCCGAGACGTGATAGAGCCACACCTCGCCGGTGCCGAGCGAACGGCCCGTGGTGAAATGCTTCTTGGCGACGATGTAACGGCCATCGGGGCTCCAGCTCGGCTGGTTGAGGAGGCGGAAATCCTCCTTGGTCACCTGCCGCTTGTCGGTGCCGTCGGCGTTCATGATCCAGATATTGTCGCCGCCGCCGCGATCCGAAGTGAAGGCAATCCGCCTGCCGTCAGGCGACCAGCGCGGGTGCGTGTCGAACTCGAGCCCGTCGGCGATGCGCGTGGGCGTGCCGCCCGCGATCGGCATGGTGTAGATGTCGCCGAGCAGATCGAAGACGATGGTCTTGCCGTCGGGGCTGACGTCGACATCCATCCAGGTGCCTTCGTCGGTGTCGATCTTCACGTCGCGGATGGTCTGGCCGGGAGGCGCGTTGACGTCCCACCTAGCGGATTTGGCGTCCTTCGCGGGCGCGGTCTGCGCGCCAGCCCCCGTCGCCCCGAGCACCGCCGCCAAAACCGCCGTCACCGCATAACGCATGATTGTCGCCCCTTTACCGCCCCGAGTCCGGGTTGCGACGAAAGAGCGCGCGCGGCGGGCGGCGTCAATCCTGCGCGGCGGCGACCCCAAGAAAAATGGCGCGCACCCCAAAGGGCGCGCGCCACATTTCGTTCAGAGCCGAAAAGGCCGATCAGTAGCGATAATGATCGGGCTTGAACGGGCCTTCGACCGGCACGCCGATATAGTCGGCCTGCTTCTGGGTCAGCGTGGTCAGCTTCACGCCCAGCTTCTCGAGGTGGAGCGCCGCCACCTTCTCGTCGAGATGCTTCGGGAGGACATAGACCTCGTTCTTATATTCGCCGCTCTTGGTCCACAGCTCGATCTGCGCGAGCACCTGGTTGGTGAAGCTCGACGACATCACGAACGACGGGTGGCCCGTGGCGTTGCCCAGGTTCACCAGACGGCCCTTCGACAGGATGATGATCTTCTTGCCATCGGGGAACTCGACCTCGTCGACCTGCGGCTTGATCTCGGTCCACTTGAAGTTGGACAGGGCGCCGATCTGGATCTCGCTGTCGAAGTGGCCGATGTTGCAGACGATCGCCATGTTCTTCATCGCGCGCATGTGATCGACGGTGATGATGTCGGCATTGCCCGTCGCGGTGACGAAGATGTCGGCGCGCAGCGCGGCCTCTTCCATCGTCACGACTTCATAGCCTTCCATCGCCGCCTGCAGCGCGCAGATCGGATCGACTTCGGTGACCAGCACGCGCGCCCCGCCATTGCGGAGCGAAGCGGCCGAACCCTTGCCGACATCGCCGAACCCCGCGACGACCGCGACCTTGCCGGCCAGCATCACGTCGGTGCCGCGACGGATCGCGTCGACCAGCGATTCCTTACAACCATAGAGGTTGTCGAACTTCGACTTGGTGACGCTGTCGTTCACGTTGATCGCCGGGAAAGGCAGCTTGCCCTTCTTGGCGAGCTCGTAAAGACGGTGGACGCCGGTGGTGGTCTCTTCCGACACGCCCTTGATCGCCGCGACGGTCTTGGTGAGGTAGCCCGGACGCTCTGCGAGGAACTTCTTCAGCGTCGCGGCGAAGATTTCCTCTTCCTCGTTCGACGGCGTGAACAGCGCTTCGCCAGCCTCGACGCGCGCGCCCCACAGCGCGAACATGGTGGCGTCGCCACCGTCGTCGAGGATCATGTTGCAGACCGTGTCCTGGCCCCAGTCGAAGATGCGGACGACATAGTCCCAATATTCCTCGAGCGTCTCGCCCTTGATCGCGAAGACCGGGGTGCCGCCGGCCGCGATCGCAGCAGCAGCGTGATCCTGCGTCGAGAAGATGTTGCACGAGGCCCAGCGGACTTCGGCGCCGAGCGCGGTCAGCGTCTCGATCAGCACCGCCGTCTGGATCGTCATGTGGAGCGAACCGGTGATGCGCGCGCCCTTGAGGGGCTGGGCGGCGCCATATTCGGCGCGCAGCGCCATCAGGCCGGGCATCTCGGTCTCGGCGATCTCGATTTCCTTGCGGCCGAAATCGGCGAGGTTGATGTCCTTCACGACATAGTCGTCGAACGACGCGGCGGGGGCGGTAGCCACTAGCGGTCTCCTTGGAATCCTGACCGCGATCATGGCGGCCGTTGCGCCGGCCCCTTAACCGCCCCGGCGCGCCAAGGCAAATATAAAGATATCCTTATATGTAATTTCGTGCCGGCAACGACGCTGCGTCAGCGCCGCGCGGCGATCGTCAGGCTCGATCCCCGATCACTGCAGCGGCCCTCGGGCAGCACCGGTTCGATCCGCGAGATTTCGGCGATTTCGGCGAGGCGCGCCGCCGATCCCGCCGCGCCGACCGCAGCCTTGGCGATCCAGCCGAAATCCTCGCAGGACAGCCCGTCGCTGCCCGCGCCATAGCGGTTGGCGACCGCCGTGATGTAGGAATCGAACGCATCGAGGGTCGCGCGCTGGCCACGGCCCTCGTCGAAATGCGCTTTCAGCTTGGCGTTGATCTCGAGCAGCGCGGGGCGGCTGGTCCGCACGAAATGATTATAGTCGGCAAGGAAGCTGGCGGCGTCCTTGCGACAGCGCAGCGCTGAAACCATCAACATGGTGTCCAGTTCGCGCGTCTTGGCGGCCACGACGGACGCCTCGTCCCAGCAGCGCGCCTGAAGCGGCGTCGCCGCCATCGCCAGCGCTGCGCCAGCCGCCACGAATCCCGAAAAAGTCCGCATTGCCCCACCCCCCGGCCGGATGACTCCAGCTGGCCGATGGTGCGCCGCATTCGTCTATAATCGGTTAATGGCGCTCAGGCCGCGCCCGGGCTGGCGACGAGCATGCGGCTGTCGATCCCGGCGGCGAGAAAGGCCTGCCGCCAGCGGCTCTCGACCTTCGCCTCGAACAGCAGCGCGTCGCTGGCGGGCGCGACGAACCAGCCATGGCGCGTCAGCTCCTCGTCGAGCTGGCCGGGCGACCAGCCGGCATAGCCGAGCGTGGCCAGCCAGCGCTCAGGCCCCGTTCCCTCGGCGATCGCGCGCAGCACGTCGATCGTCCCGGTCAGCGCCCATCCGCCCTCGATCCTGATCGTATCCTCGCCTTCCCAGCCATCATTATGCAGGACGAAGCCCCGCTGCGGATCGACGGGGCCGCCGAGCAGCACCGGACGATCGGGCGCGACGCCGACCGGAATCTCGAACTGCTCGAGCAGATCGTGGAAGCTGACGCGCGCGGCGAGCCTGCCGATCCCGATACCCAGCGCCCCGCCTTCGTCATGCGCGCACATCATCATCACCGAGCGCTCGAAACGCGGATCGCCGATTCCCGGCATGGCGAGCAACAGCTTGCCTACGGTTGACATGAAAGCGTCCATCGCAGCGATCATAGACCGAAGCGGCGGCGCGCGTCATGCCCGACTTGACGCGGCGCGCGCACCGCACGACCTAAGCCAGCGCAGATTTTTCAAGGAGAGACGCTATGACCATCCAGACCGGCGACCAGCTTCCCCAGACCAGCTTCGTGAAGGCGGGCGAATCCGGCCCCGAGCAGGTCGATTCGGCTGACTTCTTCAAGGGCCGCAAGGTCGCGCTCTTCTCGGTGCCCGGCGCCTTCACGCCCACCTGCTCGGCGCGCCACCTGCCGGGCTTCGTCGACAAGGCCGAGGAGCTGAAGGCCAAGGGCATCGACGAGATCGCCTGCACCGCCGTCAACGACGCTTTCGTGATGGGCGCGTGGGGCAAGAGCGCGGGCACCGAAGGCAAGGTGACGATGCTCGCCGACGGCAACGGCGCCTTCGCCAAGGCCGTGGGGCTGGAGATGGACGGATCGAAGTTCGGCCTCGGCACGCGCGGCCAGCGCTTCTCGATGATCATCGACGACGGCGTGGTGACCGCGCTCAACGTCGAAGCGCCGGGCGACTTCAACGTCAGCTCGGCCGAACATATGCTGACGCAGCTTTGATGATTTAACCGGCAGCGCGGATCGCACATTTCGTCGCGCGGGCGGGAAAGATCGGACGATATGCTCGTTGGGCCCTTGTCATGTTCGCGTGAAAGGAGAGCCCAGACCATGAACGAGGATCCGATCATTCCCGCCGCCAACCGCAGCGTGATGACCCCGCAGGAAAAGGGCGCGGCTCTGCGCGCCGACATCGTCGATCGCGCCGGCGAGCTGCGCGAACAGGCGAACGAACTGCTCCATCAGGCAGTCGATTTTGCCAGGCAGCGCCCCTATGCGACGGCCGCGATCGTCGGCGGCGTGGCGGCGACGGCGGCGGCCGCAGTCTATGGCGGAACCCGCCTCGCCGCCCACCGCACCACCGAGTTCGAGGATGACGAGCCAGACCTTGCCCAGGCGCCCGCGACTACGCCGACCGCATAGCGATCTTGTGGCTGTCATGGACGGGGGCTAGACCTCGTCCATGACAGAACAAAGCGCGGAAGCGATCCTCAACCAGCTCAACCACATCTATTCGGAGGCCGTCGCCGCGCTCCGCTCGGCGATCGAGGACTTCGTTGCGCGCGGGATCAAGCCCGATCCGGCGGCGCGGGCCAACGGCATCTTCGCCTATCCCGAGTTGCGGCTGACCTATCATGGCGATGACGGCCCCGCCCTGCCCCCGCCGCTGCGCTCCTTCGGCCGCCTGACCGCACCGGGCCGCTATGCGACGACGGTGACGCGACCCGAAATCTTCCGCGACTATCTGGTCGAGCAGCTCGACCTGCTGATCAACGATTATGGCGTGACGATCGAGGTCGGGCGCAGCCGGCAGGAAATCCCCTTCCCCTATGTGCTCGATCCCGGCCACGAGATCGCGCTGGAAAGCGTCGCGCCGACCGAGCTGGCGCGCTGGTTCCCCGCGACCGAGCTTGCCCATATCGGCGACGAGATCGCCGACGGCCTGCCCGCCGCCGACGACGCCGCCCCGCGTCCGCTCGCGCTGTTCGACGCGCTGAGGACCGATTTCTCGCTCGCCCGGCTGCGCCATTATACCGGCACCCCGCCCGAGCATGTGCAGCGCTATGTGCTGTTCACCAACTATCACCGCTATGTCGACGAATTCGTGCGCTGGGCGTGCAACGAGGTGAAGGCGGACAAGGGCTATACCGCGCTGTCGGGCGCTGGCGGGCTGTTCGTCACCGCCGATGACGCCGATCCCGATCGGGTCATCACCGACAGCGCATGGCGGCGGCACCAGATGCCCGCCTATCACCTGATCGCCCCCGGCCGCGGCGGCATCACGCTGGTCAACATCGGCGTCGGCCCGTCCAACGCCAAGACGATCACCGATCACCTCGCCGTGGTACGGCCCGAGGCGTGGCTGATGATCGGCCATTGCGGCGGGCTGCGCCCCAGCCAGCGCATCGGCGACTATGTGCTGGCCCACGCCTATCTGCGCGACGACCATATCCTCGACGACGTGCTGCCGCCCGAGATTCCGGTGCCGGCGATCGCCGAGGTCCAGCAGGCGCTGGCGCGCGCGGCGGAAACGGTTTCGGGCGAGACGCCCGACGCGCTCAAGCGCCGGCTGCGCACGGGGACGATCGTGACCACCGACGACCGCAACTGGGAACTGCGCTTCACCAAATCGGCGCTGCGCTTCTCGCTGTCGCGCGCGGTCGGCATCGACATGGAATCGGCGACGATCGCGGCGCAGGGCTATCGCTTCCGCGTGCCCTACGGCACCCTGCTCTGCGTGTCGGACAAGCCGCTCCACGGCGAGCTGAAGCTGCCCGGACAGGCCAACCGCTTCTACGAACGCGCGATCAGCGAGCATATCCGCATCGGCATCGAAGCCTGCGAGGAACTGCGCCGCGAAGGCGCCAAGCTCCACAGCCGCAAGCTCCGCGCCTTCAACGAGCCGCCGTTCAGATAAGGGCGGGCCTGCTATCTCTAAGCCGGTCTGGCGGAGAGGAAGGAAAGGGCTTCGACAGGCTCAGCCCGAACGGAGGATGGCGGGCGGTCCTGCGTTTTCTCCGTCATTGCGAGCGTAGCGAAGCAATCCAGCCGCGCGATGCCCGGGGCATCGTCTGGATTGCTTCGTCGGCTTCGCCTCCTCGCAATGACGGGCGGTCGATCAGTCGGCGGCGCTGCTGACCCAGCCGCACTGCTGCCCTTTATTCTGTTCCTTCAGCCAGGCGACAAGCGGCTGGAAGTAAGCAAGCATCGCCTTGCCGCTCATCTCGCGCGATCCGGTGAACTTCTCGAGCGCGTCGGGCCAGGGTTTTGACATGCCCATTTCCAGCATGGCGTTCAGGCGCTGGCCGACTTCCTTGTTGCCGTAGAAGGAGCAGCGGTGGAGCGGGCCCTTCCATCCCGCCTGCCGGCACGCCGCCTCGTAGAACTGGAACTGGAGGATGCGGGCGAGGAAATAGCGCGTGTAGGGCGTGTTGCCCGGAACGTGGAACTTGGCGCCCGGATCGAAGGCGGTCGCGTCGTCGCGCGGCGACGGCGGCACGATGCCCTGATATTTGAGGCGCATCGCCGTCCACGCCTTGTTGTAGTCGGCGGGCTGGATGTTGCCCGCAAACACATCCCACCGCCATTTGTCGACGAGCAGGCCGAAGGGCAGGAAGGCGACCTTGTCCATCGCCTGGCGCAGCAGCAGGCCGATATCCTTGTCGGCGCTCGGCACCCTGGCGGGATCGAGCAGGCCGATCTTCACCAGATAGTCGGGCGTGATCGACAGCGCGACGAAATCGCCGATGGCTTCGTGGAAACCATCGTTGGCGCCGCCGAGGTAGAGCGGCGGCTGCTTGTTGTAGGCGCGCTGATAATAATTGTGGCCAAGCTCGTGGTGGATGGTCGTGAAGTCGTCGGCATTGACCTTGATGCACATCTTGATGCGCAGATCGTCCTTGTTGTCGACGTCCCACGCCGAGGCATGGCAGATCACTTCGCGGTCGGCGGGCTTCAGGAACATCGAATGCTTCCAGAAGCTGTCGGGCAGCGGCGCGAAGCCGAGCGAGGAATAGAAGCCCTCGCCGGTGCGGACCATCTTCAGCGCGTCGTAATTCTTCGCCTTGAGGAGGTCGCCGACATCATAACCGATGTCGCCGGCCCCCGGCGGCGCGACGATGGGGTAGATGTTGCCCCATTCCTGCGCCCACATGTTGCCGAGCAGGTCGGCGCGGATCGGCCCGGTCCTGGGCTGGACGGCATCGCCATATTTCGCGTTGAGCCTGGCGCGCGTGTAGCAGTGGAGCTGATCGTAGAGCGGCTTCACCTCGGCCCACAGCTTGTCGGTGAGCTTCGCGAACTCCTCAGGCGACATGTCATATTGCCCGCGCCACATCGCGCCGACATCGCTGTAACCAAGTTCCTTCGCGCCCTGATTGGCGATGACGACCATGCGCGCATAATCCTGCCGCATCGGCTTGCCGACATTGTCGTGCCAGCTCGTCCACATCTCCTTCAGGTCGTCGGGATCGCGATCGGTGCCCATGGCGGCCTCGATGTCGCTGCCGCTAATCTCCTTGCCTTTGAGCGTGCCGCGGCCCTTGCCGTAGGTCGAGGCGAGGCGCGTCGTGATCTCGGCCAGTTCCTTCGCGGCGCCGGGCGTGGTCGGCGCGGGCAGCACGAGCCCGCCGCGCAGGATGTCCAGTTTGCGCTTGGTATCGAAGGACAGGCCGGGGAGCGCCTGATATTCGGCCGCCTGCTTGGCGAGACGCACCGACATGTCGGTGCCCTTTTCCGAATAGATGGCATTGATCGCGTCGGTATCGTCGGTGATGTAGGTGGAATTGATCCAGGCGACGCGGCCCGCATCGACCGAGAAATCGAACAATTCCTTTTCCGCCGAAGCGACGAAGGCATCGGCCTGGGCAACGGTAGGCGCTGCCTGCTGCTGCGCCGGCGACGAGGTGGCGAGCGCCAGCGACGCGGCGAGCGCGAGCGTCGAGATCATGGCTTTCATCTTGTTCCCCTGAAGAGTCCTTATCGTTGCGCCGGAGACTGATCGCCCCCGGCGCGACGGTCAAGCCGCGAGGAAGTCGGCGATCGCCTGTCCAAGCTCGGGCTTGACGACGGCGCTCATATGGCCGCCGGGGACGACCTGAAGCTCGGCATGGGGGAGCGCTGCGGCAAGATCGGCGGAGGAGCCGTTGTCATAATCCTCGTCGCCGGTGAGGACGAGCGTGCGCGTCTGGATCGCGCTGATTTCCTCCACGCGCGTATCGGTGAAAGTCTCGATCACGTTGAGCAGCGCGATCGGATCGCCTTTGGTCGCCTTCAGGAAATTGTCGGCATTCCATTCGGGCGTGCCGCGCTCGAACGTGCCGGGATTGCGCAGGACATGCTCGAAATGGGCGCGGCGCCGGGTCGCGCCGGTCAGCCCCTGCAGCCCCATGCCGGCGACCACGGCGCGGCGCGGCTTCGCGCCCCGGATCAGCATCCGCACCACGGTGCGGCCGCCGAGCGAATAGCCGCCGAGATCATAGTCGGTGAGGCCGAGATGCTCGATCAGCGCGAAGCCGTCGTCGGCGAGGACGTCGGGCGGGTAATGCGCGGGATCGTGCGGCTTGTCGCTATCACCATGCGCGCGGAGATCGGGCATGATCACGCGGAAGCCCCGGTCGGCGATGGCGGCGGCATGGCCGTAGCGCACCCAGTTGGTCATCGCATTCGACATGAAGCCGTGGATGAGGACGACGGGTCGGCCTTCGCCGCGTTCGTGCCAGGCCAGGCGGACGCCATCGGACGCAGTGAAATACTCGGTCACGCGGGCATCGCCCCTGTCGCCTTGACCCAGCGATCGACGAGCGCCTGATATTCGTCGCAGCGCGTGCGACCGAGGCCGCCGGTGTCGAGCCAGGCTTCGTACAGGCTTTCCGCGCCGAAATGGTGGCGCGGCACGAAACGCGACGGATCGTCGAAACTGCCGACGGTCAGGTCCATTTTGTCTCCCTCGTCATATTCGAAGGTCAGGGGCGTGCCGCAGGCGGAACAGAAGCCGCGCCGGGCGATGGGCGAGGAGGCATAGCGCTCCGGCTCCTGCGTCGTCCAGCGCAGCGATGCGCGCGCGACGTTGCGAAAGGCGATCGACACGCCCCCGGTCGCGCGCTGGCACATCCGGCAATGGCACAGATAGGCGTCGTCGCCGTCGATCTCTGCTTCGTAGCGGATGCGGCCGCACTGGCAGCCGCCGGTCATCATGGACATGCGCGTTCTCCTTGCCTGCCAGCTTATCAGGGGAAGAACGCATTTGGCGACGCCGTTACACAACCTTCACTTGATATAATATATATAGCTTATTATATTCGTCCTTGTGGGTGACAGCTTCACGTTCCTGATCGGCGACGTATCGCGCCTGATGCGGCGGCGCTTCGACGAGCGCGCACGCGCCATCGGCGTCACGCGCGCGCAGTGGAAGCTGATCTTCACCCTCTCGCGCAACGAAGGCGCCAACCAGGGAACGCTTGCCGAGCTGATCGACGTCGAGCCGATCACCATCGGCCGCATGGTCGACCGGCTTGAGGAAGCCGGCATGGTCGAGCGCCGCCCCGACCCGCGCGACCGTCGCGCCTGGCTGCTCTACCTGACCGACAAGGCCCAGCCGCTGCTGACCGAGTTGCGCCTGCTGGGCGACGCGCTGGTCGACGAGGTGATGGCCGGGATCAGCGACGAGGAGCGCGACCGCGCCACCGCCATTCTCGAAATCATGCGCGCGCGACTGACCGCAGGCGGCGACGCGCCCGACAGTTCAACGAAAGTCGCAAAACATGGCTGACGCCGATCGCCCCATCGTCGCCGATTCCAAGGCCGACGCGCCCGCCGAGCTGAAGCCGCGCCGCCGCGTGCCGCGCGCCGCGATCATGCTGGCGCTGCCGCTGCTGCTGCTCGCCGTGGGCGGTTATATCTGGCTGACCTCGGGCCGCTACGTCTCGACCGACAATGCCTATGTCCAGCAGGACAAGGTCTCGGTCAGCGCCGACGTCGGCGGGCGGATCGTGGCGGTCAACGTGCGCGAGAACCAGATGGTCAAGCAGGGCGACCTGCTATTCCGCATCGATCCCGAACCCTATCGCATCGCGCTGGAGCAGGCGAACGCCGCCATCGCCACCGCGCAGGTCGACGTGACCAGCCTCAGGTCGAGCTACGACGCCAAGCAGGGCGATATCCTGGGTGCGCGCGACGCGATCCAGAATGCGCAGGAAGACTATGACCGGCAGGTCGCGCTGAAGAAGCAGGGCTTCACCACCCTTGCCCGCCTCCAGCAGTCGCAGCACGCGCTGGAGCAGGCGCGCGTCCAGTTGCAGAACGCCGTATCGGCCGCCGCCGAAGCGAAGGCCAAGCTGGCGACAGGATCGGCGGTGCCCGGCGTGAACCCGCAGATCGCCGCCGCGATCGCACAGCGCGACAAGGCTGCGCTGGACCTTGTGCGCACCGACATGCGCGCGCCGGTTTCGGGGCAGGTCAGCCAGTCCGAACGGCTGCAGGTCGGCCAGATGATGATCACGGGCCTGCCCGCCGTCAGCATCGTCATCAGCGGCAATTCCTGGGTCGAGGCGAACTTCAAGGAAACCCAGCTTGCCCATATGCGCGTCGGCCAGCCCGCCGAGGTCGAGGTCGATTCCTATCCCGGCCTCAAGCTGAAGGGCCATGTTATGAGCATCGGCGCCGGCACCGGCTCCGAATTCTCGGTACTCCCCGCTCAGAACGCCAATGGCAACTGGGTGAAGGTGACGCAGCGTGTGCCCGTGCGCATCGCGATCGACGATGCCTCCAGGCGCCAGCTGATCGCCGGCCAGAGCGCGCATGTGAAGGTCGACACCGGCGACCATGGCCGCTGAGCCCGAGCACGGCGCGGCGCTTCAGACGAAGCATCGCGGCATCCTGACCGTCGCCGTGATGATGGCGACGGTGATGCAGATCCTGGACACCACCATCGCCAACGTCGCCCTGCCCCACATGCAGGCGAGCCTGAACGCGACGACCGACACGATCACCTGGGTGCTGACGAGCTACATCGTCGCCTCGGCGATCGCGATGCCGGTGACGGGCTGGCTGTCCGACCGGGTGGGGTCGCGCAACCTGTTCATCTTCTCGGCCATCGGCTTCGTCATCGCATCGATGCTGTGCGGCATCGCGACCAGCCTTGAGGAAATGGTGCTGTTCCGCGCGCTGCAGGGCATATCGGCGGCGTTCATCAACCCGCTGTCGCAGACGGTGATGCTCGACATCAATCCACCGCACCGGCAGGCGTCCGCCATGGCGGTGTGGGGCATGGGCGTGATGATCGGCCCGATCATGGGGCCGGTGCTCGGCGGCTGGCTGACCGACAATTTCGACTGGCGCTGGTGCTTCTACGTCAACGTGCCCGTCGGTATCGTGACCGTGGCGCTGATGTGGTGGCTGTTGCCGTCGCGGCCGCTGGTCAAGCGACGATTCGACCTGATCGGCTTCTCGTTGCTGGGGCTTGCGCTGTCGGCGTTCCAGATCATGCTCGATCGCGGGCAGCAGCAGGACTGGTTCTCGTCGTGGGAGATCATCGTCGAGGCCGGCGTCGCCGCGGCGGCCGCGTGGATGTTCGTCGTCCACCTGCTGACCGCGCCGCACCCGATGTTCGATCGCGCGATGCTCGCCAACCGCAACCTGCTGACCGCGATGTTCTTCATGCTCGTCACCGGGCTGATGATGTATGCGACGATGGCGTTGTTGCCGCCGATGCTGCAGACTTTATGGGGCTACCCGGTGATCGACACCGGCGTGCTGCTCGCGCCGCGCGGCGTGGGCGTGCTGATGAGCATGTGGGTGGCGGGGCGGCTGACCGGCAAGGTCGATCCGCGCATCCTGATCGGCACGGGGATGACCGTCGCGGCCGCATCGCTGTGGCAGATGACGACATGGTCGCTGGGCATGGACTGGCACCTGATCGTCGCCAGCGGCTTCATCCAGGGGCTGGGCATGGGGCTGGTGTTCATGCCGCTCAACATGAGCGCCTTTGCCACGCTGAACCCTCGCTACCGCCCCGAAGGCGCGAGCCTGCTCAACCTGTTGCGCAGCATCGGATCGTCGGCGGGCATCTCGATCGTCACTTTCATGCTGACGCGCAATGTGCAGACCAGCCATCAGGATCTGGCCGGGCATATCACCGCCTTCAGCCTGCCCTCGATCGACCCGACCGACGCACTGGCGATGGGCAGCGCAGGCGATTCGATGATGGCGATGATCGACGCCGAGGTGAACCGGCAGGCGTTGATGATCGCCTATCTCGACGACTTCAAGATGATGGCGATCGTGACGCTGGTGACCATCCCGCTGGTGATGCTGCTGCGCAGGCCCAAGGGCCCGGCCGCCAAGCCAGACCCGGCGCATGCGGTGATGGAGTAAGGGGAAAGCGGCGGGATTGCAGCCCGCTGCTCTCACGCGCGACGGGGCCTTTCCTTTACCAGAAGGGCAAGGTGGGAGCCGCCGAGGTCGACGACTCCCCTTCCCGCCTAGGCCGCCTTCTTGAGGTGGCGGCGGCCGAGCAGTTCGGCGATCTGGACGGCGTTGAGCGCCGCGCCCTTGCGCAGATTGTCGCTGACGCACCAGAGCACGAGGCCGCTGTCGACCGTCGGGTCCTCGCGCACGCGGCTGACGAAGGTCGCGAAATCGCCGACGCATTCGATCGGGGTGACGTAGCCGCCATCCTCGCGCTTGTCGACGAGCATGACGCCCGGCGCCTCGCGGAGGATCTTCTGCGCGTCCTCGGCCGAAATCTCTTCCTCGAACTCGATGTTGATCGCTTCCGAGTGGCCGACGAAGACCGGCACGCGCACGCAGGTGGCGACCACCTTCACCTTGGGATCGAGGATCTTCTTGGTCTCGACGACCATCTTCCACTCTTCCTTGGTGAAGCCGTCATCGAGGAACTTGTCGATGTGCGGGATCACGTTGAAGGCGATCTGCTTGGTGAACTTGTGCGGCTCGACCTGGTCGCCGACGAAGATGTTGCGCGACTGTTCGAACAGTTCGTCCATCCCCGCCTTGCCCGCGCCCGAGACCGACTGGTAGGTCGAGACGACGACGCGCTTGATCTTCGCCGCATCGTGAAGCGGCTTCAGCGCGACGACCATCTGCGCGGTCGAGCAGTTGGGGTTGGCGATGATGTTCTTCTTCCGATAGCCGTCGATCGCCTCGGGATTCACCTCGGGCACGATCAGCGGCACGTCCGGGTCCATGCGATAGAGCGACGAATTGTCGATCACCGTGCAGCCGGCGGCGGCAGCGACGGGCGCATAGATCGCCGTCGCTTCCGACCCGATCGCGAAGAGCGCGATGTCCCAGCCTTTCCAGTCAAAATGCTCGATATTTTTGACCTTGAGCATTTTTCCGGTCTCGCCGAACTCGATCTCGTCGCCGGTCGAGCGGGCGGATGCGAGCACCGCAATATCGTCGAGCGGAAATTCACGCTCGGCGAGGATGTTCAGCATTTCGCGCCCGACATTGCCGGTGGCGCCCGCGACTACGACACGATAACCCATCGTCCACTCCATCATTTGCGCGCGCGTCATTACGCTTGCTGGACCAGATGTCCAGCAAGCTCCGCTATCAGCGCATGAAGGCGGCTACTCGGCCGCCTGGGGCAGATCCGCTTCCTTCCAGACGAGCACCGGCTTGCGCGCGGCGAGCGTTTCGTCGAGCCGACGGCGCGGCGCGAAGTGCGGCGCGGCCTTGAGCGCGGGATCGGCGGCCTTGGCGCGAACCGCCACCGCGCGCAGCGCGCCGATGAACTGATCGAGCGCGGCCTTGCTCTCGGTCTCGGTCGGCTCGACCAGCATCGATCCGTGGACGACGAGGGGGAAATAGACCGTCATCGGGTGGAATCCCTCGTCGATCAGCCCCTTCGCCACGTCGAGCGTGGAGAAGCCCTCCGGGAAACCTTCGTCGCTGAACAGCGCTTCGTGCATGCACGGGCCCGAGGCGGCGAAAGGCGCATCGAGCACATCCTCGAGCGAACGGAGGATGTAGTTGGCGTTGAGCACCGCATCGCCGCTTGCCTGGCGCAGCCCGTCGGCGCCGTGGCTGAGGATATAGGCGAGCGCGCGGGTGAACATGCCCATCTGGCCGTGGAAGGCCGTCATGCGGCCGAAGCTGTGGGGATGGCGATCGCCCACCGTCTCCTCCTCGACCAGCGTGATATGGTCGTCGGCGTGGCGTTCGGTGAAAGGCAGCGGGCCATAGGGCGACAGCGCCTCCGAGAGCACGACCGGGCCGGAGCCGGGGCCGCCGCCGCCATGCGGGGTCGAGAAGGTCTTGTGCAGGTTGATGTGCATCGCATCGATGCCGAGATCGCCGGGGCGGACGCGCCCGACGATCGCGTTGAAATTGGCGCCGTCGCAATAGACATAGCCGCCCGCCGCATGGACCGCGTCCGAGATCGCCTTCATGTCGCGCTCGAACAGGCCGCAGGTATTGGGATTGGTGATCATCACGCCGGCGATGTCCGGCCCGAGGCGCGCCTTGATCGCTTCCAGATCGACGCGGCCTTCGGGCGTGGCGGGGATCGCCTCGACCGTATAGCCGGCGAAGGCGGCGGTGGCGGGATTGGTGCCGTGCGCGCTTTCGGGGACGAGCAGGACCTTGCGATGCCCCTCGCCCTTCGCCTCGAGCGCGGCCTTGATGCACAGGATGCCGCACAACTCGCCATGCGCGCCGGCCTTGGGCGTCATCGCGACGCCGTGCATGCCGGTGAGCCTGATCAGCCACATGGCGAGCTCGTTGATCACCGCGAGCGCGCCCTGCACCGTATCGACGGGCTGGAGCGGGTGGATGTCGGCGAAGCCCGGCAAGCGCGCCATCTTCTCGTTGAGGCGCGGGTTGTGCTTCATCGTGCACGAGCCGAGCGGGAAGAGGCCGAGATCGATCGCGTAATTCTGGCGCGACAGGCGGGTATAATGGCGGATCGTCTCGGGCTCCGACAGGCCGGGCAGGCCGATCGGCGTGCTGCGCGCGAGATAGCCGAGGCGGTTCGCGCCTTCGTCCAGCGCCGGGAGATGCGGGAAATCGACGCCCGTCGTCTCGCTGTCTCCGATCTCGAAGATCAGCGCTTCCTCAAGCATCAGCGCGCGATTGCCGGTGAAGGTGGCTGCGGCGGACGCGGTGGTCTCGCCTTCGGGGCGCTCGGGGCGCCATCCGCTCTGGTTGATCGTCATGCCAGGATCTCCTCAAGCGCGGTGGCAAGCGTTTCGATGTCGACCTTCGTCGTGGTCTCGGTGACGGCGACGACCAGCCCGTTGGCGAGCGCATCGGCGCCCGGATAGAGGCGGCCGAGCGACACGCCGGCAAGGATGCCGCGATCGGCGAGCGCGCGGACGACGGGGCGCGCCTCCTTCGGCAGGCGCAGGGTGAATTCGTTGAAGAAGCCCTCGTTGATCAGCTCGACGCCCGGCACCTTGACCAGCCGGTCCGCCGCCATGACGGCGAGCGTATGGTTGAGCATGGCAAGCTCGCGCAGCCCCTTCTCGCCAAGCAGGGTCATGTGGATCGAGAAGGCGAGCGCGCAGAGGCCCGAATTGGTGCAGATGTTCGACGTCGCCTTTTCGCGGCGGATATGCTGCTCGCGCGTCGAGAGGGTAAGGACGAAGCCGCGCTTGCCTTCCGCGTCCACCGTCTCGCCGCAGAGGCGACCGGGCATCTGGCGGACGAACTTCTCCTTGCAGGCGAACAGGCCGACATAAGGGCCGCCGAACTGGAGGCCGACGCCGAGCGACTGGCCTTCGCCGACGACGATGTCCGCGCCCATCTCGCCGGGCGAGCGGATCGCGCCGAGCGCCACCGGCTCGGTGACGACGGCGATGAGCAGCGCGCCTTTCTCATGCACGCGCGCGGCGAGATCGGACAGATCGGTGATCCGGCCGAGAATGTCGGGATACTGGACGACGACGCAGCTCGTCTCGCCATCGACCGCCTCGAGCAGATCGGGGATGTCCGTCGCGGGTTCGAGCGACGGCGCGCCGACGCGCAGATCGTCGCCGGTAAACTTGGCCATCGTCTCGGCGACGCTGACATAATGGGGATGAAGCCCCGTCGAGATCAGCGCCTTGGCACGGCGCGTGATGCGGCGCGCCATGGTGATCGCTTCCCAGCACGCGGTCGAGCCGTCGTACATCGAGGCGTTCGCCACGTCGCAGCCGAACAGGCGCGCGACCTGCGTCTGGAACTCGAACAGCATCTGGAGCGTGCCCTGCGCGATTTCGGGCTGATAGGGCGTGTAGGCGGTGAGGAATTCGCCGCGCTGGATGATGTGATCAACTGTCGCGGGGACATGATGGCGATAGGCGCCGGCGCCGAGGAAGAAGGGCACTTCGCCCGCGACGGTGTTGCGGCGCGCCATCGCGGTCAGATGGCGTTCGACCTCAAGCTCGGTCGCGCGCAGCGGCAGGCCTTCGATGGGAATGGCCAGATGCGCCCCGGCGGGCACGTCGACGAACAGATCGTCGATCGAACGGGCGCCGATGGTCTGCAGCATCGCGCCGCGATCGGTGTCGGTAAGAGGCAAGTAGCGCATGGTCAGAGCGGCTTTCTCATCGTGAATCTCAGGCGGACATAATCGGCGATCCAGCTTCCGTCGGGCTGGCGAAGCTCGGGCTCGAGGCGGCGTTCTACGGCGTCGGCGATCTCGGCCTGCTCCTGCGGATCGATGCCGTCGGCGTCCATCAGCCCGGTGCGGAAGGTACGCACCCATCCGGCGATGCCGGTGGGAAGCGGGGTCGGGCGCGGAATGAGCTGCGCGGCTATGTCGACGAAGCCCGCCTCGGCATAGACGGCGGTGAAATCGGCGACCGAGGGATACCAGTGCGTGTCCTGCGGGCGGACGGGATGGCCGCGCTCGGTAAGCTCGGCACGGACAGCCCGCCAGATGGCGGCGACGTTACCCTCCCCGCCCATCTCGCCGACGAAGCGCCCGCCAGGCTTCAATGCCGCAAACACGCCGCGCGCCACGCCGTGGGTGTCGAGCATCCAGTGAAGCACGGCATTGGTGAACACCGCATCGAAGATCGGGCCGAAGGCGAGCGCCTGGCCGTCGGCGACGCGCGCATCGATCCCCCTCGCCTTTGCCGCCGCGGCCATTTCGGGCGAGGCGTCGACACCGATGACCGACGCGCCGGCCGCAACGATCTTTTCGGTCAACACGCCGTCGCCGCAGCCGAGATCGAGGATAATCTCCCCCGGCCGGGGCGCGAGCAGCGCGAGCACGGGCGCGCCCATGGCCGGCACGAATGCCGCATTTTGCGCATAGTCCCGAGGGTCCCAGCGCGATGCGCTATTCACGCCATCGGGCGCGCCTTTGCTCACAGCGTTTCGAGGAACGCCTGATAGGCGGCCTTGTCCATCAGCCCGTCGAGCTCGCTGCTGGAGGCGAGGCGCAGCTTGAAGAACCAGCCGTCATGCTCGGGCGAGCTGTTGACCAGCGAGGGATCGGCCTCGAGCGCGGCATTGCCTTCGACGACTTCGCCCGAAACCGGGGCATAGACGTCCGACGCGGCCTTGACCGATTCGACTACCGCAGCGTCGCCGCCCTTGGTGACGTGCGTGCCGACCGAGGGCAGCTCCACGAACACGATGTCGCCGAGCTGGGCCTGCGCATAATCGGTGATACCGACGGTCGCGATCGTGTCGTGAGTCGTCGAATTGACGCTGATCCACTCATGATCGCGCGTGAAATAATAGCTCATCAGGCTGCTCCCTTGCGGTGATATCGATGGGGGACGAATGGCATCGGCGTGACCGTGCAGTCGAAAATCTTGCCGCGCTGGGCGACCTTGATCGTTCCGCCGGGCGTGGCGCTGGCCGTCGGCACATAGGCCATGGCGATCGGGCGCTCGAGGCTTGGCGAATGGCCGCCGCTGGTGACGCGGCCGACTTCGTTGCCCTCGCCATCAACCACCATCGCGCCTTCGCGCACCGGCTGGCGTCCCTCGACGAAAAGGCCGACGCGCTTGAGGATTGCGCCGTCGGCGCGCTCCTGCAGGATGCGTTCGGCGCCGGGAAAACCGCCTTCCTCGCGCCGGCGCTTCGACAGTGCGAAGCCGAGATCGGCGGCAATCGGCGTCGTCGTCTCGTCCAGATCATGGCCGTAGAGCGGGAGCCCCGCCTCGAGCCGCAGCGAATCGCGCGCGCCAAGGCCGATCGGCTTCACCTCGGGCTGGTTGCAGAGCAGGCTGGTGATCGCCACGGCGGCGTCCGCGGGGATCGAAATCTCGAACCCGTCCTCGCCGGTATAGCCCGAGCGGCTGATCCAGGCGTCGACCCCGGCGATCGTGAAGGCGCCTGCCTCCATGAAATAGAGCGCAGCGACGCCCGGGACGAGGCGCGACAGCGCGTCGACCGCCTTCGGTCCCTGCAGCGCGAGCAGCGCCTGATCTTCCATATGGTTGATCGTGATCTCGTCGGGCAGGAGATCGCGGAAGACGCCGATATCCTCTTCCTTGGTCGCGCCGTTGACCACCATGTAAAGCCCGTCGGCGCGGCGCGTGACCATCAGGTCGTCGAGGATGCCGCCATTGTCGGCGAGCAGCAGCGAATAGCGCGGGCGCGCCTCGGCCAGCCCCTTGATGTCGCCGGGGAGCAGCGCCTCAAGCGCCTCGGCAGCGCCTTCGCCGGTGAAGAGCAACTGGCCCATATGGCTGACGTCGAACAGCCCGGCGCTGGTGCGCGTCCACAGATGCTCGGCAATGATGCCTTCGTACTGGATGGGCATCGCATAGCCCGCGAACGAGACCATGCGCGCGCCCTGCGCGCGGTGCCATCCGTCGAGCGGCAGCAGACGGTCTTCGATCTCGATTGTCGGTTCTTCGCTCAACGCCCGGCTCCCTCATGACTGGTGACAGCACCGCCAACCGCCAAAGCGGTCATCGGTTGCTGCCCCCTCTGTCACGGAACCTGAGAGCTTTCCCCCATGCCGTTGAAAGCGTGAGGTTACCCCTTCGGCGGCGCCCGCCGAAGCGGTCGCACTTTCCAGAGTGTCAATGGTCCGCGCGGTCCCTTGGCCTGAGAGATTCCGGGGCGGTTGCTCCTTCGGCGGCGGCGAAAACCGGATCGGCTTCCGACGCACTCTCCCGCGCGGCCCCCGGCGGTTGCCCGCCGATGACCCGACGAGCCTTGGCTGCGGCGGTGGCGCGAGTCAATTGCCGATCGCGCAACCGGCTTGCGTCGAGGTCAGCGCGTGGCGTTGTAGCGGAGCTGGTCCGGGTTGAGCTGAAAGCCGATCAGCACTTCGAAAGTCGCGCGCTGGACGGCGTCGCGCACCGAGGGCTCGGCGAGCGGATCGAGCGACGCATCCTGATCGGTCGCCTTGCGCTTGCGAAGGATGCGCTGGCGAATATCGGGCGCCAGCGTGGCGGCGGAGCGGGTGATGACCGCGCTGCCCGTGCCCGACGCCGTCGTCGTCGCCTGCCCGTCCGCGAAGTGCAGCGTCACCGTGCCGATGCGCTTGGAAACAACGACGCCGCCGCCGCGCAGCACCGCCGTGAAATAGGGAAGGACGACGTCGCGCGCGCCCTGCGTGGTCGCGCGCCGCGCCTGGACCTCAAAGGTCGAGGTGCTGATGACCTGCGGATTCTGCTTGTCCGCATCGTTGCAGCTGGTGCGGACGTTGGTGAGCGTCGCGACCATGTCGATCGCCGTCGCTTCGCGCGACTGGGGCGGATTGAAGTAGGTGATGTCGCCCGTATAGTCTGGGATGCCCACCGCCGGGCACGACGAACGCACGACGTTGACGCCGATTCCGCCTTCGCCGGAAAGCTCGCCGCGCTGGCTGCAGCCCGCGAGCGCAAGCGTGAGAATCGAGGCGGACAGCGCGATTTTACGAGACGACATAGGCATCCTTAGAACGATCCGGCTGCGAACGAGCCTTGCCCCAAGCATAGGAAGGCGCTTTCACGCAGGCAAGCAATGGCGTAGGGCGATGTCCATGTCGCTTTTCCAGAGCCGCCCGCCCCTCAAGCTCCTGATCGCTGCGCCGCGCGGTTTCTGCGCCGGCGTCGATCGCGCGATCCGCATCGTCGAACTCGCGATCGAGAAATATGGCGCGCCGGTCTATGTCCGGCACGAAATCGTCCACAACAAATATGTGGTCGATACGCTGAAGGCGCAGGGCGCGATCTTCGTCGAGGAACTGGACGAGGTGCCCGACGATGCGCCGGTGGTCTTTTCGGCGCATGGCGTGCCCAAGGCGGTGCCGCGCAAGGCCGAGGAACGCGGCCTCACCTATCTGGATGCCACCTGTCCGCTCGTCTCCAAGGTTCACCGCCAGGCCGAACGGCTGATCGAGGCCGGGCGCCATATCGTCTTCATCGGCCATCGCGGCCATCCCGAGGTGATCGGCACGCTGGGCCAGGTCCCCGAAGGCGCGATGACGCTGGTCGAGACCGAGGAGGATGTGGCGACGCTGGCCCCCGCCGATCCGGACGGCCTCGCCTTCCTGACCCAGACGACGCTTTCGGTCGACGACACCGCATCGATCGTCGAGGCGTTGCGCAAGCGCTTCCCCAATATTGTCGGGCCGCGCGGCGAGGATATCTGCTACGCGACCTCGAACCGACAGACGGCGGTGAAGGCGATCGCTGCGCGGTGCGACGCCATGCTGGTGGTCGGCGCGCAATACAGCTCCAACTCGGTCCGCCTCGTCGAAGTCGCCGAGCGCGAGGGCACGCGCGCCAAGCTGATCGCGCGCGCCGACGAACTCGATTTCGACTGGCTAGACGGGGTCGCGACGCTGGGGCTGACCGCCGGCGCATCGGCCCCCGAAGTACTGGTGCGCGAAGTGATCGACCTGCTCGCGACGCGCTATGCGATCAGCGAGGAAGAGGTCGAGACCACGATCGAGAATATGCAGTTCAAGCTGCCGCGCGGCCTGCAGGCCGCCTGAAGGCGCGACACCGGGGTGGCTGTCTATACGCATGTCTCGGCCGAGGCGCTCGGCGCGCTGCTCGCGCGCTACGATGCGGGCACGCTGGTTTCGGCCAAGGGGATCGCCGAGGGCGTCGAGAACAGCAATTATCTGGTCGAGACGAGCACGGGCCGCTTCATCCTGACGCTCTACGAAAAGCGCGTCGATGCGAGTGACCTGCCCTTCTTCCTCGCGCTGCTCGATCATCTCGCCGCCGCCGGCAGCCCGGTGCCGCGCGCCATTGCCGACAGGGACGGCGTGCAGATCCAGAGCGTGGCGGGCCGGCCGGCCTGCCTGATCGAGTATCTGCCCGGCGTATCGCTGAGCCACCCGACCCCTGCGCAGGCGCGCGCCGCGGGCGAGGCGATGGGCGACATGCACCGCGCACTCGCCGATTTCGGGCAGGTGCGCGCCAATTCGATGGGCGTCGCCATGTGGCGCGACCTGTTCGAGCGGTGCGGGCGCGACCTCGATTCGATCGAGGCGGGGCTTTTCGATCGGGTGCGGCCGCATGTCGACGCCGTGCTGTCGGCCTGGCCGGAGGGCCTGCCCGTCAGCGCGATTCACGCCGATCTGTTCCCCGACAACGTCCTGATGCTCGGCGACAGGGTAACGGGGCTGATCGATTTCTACTTCGCCTGCACCGATATCCGCGCCTACGATCTGGCCGTGATGCACGGCGCCTGGGCGTTCGACGCCGACGGACGCAATTATGACGCGGCGGTCGGCGGCGCGCTGATCGCGGGCTATGCGGCGCGCTTCGGGCTGAGCGAAGCCGAGCGGGCGGCGCTGCCGGTGCTGGCGCGCGGGGCGGCGCTGCGCTTCTTCCTGACGCGGGCGTGGGACTGGCTCAATACGCCGGCGGATGCGCTGGTCACGCGCAAGGATCCGCTCGCCTATCTCCGCCGGCTCGAACGATATGCCGCCGGGGGCGAGGCGATCTTCGCATGAGCGAGTTGACGCATGTCGAGATCGCGACCGACGGAGCGTGCAAAGGCAATCCCGGCCCCGGCGGCTGGGGTGCGATCATCCGTTCGGGTGCGCGCGAGAAGGAGCTTTCGGGCGGCGAGCCGCTGACCACCAACAACCGCATGGAAATGACGGCGGTGATCGAGGGGCTGAACGCGCTTACCCGGCCCTGTCAGGTCACGCTGTCGACCGACAGCCGCTATGTGATGGACGGGCTGACCAAGTGGATCAAGGGCTGGCAGCGCAACGGCTGGAAGACGGCGGACCGGAAGCCGGTCAAGAATGCCGATCTGTGGCAGGCGCTGATCGCCGCCGCCGAGCCGCATCGGATCAAATGGGTATGGGTGAAGGGTCATGCCGGCCATCCCGACAACGAGCGCGCCGACCGGCTGGCAAGCGACGCAGCGCTGGCGGCCCGCGCCGCACTGTAAATTGTTGCAGGGACCGGCGCACCGCGATAGCCAAGGGTCCATCGGGCGCAGTGGGGCGCCTGCGCCGCGCCTGAAGGCCGGCAACCCTGTCCGGTGGCGCCATGTTGACCTTGTCTCGGTCCAATCGGGCGCTCGTCCCGCTGATCGCCGGCTTCATCCTGCTCATTGCGGCCGTGGCGAGCGCCATCTGGCTGTCCTTCCGGCAGGAGGAGCAGGCCGCATGGGTCCGCCATACGCTGGAAGTCGAAGGCCGGATCAATCTCGTCGAGCTGCTCGTGACGCGCGCCGAAACGGGCTATCGCGGTTTCCTGCTGACGGGCAACAGCGATTATCTGAGCGCCTATAGCTCGGCCGCCGCCGAACTGCCCGACGAGATGAACGGGCTCGCCAAGGCGACCGCCGACAATCCCGAGCATCGCGCGGCGATGCCGGCGCTGCGCGATGCGATCGGCGCGAAGATGGCGCGGCTGGAGACGGGAATCGGCCATATCCGCGTCGGCGATGTGCAGGTCGCGCAGGCGCTGATGCGCGACGGCGGCGGGCTGCGGCTGATGCAGCGCGCGCAGACCCTGCTCGAACGGATGAGCGAGACCGAACAGCAACTGCTCGAACGGCGGACGAGCCGCGCGGCGGCGACCAACTGGATCGTCCGCGCCGTGCTGGTCGGAAGCGGGGTGGTGGTCGTCTTCCTCGCCTTCATCGTGGTCGGCGAGGCGCAGCGGCGCATCTGGGCGCTGCGGGCCGCCAATCGCGAGCTGGAAGCCGAGATGGCCGAGCGCAGCCGCGCGCAAAGCCAGGTCCGCCAGCTCCAGAAGATGGAATCGCTGGGCAAGCTGACCGGCGGGATCGCGCACGATTTCAACAATATGCTGGCGATCGTCATCGGCAGCCTCGACATCGCGAAGCGCCGGCTGACGGGCGCCGAGAATCCGAAAGTCGTCACCGCCATCGCCAATGCCCGCGACGGCGCCGAACGCGCAGCGACGCTGACCGCGCGCCTCCTCGCCTTCTCGCGACAGCAGCCTCTGGAACCCAGGGTGCTGGACGCCAACAAGCTGGTCGCCGGCATGTCCGAGATGCTTCGCCGCACGCTGGGCGAGACGATCGGGGTCGAGACGGTGCTGGCGGGCGGGCTGTGGAAAGTCCATGCCGACGCGACGCAGATCGAAAGCGCGCTGGTCAATCTGGCGGTCAACGCCCGCGACGCGATGGCCGAGGGCGGCAAGCTGACGATCGAGACGGCGAACAGCGAGCTCGACGACCGCTATGCGCGCGCGCATGACGACGTGCGCGCCGGCCAATATGTGATGATATCGATCACCGACACCGGGTCCGGAATGAGCGAAGAGGTGATCGAACGCGCCTTCGAGCCTTTCTTCACCACCAAGGAGATCGGCAAGGGCACCGGGCTGGGGCTGAGCCAGGTGTTCGGCTTCGTCAAGCAATCGCGCGGGCATCTGAAAATCTATTCGGAGATCGGGCGCGGTACGACGATCAAGATCTACCTGCCGCGCTATACCGGCGGCGAGCGCGAGCAGGCGCCCGGCGAAGCCGGCGGCGATCTGCCGCTCGGCAGCCGCGAGGAAGTGATCCTGGTCGTCGAGGACGCGACCGAGGTGCGGCGCATGTCCGTCGATGCATTGCGCGAGCTGGGCTATACCGTGATCCATGCGGGCGACGGCCCACGCGCGATCGAGCAGTTCGAGGCGCTGCCGCGCATCGACCTGCTGTTCACCGACGTGGTGATGCCGGGAATGACCGGCCGCCAGCTCGCCGACGAATTGCGCCGGCGCGAGGCGGGACTGAAGGTGATCTACACCACCGGCTACACGCGCAACGCCATCGTCCATAACGGCGTGGTCGACGCCGACGTCGCCTTCATCGCCAAGCCATTCTCGATCGAGGCGCTGGCAAGGAAGGTGCGCGAAGTGCTCGACGGCTAGGCGGGCAGATCGTCGAGATCCTCGCGGCGATTGATGTTGAGCGGGCGCCCGAGCTCAAGCGGTACGGCACCTATGCTCTCCGCCCAGCGGCGGATCGAGCGGCTGCTTTCGCCGGCGAGCATCTCATCGAGCGCTTCGGCGTGGCGGCTTTCCCACAGGCCGATCACCGGCATGGCGGCGAGGAAGGCGGAGCTGCCCGCCCCGGCGAGGCTGGCCAGAAGTGCCTCGTCGATCAACGGCGTGTCGCAGGGAAGCGACAGCACGAAGGCGTGACCGTGCGCGCGGGCGTGGTGAAGCGCGGCGTTGATGCCGCCGAGCGGGCCGAGATCAGGCTGTGGTCGATCTGCGATCGCTGCTATGCCCGGATGCTCGCGTCCGCAGACCACGAGCGCATCGACATGCGGCGCAAGCGTGGCGGCGACATGATCGATCAGCGCCCTGCCCCGCCACTGCGCCAGCGCCTTGTCGCTGCCGAAGCGCCGGGCCTGACCGCCCGCCAGCACCGCGCCGAGGATCATGCGAGGCGGACGAGCGTGGCGTCGCGGCGCGTGAGGACGTGGAGCGCGAGGCCGGCCTCCGCCGCGCGCTCGACCGCCAGCGCCGTGGGTGCGGATATGGTCGCGAGCATCGCGCAGCCCGACAGCACGGCCTTCTCCACCAGTTCGTAGGAGCAGCGCGAGGACAGAAGCGCGAAGCCCCCTTCCCACGCTTGCCCGGCGCGGAGCATCGCGCCGATCAGCTTGTCGAAAGCGTTGTGGCGGCCGATATCCTCGCGCGCCGTCATGACGTCACCCGCCGCAGAACAGAAGGCAGCGGCGTGAACCGCGCCCGTGGTGCGGTTCAGGGCCTGATGCGCGTCGAGCGCGTCGAGCGCGCGAAAGACGGCTTCCGAGTTGCCGGTCCAACGCGGCGCGACCGGGGGAAGCGGGCGCAAGGCCTGTTCGAGATTCTCGATGCCGCACAGCCCGCAGGACGAATCCGAGGTGCGATGACGGACACGATTGAACAGGCGCGCGCCGACCGCCTCGATCACGGCAATGCGCAGCACCACGCCCTGTCCCGCGTCATGCGCATCGACTGCAATGATGTCGGCCGCACCGTCGATCAGCCTTTCGGTGAGGAGGAAGCCATAGGCGAGATCCTCGAGGTCGGCAGGCGTCGCCATGAGCACGGCATAGCCGATGCCGTTGATCTCGATCGCGACCGGGGTCTCGCGCGCCAGCAGGCGCTTGATCGGTTCAACGCCTCCATCGCGCGACAGGCGCGTGAAGCCGACGGCAATGGCGGGTTCGCCGATCACGGCCTGCTCAGGCGGCGTCGGCGCGCGCGGCGGCCCGCAGCCTGACGGCAACCGACTTGTAGGACGGCGTGCCGCTGCTCCGGTCATGATCGTCGAGCGCGATCAGGCAATTGGCCTCGGGATAATAAGCACCGATCGATCCGCGCGAGATGGTGTGCGCGACGACGGTCTGCCCCGCGAGCACGCGTCCCGGCCCCGCGATCACATCGACGAGATCGCCATGCGCGAGGCCGAGTTCGGTCAGATCGTCGACATTGGCGAAGATCACGTCGCGCCGCCCGGTGATGCCGCGATAACGATCGTTCAGGCCGTAAATGGTGGTGTTGTACTGATCGTGGCTGCGCAGTGTGGTGAGCGTCAGCATGCCATCGTCGCGGCCTTCATCCTCGTCCATCCCGGCGAAGACGAGGAAATGGGCCTTGCCGTCGGGCGTATCCCATTCGCGGTTCGAGGCGCCGACACGCAGGCGGAAGCCGCCCGGTGTGCGGATGCGCGCGTTGAAATCGAAAAAGTCGGGGAAGACCTGCTCGATCTTGTCGCGGATGCGGTCATAGTCGGCGACGAGACCGTCCCAGTCGACGACGGTCTTCGGTAGCGCCGCCTTGGCGATGCCGGCGATGATCGCGGGTTCGGAACGCAGATCGCCCGAGACGGGCTTCAGCTTGCCGCGCGAGGCGTGGACCATCGACATCGAATCCTCGACCGTCACCGCCTGCACCCCGCCCTGCTGGACATCCTGCTCGGTGCGGCCGAGGCACGGCAGGATGATGCTTTCCTTTGCGGTCAGCAAGCAGGTGCGATTGAGCTTGGTGACGATCTGGACGTTGAGGTCCAGCTTCCGGAAGGCAGGGAAGCAGGCTTCGGGATCGCTCATCGCGACGGCGAGATTGCCGCCGAGGCCGATGAAGCCCTTTGCCGTGCCGTCGCGCATCGCCGCCACCGCCTCGACCGCATTATGGCCGTGGGGACGCGGGCTGGTGATGCCGAACGCCTTGTCGAGCCGCGCCAGGAACGCCTCGGTCGGGATCTCGGTAATCCCGACGGTGCGGTCGCCCTGGACGTTGCTGTGGCCGCGCAGGGGGCAGATGCCTGCGCCGGGCTTGCCGATATTGCCGCGAAGCATCAGCAGATTGGCCATCTGCTGGACATTTTCGGTGCCGTGGCGGTGCTGGGTAAGCCCCATGCCGTAGCACATGATCACGCGTTCCGAGCGCCAATAGACCTCGGCCATGCTCTCGATCGCGGCGCGGGTGAGGCCGGAGCGCGCCTCGATCTTCGTCCACTCGGTCGCCTCGATGTCGGCCTTGAGCGCCTCGAAGCCGACGGTATGCTCGGCGATGAAGGCGTGGTCGAGCAGGCCGGTGCCGCCGGTGCCGAGATTCATCGCATCGGCGGCGAGCAGCGCCTTCATCATGCCCTTGAACATCGCCACGTCGCCCCCGACGCGGACGAGATGATAGGCCGAAGCGAGCGGGGTCGCGCTGTTGGTCGCCATCTCGACCGGAACCTGCGGATCCTGGAAACGCTCGAGCCCGCGCTCGCGCAGCGGATTGGCGACGACGATCGGCGCGCCACGCCGCGACACCTCACGCAGGGTCGCGAGCATGCGCGGGTGATTGGTGCCGGGATTGTGGCCGATGCAAAAGACGGCATCGGCATGCTCGAAGTCCTCGAGCGTCACCGTGCCCTTGCCGACGCCGATCGATCTGGGCAGGCCGACGCTGGTCGCCTCGTGGCACATGTTCGAGCAATCGGGAAAATTGTTGGTGCCATATTCGCGGGCAAGAAGCTGATAGACGAATGCGGCCTCGTTCGACGCGCGGCCCGAGGTGTAGAATTCCATCTTATTGGGATCGTCGATGGCCTGCATCACCGCGCCGATGCGCGCAAAGGCCTCGTCCCATTCAATCGGCACGAAATGATCGGTCTCGGCGTCGTAACGCAGCGGGTGCGTGAGCCGGCCGGCATCCTCGAGATGGAAGTCGGTCCATTCCCACAGCTCGCTGACGCTGTGCCGGGCGAAGAAGGCCGGATCGACGCGCTTGGCCGTCGCTTCCCAGGTAACGGCCTTCGCGCCATTCTCGCAGAATTCGAAGGACGAGGTATGCTTCGGGTCGGGCCAGGCGCAGCCGGGGCAGTCGAAGCCGTCGGGCTGGTTCATCTGGAGCAGCGCGCGACTGTTGGCGCTGGCGCCCATCTGGTCGCGGATCGCGATCGCGACCGCGCGCAAGGCGCCCCAGCCCGCCGCCGGGCCGCCGTAGGGCTTTACGCCATCGAGATTCTTGCCAGCCATACGCGCCTCCAGCCCCTTTTCCGGCGACACGCCGGCCGGTCACGATAGTGGCTCGAGACAGCCAAATCTATCACGCTGTTGCCATGACTAGCAGGGCGCTCACCCGCGCCGCGCCTATACCAAGGTAGCGGGGACGCACGAAAAGCCCGGCGGCCTGCGAGGGCAACCGGGCCTGTCGTCGATCGGGAAACGCGCCCTTGCCGGCGCGCCGCCGCTTACTTCTTGCCGAGCGTGAGCCCGCCGAAGCGCTTGTTGAAGCGGGCGACCTGGCCGCCGCTGTCGAGGAGCGAGGACTTGCCGCCGGTCCACGCCGGGTGGACGGTCGGGTCGATGTCGAGCTGCAGCGTGTCGCCTTCCTTGCCCCAGGTGGAGCGGGTTTCGTACACGGTGCCGTCGGTCATCTGCACCTTGATCATGTGATAGTCGGGGTGCGTGTCTTTCTTCATCGGTCAGGCTCCTTGGCGGCTGGTTTCCGACCAGCCAAATGAAAGGCGGCCGCATACAGGTGCGGCCGCCCTATTACAAGTGAAGGTTGATCAGGCCGCCGGCGGGTCCGCGATCATCGCGGTGAAGTTCGCCTGCGCGGCGACCTTGCCGTCGATCAGCGCGCGGCCGGCGAACTTGCTCACCGCCGCCCGCTTCTGGACGAACTCGACTTCGAGGCGAAGCAGAACGCCGGGTTCGACCGGGGTCCGGAACTTCGCGTCCTCGATCGCCATGAAATAGACGAGCTTGCCCGATCCCGCGAGCCCGAAGGACTCGACCGCGAGGACGCCCGCCGCCTGGGCGAGCGCCTCGACGATCAAGACGCCGGGCATGATCGGGCGGGTCGGGAAATGGCCCTGGAAGAAGGGCTCATTGACCGACACCGCCTTGATCGCCGCGATCGACTGGCCGGGGACGATTTCCTCGACCCGATCGACGAGCAGCATCGGGTAACGGTGCGGCAGCGCCGCCATGACCCGCCGGATATCCAGCGGGCCAATCGCGGCGCCGACGCCTTCGCCCTCGCTCATCGGCCCTGCGGCGCCGGGGTTGCCGGGGTCGCGCCGGCCGGCGCCTGACCCGGCTGCCAGTTGGCCGGCGGGGTGATGCTGGCGGTCGGCACGAGCTTGTTGAGCTCGGTCACGATCGCCGAGGTGATGTCGGCCGAAGGATCGTAGGCATAGGCGGCGTCCGGCTTCAGCAGCACCTTGACCTGGCGGGCGGTCATCGCGCTCTTGGTCGCCTGGTCGAGCTTCTGGACGATCTGGTCCTCGACATAAGCCTGAGCGCGGGCGAGCGGCTGATAAAGCGGCGCGAGCTGCTGCTGCATCGAAGCCTGCTTGGCCTGGATCGCGTCATATTGCGGCTTGAGCTGCGCGTCGGTGGCGCCCGGCTTGGCGCGCGCGGCCTGGAAGGCGTCGACCATCGGCTTGATCTCGGCGGCAAGCGAGGCCTGCTTCGCGTTGAATGCGTCGATCTGGGCCTTGTAGGTCGTCTTCATCTGCGTCGTCGCAGTCTGGAAAGCCGCAGTCTGCTGGACCGCAGACGGAATGTCGGCGACGCCCACCTGCGCCTGGGCAGCGGCGGGAATGGCGGTCGCAGCGAGAAGAGCCGCGGCAATGGCAAAGTTTTTCATCAGAATTGAGTTCCTACGTTGAAGGTTATCAGTTTTGGATCGTCGCCCCGTTCTTTCAGCAGCGCCTTCGCGATATCGATGCGGAACGGCCCGAAGGGCGAATTCCAGTTCACACCGAAGCCGACCGAAACGCGCGGCTTGGGCGTATTGCCCAAAAACTCTTCCTTGAACGGCGCGATCGTGTTGACCAGCGGCGTGTTGGCCGTGCCGTCCTGCCTGATCGGGTTGGTGGTCGTGTTCCCCGCCCCGTCGGTATAAAGCGGATTGCCGTTCACGTCACGCACCGGAATGGTCGTGCCGTTGGGATTGGCGATGAGGTTCGGCTTCACGACGCCCCAGACCGCGCCGGCATCGACATAGATCGACGGGCGCAGGCCCATGCTTTTCGCACCCGCGCCCAGCGGAAGCTGAAGCTCGGCACGCGACATATAGTAATAGCGCCCACCGATCGCGTCGTTGGTCGTCTGCTTGCGATCGGTGATCACGACGGGATTGTTCGGGTCGGTCGTGTCGATCGGATAGCGCACGACGCGCGGGCCGATGCCGCGAATGTCGAAGCCGCGAATCTGCGGATCGCCCAGATAGAAGCGGTCGACGAGGCGGACCGCGTCGACGCCCGGCCCCGGGCTCTTCTGCAGCGCGACGATATTGCCTGCCTCGCCCTGGATCGAAAAGATGAAGCCCCCGCCCAGTCCCCAATATTTCGCGCCGTCGACGCGCGTGCGGACATAGCGCACGCTGCCGCCGAGGCCTGCGACATCCTGGCTGATCGTGAAGCGGTGGCCGGCGGTCGGGCGCAGCGAGTTGTTGAGGTTGCTGAACGCCAGCGAGTAGCCGACCGACGAGGTGGTGCGCTTGCCGATCGCGTCGCAGAGATAGCGTCCGGCGAGCAGCGGGCTGCACTGGCCGTCGATATAATAAGTGTTCTTGTCGAGCGTGACGTCGTCGAAGCTGAGGCCGTAGCGCCCCTGCAGCTGCCAATATTCGGTCAGCGGCACGCCGACGCGGATCTGGAAGCCCGTCGTCACCTGCGAATAGGTGGTATTGCGGTTGCTGTTCAGATAGTTGAACGAATTGAGATCGCGGCGGAAGATATCGCCGCCGATCGCGATGTTCTTGTCGAACAGATAAGGCTCGGTGAAGCCCAGCGAGACCGACTTGGAATAGGCCGACCAGTCGACCGACGCGCGCGCCGTCTGTCCCTTGCCGCGGAAATTGTCCTGCGTGATCGAGGCGTTGACGATGAAGCGCTCGAGGCTCGAATAACCCGCCGAAAGCTGAAGCTGCCCGGTCGGCTTTTCCTCGAGATTGGTGGTCAGCACGACGCGGTCCGGCGACGCGCCCTGCGACTGCTTGATTTCCAGCTTGTCCTGGAAATAGCCGAGCGAATTGATGCGATCCTGCGAACGCTTGACCAGGAAACCGTTGAACGCGTCGCCTTCCTGCAGGCGGAACTCGCGGCGGACGACCTTGTCCTGCGTGTTGGTGTTGCCGTTGATGTCGATGCGCTCGACATAGACGCGCGGCGCTTCGGCGACCTGGAAGGTGATCGCCATCGTCTTGTCTTCGCCGTTACGCTCGAACTGCGGGTTCACGTCGGCGAAGGCGTAACCGAACACGCCGGCAGTCTCGGTGATCGAGTCCACCGTGTCCTCGACCTTCTTGGCGTTGTACCAGTCGCCCTTCTTCATCGGGATCAGGCGCTGGACCACCTCCGACTTGAAGTCGCGCAGGTCGCTTTCGGCCTTCACCTCGCCGAATTTGTAGCGGTCGCCTTCCTCCACCACATAAGTGATGATGAAATTCTTCTTGTCCGGCGTCAGCTCGGCGATGGCCGAGGTCACGCGGAAATCGGCATAGCCCTCGGTCAGGTAGAACTGGCGGAGCTTGCCCTGGTCATAGGCCAGGCGATCGGGGTCATAGGTGGTGTTCGACGAGAAGAAGCGGAAGAAGCGCGACTGCTTGGTCGCCATCTGCGCGCGCAGCTCGCTCGTCTTGAACTTGTGGTTGCCGATGATGTTGATCTGGCGGACCTTCGACTTGTCGCCTTCGGTGATCTCGAAGACGATGTCGACGCGGTTCTGGTCGAGCTGGACCATCTTCGGCTCGACGACAGCGGCGAAGCGGCCCTGGCGACGGTAAAGCTCGATGATGCGCGCGACATCGGCGCGGACCTTGGAGCGCGTGTAGATCTGGCGCGGCGCGAGCTTGATCTCGGGGCGGATCTTCTCGTCCTTCAGGCGCTTGTTGCCTTCCAGCACGATGCGGTTGATGACCGGGTTCTCGCGCACCTCGATGGTGATCACGCCGTTACCGTCGTCGCGGATCGTCGCGTCGGCGAACAACTCGGTTGCGAACAGGTCCTTCAGCGCCTGGTCCAGGCTGGCGCGGCTGTAGGTGCCGCCGGGCCGCAGCTTCACATAGGAACGCACCGTGTCCGGCTCGAGGCGCTGGGCACCGACGACGTTGACGCGCTGGATCGTCCCGATCGTCTGCGACGGCAGATTCAGCACGGGCGCGGTCGCAAGCGTAGGCGCCGGCGCGAGCGAAGGCTGCTCCTGGCCGCCGGCCTGGGCGAAAACCGGCGCCGCGCCGCCGGCAAGGATGGTGCCGATCAGCAGGACGGACCCATGCCGCCTGGCCATAGTCGTTACCTTAGTCGCCCTCACCCAATCCCACCTTGCACGAGAATCACTGAAACGGGGCGTCTGCCCCAGCCCGACTAACCGATCAACCCGGCCAGCCCCCGCCATAGCCCGAAGGATGACAGATCATTGAAGGTCACGAGGACCATGAGCGACAAAATCAACAACAGTCCAGAGCGGAACGCCCATTCCTGCACGCGCGCATCGACAGGCCTGCGCCTGACCGCTTCGAGCGCGTAGAAGAGCAGATGCCCGCCATCCAGCATAGGGACTGGCAACAGGTTGATGAATCCCAGATTAATCGAGATCAGCGCGACGAAGCCGATGAAATCGTCGATGCCGCCCGCCATCTGCTCGCCCGAGAGCTGGGCGATCTTGAGCGGTCCGCCCATCTCGCTCACCGGACGCCGCCCGGTGATGATCTGGCCCAGCCCGTCGACCATCATCGCAAGGATCGCGCCGGTGCGCCGCACTGCGACGGCCGGAGCCTCCGCCAGGCTGACCGGAACCACGACCTGGCCGGTCGCGCCGACGCCGAGCAGCCCGAACTTGTAGCTGTTGCCGAAACGGTCGCGCTGCTCGTTCACGCCGATGTCGATCGGAAGCGCGATCTTGTCGCCGCCGCGCACGACATCGAGCGAGGCGTGCTCGCCGGGCCGCGAAATCACGTAGCGCGCGAGATCGTCGAAGCGCTCGACCGAACGACCGTTGATGGCGGTGATCCGGTCGCCGGGCCGGAGTCCCGCCCTGGCGGCCGCCGACTTCTCCAGCACCGATCCGACCACGGGCGGGGTCCGCACCTCGCCATAGGCGAGCGCGAAGCCGGCAAGGATGACGACGGCAATCAGGAAATTGGTAAGCGGCCCGGCCGCGACGATGATCGCGCGCTGCCACACCGGTTTGGCCTGGAAGGTGCGATTGCGTTCATCCGCGGGGAGCGCCAGCCAGTCGGAGCTGGGCTGGCTCGCCGGGTTCATGTCGCCTGCAAAGCGGACATAGCCGCCAAGCGGCAGCCAGCCGAACTTCCAGCGCGTGCCGCGCCGGTCGGTCACGCCGAAAATCTCGCGCCCGAAACCGATGGAGAAGGCTTCCGCCTTCACGCCGAACCAGCGGCCGGCGAGATAATGGCCAAGCTCATGCAGGAAAATGAGCGGCCCCAGCGCCAGCAGGAAGGCGACGACAGTCATCAACAGGCCGGGACCATGGCTCACGCGGCAAACACCTCCATCACCGCGCAAGCACGCGCGCGGGCCTCACGGTCGATCGCGAACACATCGTCGAGGGACTGCGGGGCAGGCGGATCATAAGTCTCGAGTGTGTCGCGCACAATTGCGGCGATATCGAGGAAACCGATCCGCCCGGCAAGAAAGGCTGCAACGGCCTCTTCGTTAGCGGCGTTGAGCACAGCCGGACGCGCGCCACCGGCGCTAAGCGCCTCGCGTGCAAGGGCGATTGCGGGAAAGCGCGTCGTATCCGCAGGCTCGAAATCGAGCCGGCCAATCTTGGCAAGATCAAGGCGCTCGCACGGCGTCGACATGCGCGTCGGCCAGGCCAGCGTGTGCGCGATCGGGGTGCGCATGTCGGGCGTGCCGAGCTGGGCAAGCACCGATCCGTCGACATATTCGACCATCGAATGCACCACCGACTGGGGGTGGACGATGACGTCAAGCTGCTCCGCCGAGACGGGAAACAGATGAAACGCCTCGATCAGTTCGAGGCCCTTGTTCATCATCGTCGCCGAATCGACCGAGATCTTAGCGCCCATCGACCAGTTGGGATGCTTCACGGCTTGCGCCGGGGTGATCTGCCCCATCGCCGCATAGTCCCAGGTGCGGAACGGCCCGCCGCTCGCCGTCAGGATCACGCGCGAGACGCGGGCGGGCGCATCATGATCGAAGCACTGGAAGACGGCATTATGCTCGGAATCGACGGGGAGCAGCGTCGCTCCGGCCTTGCGCGTCACGCCGGTCATCACGTCGCCCGCCGAGACGAGCGATTCCTTGTTGGCGAGCGCAACGGTCGCCCCACCCTCGATCGCCGCCATGGTCGGCCGCAGCCCGGCGGTGCCGACGATCGCGGCCATCGTCCAGTCCGCGCCCATCGCGGCGGCCTCGACCACGGCATCGGCGCCGGCCGAAGCGTCCACGCCGCTGCCGTTCAGCCGGTCGCGCAATTCGCCCAGCAGCGCGTCGTCGCCGATCACTGCCTGCTTCGCGCCGAGCGCGATCGCGGCATCCGCCAGCCCCGCCACATCCTTGTTAGCGGTCAGCGCGACGACCTCGAACGCGTCGCGATCATGATGGATCAGGTCGAGCGTCGACTTGCCGATCGATCCCGTGGCGCCCAGCACCGTTACGGTCCGCCGGCTCATGCCGCCGCCCCCGCGACCAGCAGCAGCGCAACCGCAGGCGCGACCGTGATCACGCCATCCAACCTGTCCATTACGCCTCCGTGCCCGGGCAACATCGTTCCGCTATCCTTCACGCCCGCCGCGCGCTTGAGCGAGCTTTCGTAGAGATCGCCGATCTGCGCAAGCACCGCGAGCAAGGGGCTGGCGAGCGCAAGCCCGCGATCGAGCCCGCCCCACGCATGGAAACCCAGCCCGACGAGCAGCGCACAGACCATGCCGCCGATCAGCCCCGCCCAGGTCTTGCTGGGGCTGACGCGCGGCAGCAGCTTGGGCCCGCCGATCAGCCGCCCCGAGAAATAGGCCGCGATATCGGTCGCCCAAACCGTCGCGAGCGTCCAGCAGGCGAGCAACAGCCCGTTCGGCTGCGAGCGGATGAGGATGAGCGCAAAAGCCGGGATGCCGACATAAAGCATGCCGCCCGCCAGCCGGGGACTGCGCGTCACCATCAATATGAACAACGCCGTCGCCAGCACGATGCCGAAGGCGAAGGCATCCGCGCCCGCCGCAAGCGGCGACAGGATGGCGAGCGGCACGACAATCGCCATGCGCACCAGCTTGCGCCGTTCGGGACTGGCCTGGGCGAGATCGGCCCATTCGCCCGTCATGATCAGGCTGGCCGCGGCGACAAGCGCCCACATGGCGAAGCCGCCGAGATAAAGCGCCGCGAGCGCGACGATGATGAGAATCGCGCCGACCGCCACCCGTTTGGGAAGCTCGGCGCCCCATCCGCTGGGCGCGCTACCGGTCATAGCCCGCCGAAACGGCGCTCGCGCTGCATATAGTCGCCGATCGCACGCTCGAGCGCCGCCTTGTCGAAATCGGGCCAGAGCGTGTCGACGAACAGCAATTCGGCATAGGCCGCCTGCCAGAGCAGGAAATTGGACAGCCGCCGCTCGCCCGAGGTGCGGATCACCAGATCGGGCGGCGGCAGGTCGGCGGTGTCGAGTTCGGCGTCGATCGCCGCGATGTCGATCGCTGCGGGGTCCATCGCCCCCGCCCTTGCCCGCTCCGCCAGCGTGCGCGCGGCGCGAACAAGCTCGTCCTGCGCGCCATAGTTGAGCGCCATGACCAGCGTCTGCCGACGATTGTCCGCGGTGCGCGCGATCGCGCCGTCGATCATCGCGACCAGATCAGGATCGAGCGCGCGATAATCGCCGATTACCTTCAGCCGCACCCCGGCCTCGGCCAGTTCGTCGATATCGGCGAGGATGAAGCGGCGGAGCAGCCCCATCAGGTCTGCGATCTCGCTCGCGGGGCGGCGCCAGTTCTCCGACGAGAAGGCGTAGAGCGTCAACACCTCGATGCCGAGGTCGCCCGCCGCGCGCACGACATTGCGCGCCGCTTCCACGCCCTTGCGGTGCCCGGCGACGCGCGGCAGGTGCCGGGCCTTCGCCCAGCGTCCGTTGCCGTCCATGATGATCGCCACGTGGCGCGGCGCGCCGGCGCCCCCGCCCGTCGCCGCCGGCTCAAGGCTGGCGCGTGCGATCGTCACTTGTTGAGGATTTCCTTTTCCTTGGCCGCCGCCGCCGCATCGATGTCGGCGATCGTCGAATCGGTCAGCTTCTGGACCTCATTCTCGTGGCGCTTGCGTTCGTCCTCGCTCAGCAGGGCCTTCTTCTCGTCGGCCTTGAGCGCGTCATTGCCGTCGCGGCGGACGTTGCGCACCGCGATGCGCGCCTTTTCGGCATATTGATTGACGAGCTTGGCGAGCTCCTTGCGGCGCTCCTCGGTCAGATCGGGGATCGGCAGGCGGACATTCTGCCCGTCGACGATCGGATTGAGACCGAGGCCGGCCGAGCGGATCGCCTTGTCGACCGGGCCGACATTGGACTTGTCCCAAACCTGCACCGAAAGCATGCGCGGCTCGGGCGCCGACACGGTCGCGACCTGATTGAGCGGCATGTGCGCGCCGTAAACCTCGACGGTCACCGGATCGAGCAGCGAGGTGCTCGCGCGGCCCGTGCGCAGGCCACCCAGATCATGCTTCAGCGACTCCGTGGCGCCGGCCATGCGGCGCTCAAGATCGGCCTTATCGTAAGCGGCCATCCTTATCTCTCCTCGTTATTCTGAACGATCGTGGCGGTGCCGTCGCCTTTCAGCACGCGCAGCAGATTGCCCTGCTCGCGAATGTTGAAGACGACGATCGGGATGTCGTTGTCGCGGCAAAGCGCGACGGCGCTGGCATCCATCACCTTCAGATCGTCTGACAGAACCTTGTTGAAAGTGACTGTATCGTAACGCTTTGCGGTCTTCACCTTCTTCGGATCGGCATCATAGACGCCATCGACCGAAGTGCCCTTGAACAGCGCATCGCAGTTCATTTCGGCGGCGCGCAGCGCGGCGGCGCTGTCGGTGGTGAAATAGGGGTTGCCGGTGCCGGCGGCGAAAATCACGATCCGCCCCTTTTCCATGTGGCGCTCGGCGCGCCGACGGATGAAGGGTTCGCATACCGTGGACATCGGAATGGCGGACTGGACGCGCGTATCGACGCCGATCTGCTCGAGCGCATTCTGCACCGCCAGCGCATTCATCACCGTCGCGAGCATGCCCATATAGTCGGCGCTGGTGCGCTCGAAGCCCTTGGCCGCCGCCGCCAGCCCGCGGAAGATATTGCCGCCGCCGACGACGATGCAGAGTTCGTGCCCCGCCGCCTTGGCCTCGGCGATCTCGCCGGCCACGCGCGCCACCGTATCGGGATCGATGCCGAACTGCCCCGGCCCCATCAGCACTTCGCCCGACAGCTTCAGAAGGACACGGTTGAAGCGGGGCTTGCTCATGGTGGGGGAAGAATCCGATCGAAAAAATAGCGCGCGGACCTTAGTCAGCGCGCGCTTCACTGCCAAGGCTTTAAGAGGCGCAAGACAGCGCCTCTGGCGGCACCGACCCGCTCCCCCACCCGGCCTCCCATCCAGGATACGCTCAGTGGGAGGCCGGGTGGGGG